>JACCWP010000106.1 GCA_013697585.1 Nocardioidaceae bacterium
CGAGGAATTGGCGCCCGCCTGCTCGACGCACTGATTACCGCCGCCCGTGAAGCCGAGCTGACCGCGCTCAGCCTCAGCGTGGAGCCCGACAACTACGCACGCCGACTCTACGAACGCGTTGGCTTCCGGCAGATAGGGCAGGTCGGAGGCTCGCTCACCATGCTCCTGCGCCTGTGATGTCCGGTCATGGTTCCCCTGCGGGCCGACAAACTACATAGCGCCCGGACTGTGAGGCTGAGGCATGCGCATTCTTCAGGTGGTTCCCGGCTCCGACCCCGAGTTGGCCCGTACCTTGCTCGAGATCCAGCACGCGGCCTACACACTCGAGGCCAGTCTGATCCTTGACGACCGGATACCAGCCCTGCACGAAGACGTTGACGATCTCCGATCTGCTCAGCTGCTGTGGCTGGCGGCGCTCGTCGACGGTCGCCTCGTTGGAGCTGTCGGGTGGAGTGAGAACGAGGAAGAGCTCGACGTCGACCGCTTGGTCGTGGCGCCGGACATGCACCGGCATGGCGTGGGATCTGCACTCGTCCGAGCAGTCCTGCAGCGTGCCGGACAGCGGCGCACCGTCGTATCGACTGGCTGCAACAACATCCCCGCCAAGATCATGTACGAGCATCTGGGATTCGTGCGCGTCGAAGACGAGGAGGTCATCCCGGGGCTGTGGGTGACGCGGTACAGGTGGACGGCGGCCTGAGAACCGCCGTGTCCGCTGTCTGATCCTTCTCCGCTCGCGATCGAACCCCCGTCCGACTTGAAACAGTGATGCCCAGATCCCGATCGCTCAATAGCGATTTGCGAACCCGACGGTCCAGTCCGGCGCTCACCGCCGCGCACGGGCGTTCTTCGGCCGCGCCGCATTCCCAGTCGCCGATCCTGCAGTGGGACGAGTTCGATAGCGACGACCAGCACTGGACCACCCTGCCGTCAGCCTTTCCTCCTAAAGGACGGAGCGTGGCGACGCCGAGCGCGGGCGTTGCCCGGCCAGTTCGACCAATACCTCCGCGCCGTGCAGTTCGTGGACGAGGTGCCGATCACAGCCGGCGCACACGATGGCCCGTCACCGGCGCAAGGGCATGACGCCTTTGGCCCTCAGACCAGCGCGCTGACGAGGCTGAGCACGTGTTCAGGGCTTGAGGGTGACGACCTCCTCACCCTCGCCGCTCGGCACTTCAAATCCCGAGAGGTAGGCGGACAGGATCTCGTCGGTGATCGGGAACGCGGCGTTCGCGTCGAAGCGCTGGGCGCGATCGGCGAGGCGCCGTTGCAGCACTGCGGGGTCGACCCGCAGGTAGACCAGTCGCCACCGCCCGCCGGCGTCCTCGACGACCCGCTTATACCGGTCCCGGGCCATGCGCTGCCAGAAGCTGACGTCGACCACCACGTCAAGGCCGTGCTCGATGAGGAATGGCAGGCGCTCGCGTATGGCCGCCTCGGCGACCTGTGAGAGACGAGGGTAGTCGACCGGGTCGTAGTCGATCCCGAACCGGCCGAAGCGCTGCCAGATCTCCTCGTCGATGGACAAGCGGACGTAGCCCTCGGCCTCCAGGCGCTGGGCGTAGGTCGTCTTGCCCGAACCGGCTACCCCGCACATCAGCACCACCACCGGCCCGTTCCAGACGGGCGGGTCCTCCATGGTACGACGCCATCCTGCTGCCTCAACGATTCGGCCGGGAAGCGCTCAGATCAACGAACGGCGAGCGCGAGACGGAACTTATCGCCTCTTGCCGCGGCCCAGCCAGCCGGTCGATGCTGGAGGACATGGGTCCGCACCGCAAACCAACCGACGGCCGCTAGCCGATCCCTATCCGGGAATGGCGGTGCTTGTTACGACTGTGTGCTTGCATCCCACTGTCGGGCACCGTCAGCAGGCCGCTTCCAGGCGTTCGGCCATAGCCGTCATGGCTTCCAGTTCGCCGCGCTCGTGCCAGGCAAGTCGGCGCAGCAGCTTGGTCGACGTCCATTCGGTGCCCTCGGTGGCCACGTCGATGTCCGGGGCCATGGAGGTGATCACCGCGGTGACGTGGTCGTGGGAGGACCCGAGCTCCTCAAGCAGGTCACTAACCCCTTGCTTGCCTGGCAGGCCGGCCATCGGCAGGTAGTAGCGGCTCTCGGTATCCGCGATGTGCCAGGCCATCTGGCGCAGCGTCCGCCAGCCGGCAAATTCGGGCAACGCACGATTGGGGTCATCCCTGTCAAGCAGCTCGGGATGGGACTGTACGAAGGCGATCGTCTGGGGCCGGACCGCGGCGAGGACGGTCAGAGTCGTCGCCCACTCCTGGTCGGTCGCTGGCCTACGGTCGCGAAGGAACGCTCGCTCGTCGCCCCGAATCCGTTCCGCAACGATCACAGCGGATCCCACCCGGACGGCGAGATCCGCCAACGCTGCAGCCTCGTCCGGACCCTGCCCGCAGACACCCCAGTGGTCGAGGTCGAAGACCCACGCCGCGGATCCGTGGTCGAAGGCCATGCCCACGTCGTTCTCGACGAATGCCTGCACCTGGCCAGGCTAGGTCAGCTGTTGTCGTCTGCCCTTCGACCCGGCATCCATCACGCTGGGGCCGGCAGCGCCGGTTGCGGTTGCGACGTCGCCCGATGCCGGTTGACGTTCGGCTCCGGCGACGCGCGGCGAAGATGACCGCATAGCGGCGACGCCCGGACTCGCGGCCAAGGCCATCCGCGGACCGATGAGTTCCGCCGCCGCGCTCGGTCCAACCAGCGTGTGAGTGGCATCGCCTTGCCGGTCAATTTCTCCGGCCGACCAAAGGAGCGACGGGATGAATACATGATCATGACGTCCGGCGACGCGTCCTCCCTGGCCACGAGGTCACGCGAGTGGGTCGAAGAGATGATCTCCTTCATGAAGAGGATCGACGTGGAGCTTGCCCAATCCGGCGAGCTCGTCTTTTAGCAGGGGCTCACGGACCCGGCTACCGCCAAGACCGTCACCGTCGACAACGGTGAGCCTGTCGTGACTGACGGTCCCTTGTCGAACCCAATGGAGGCGCTGCAAGGCTTCTGGGTCGTCGACGTCGAGAACGAGAGTCGCGCAGTCGACATCGCCGCGCAGATCAGCGAAGCGGCCGACACAAGAATCGAGGCGCGCGAGTGCGCGGACGCGCCGCCCGGACGACGCTGCGTCGACCCGCGTTTGACGACGAGCACTCTCGCCTTCGGTCGAAACAGTCGCGAGCGGGACGTGTCGCAAACTGGATCCGCGTGCGGGACGCCGTTTGCCAAGCCACGCGACTCGCGGCGCGGCCGGGCGTCCCGCCCCGACAGCGGCAGGTTCGGACGAGGGTAGCCGCCACCGTCGCGGCCATATCGTGCGTCTGAAAGTCGGTTGCGGCACGTCCGAACGGTGGGATTGAGTCCGGGGGTGGCTCGAACTCTCCATTCCGACGAGATTCCGATCGATGTTGAGCTGGTCCGCCGCCTGGTGGCCCGGGCCATGCCTGCATACGCTGACGCACCGGTCCGCCGGTTGGCATCGAGCGGCTCGACGAACGCGCTGTTCCGTCTCGGTGAAGAGCTCCTGGTGCGGCTGCCGCGCCAACCCGGTGGATCCCAGACCATCTCGAAAGAGGCCACATGGCTACCGGTCTTGGGGCCACTGCTGCCAGTGTCCGTGCCTGACGTAGTTGCCGTGTTCGACCCCGACTGCGACTACCCCGAGCGCTGGTCAGTGGTCCGCTGGATCGATGGTGCATCCCCCGAGGTGGTCGACCCGGACACATCCGTCGACCCACGACGCGAAGACCTGGCGATGAACCTAGCCACATTCCTGGACGCCCTGAGGCAGGCAGACGTACCCCCGGGAGCGGTCGA
>JACCWP010000126.1 GCA_013697585.1 Nocardioidaceae bacterium
CGGCCGAACTCGCTGATCGTCACGACCGTCACCTGGGCCGAGAGCGTGCCGAGGTCGGTGAAGAACGCTGCCAGCGTGGCCGCCAGCTCGTCGAGGCGAATGCGCATCTGCCCGTCGTCGCTCGTGCCGACGCCGGTGTGCATGTCCCAGCCGCCGCACTCGACGGTGATGACCTGCGCGCCTACCTGGGCTCGGATGGTCGCGGCGGTCTCCGCCACCGCCCGACCGAGGTCCGAGCTGGGGTAGCTGGCGCCGTGTTGTGGCTGGACCGGTGTGGTGGCGAGCGAACGCAGCCGTGCCGTCGTCGACAGCGCTGAGCGGGCCGCCAGCCCGAGCGGTCCCGGCGCGTCGTCCCACACCGCGGCGTACGCCTGCCGGTGCATCAGCACGCTCTCTACGTCGGTGGGGCCGGGCAGCCGGAGCCGGTCGAGCTCGGTGACCGACAGCGTCGCCGCCGGTCCGTACAACGAGGTCGGGACCATCGGCTGGCCCAGCTGCACTGCCTGCTCCGGCGCGCCGCCGCCGATGTTGCCGACGACGCGGTTGATCCAGCCGCGACGCTCGGGGGAGCCGGGATCGGCGTCCTCGACGGCCTCCATGGCGTCGAAGTGGCTGCGCTTCGGCGCCGGCAGCCCGACCGCCTGCACCGCCCCGAAGGTGCCGGCACGCCACATCGGCCGCAGCGGAGCCAGCGCTGGGTGCAGGCCGAACATCGCATCCGCCTCCAGCAGCTGCGACCCCGGAATGGCGATCCGGCGGCGGGCGGCTGCATAGCCGGGATCGCCGTGCGGGACCACGATGGACAGTCCGTCGGCGCCGCCGCGCAGGCTCAGCACCACCAGCACGTTGGGGTTTGCCGCGGTGGCGCCGTATGCGGTCTGGGTGAAGACGTCGCCCATCGTGGTGGTCGCCATCGCGGCGCCGGCCACGGCGGCTCCGCGGAGGAACGTGCGGCGCGACGCACGAAAGTCGGCGCAGGCGCAGGTGTCGTCGTCGAGCACTGGGCTACTCCTCATCGGTTCATGTGTGCGGGTGTGTCGAGCAGGGTCGCCAGCAGCTTGGCCAGCCGGTATGGCGACAGGTCGTCGGGACTGGCGATCCGCGTCCCTGCCGACAGCCCGGTGTAGATGGACGCCGCCTGCTGCATGCGGGTGGTAGCCGCCCGAGAGAGCAGCTTGCGGCAGACGTGGTCCACCACCTCGTCGAAGCGGGCGGGCAGCGCCGGAAGCCAGGCCGCGTTGGGCCGATACGTGACGCCGGTGGCCGGAAAGTAGCCGCCGGCCACTGTCCAGTGCACCTGCCACGAGCCGAGCATGCGGCTGGTCGACGTCCAGGCGTTGGCGACGTCGGGGAAGCCGTCGGGGCGGGGCCAGTCGAACGGCGCCTGGCCGATCGTCGAGATCTGGTGGGCGATCGCGTTGCCGGCGTCGGCGGCCCGGCTCGGCCGCTGCACCTGCACGCCGAGCGCCCGGTAGGTCGCGACGCCGTCCTCGGTGGGCGTACGGATCTTGCTTTCCCGCGATGCTGCGAACTCGGGGTGTGCGATCAGCGCTCGCAGCGTGGCCTTGATGTCGGTTCCCGACCGGGTGAAGGCGTCGGCGACGTGGGTGACCAGTGCCGCCGACGGCTCGTCGCTGACGAACCGCACCGCCAGCCGACTCGCGACCCTGCGCGCGGTGGCCGGGTGGTTGGCCAGGTAGCGCAGGTAGCGCCGAGTCAGCTCGCGGCCGTCTGCGGCGCCGTTGGCGTCGCTGAAGCCGAGCACCCGCACCGGACCGATGTAGTGGTCCCCGGTCGAGTAGCTCGCCTCCCAGGTGTTGAACCGGTCACACTTCCAGCCGGTGAGGATGTAGGCGCTGTCTCGCACCGCCTCCTCGTCGAAGCCGGACTGGATCCCCACCGTGTGCAGCTCGAGAACCTCGCGGCCGAGGTTCTCGTTGATGCTGCGCGAGGTGGAGACCGCGTTGTCGAGGTAGCAGCCCATGGCGGGGTGGAGCACGCACTCGACCAGCAGGTCCTCGAACCGGCCGAGTGCGTGCTCGCGCACGACCTGGTCGTAGTCGGGTCGCATCGGCCAGGACTTCGGCTCGGGGGACGGCACGTGCAGCAGGTTCGACCAGAGCTCGACCATCGTCTCGTGCACCTGGCGGGTGCTCGCGATCCGCCGCAGCAGCGTCCACCGCTGCAGGTCGATACCCGTCTCCCAGCCCTGCCGGCCGCCTGCGGTCTGGTCCTCTGCCCACAGCTGGCTCGGGGTCTTGTCGAGGTAGGGAAACCACCCGCGCATCGCACCGGCGGCGTCGTCGGGGATCGACCGGTGGTCCAGCTGGCGCTCGAACCAGCCGGTGCCGCCACCGGCTGCCCGCGCCTGGCCCACCAGGCCGGGCGTGACGCCGAAGCTGAACCGGCTGAGCAGGTGCCGCAGCGCGGGGGACGGTAGAGGTTTGCTCACCCCCGGATCGTCGGCCAGTGCGCCATGACTACACAAAGCCACAGTATGATTACTGTCCGCATGGCTACGCTGCTATCCCCGAATGGTCAGACCGCGCGGGCTCAACGGCGGGGTGGGACGTAGATCACATCACGGCCAATCCTGCCCCCCGGCCGACCGCGAACAGTGGGTGGGCCGTTCGGCCAGGACCAGGCTGGCCCGAACGGGGGTCAGCACGTATACAGAGTGTGGTCACGCGCGCACGCACGACTACCGTGAGGGTAGTCAAGGCAGCGGCGATCGGCCCTGGAGAGGCGGTGCGCGTGCCGGCAGACGGCCAGCCGCGGCTCAGCCGCGCCTTCGATTTGACCGTGCTGGCGATGGCGGCCGTGCTCGTGCTCGCCACCGTCGAGGTCACCGGGTCACGCCTCGTCGGACTGCACGCGGACGCGCTGTCGATCGACGATCCGACGACCATGGACTTCTTCCTGGTCTGGATTGCTGTGCCGCTGATCGCGCTCTTCTCGCGCTACCCCGTGCACCTCGACCGCCCAGGCGGCTCGATCGAGATCGGCGTCGACTCCTGCGTTCTCGCCTACCTCGGCGCGGTGGCCGACCGGCCTTACCAGGCGGTGCTGCTGTGGGCGGTCGGCGCCGTCGTGGCGCAGTGCGTCGACTACCGCCGGATGGTCGCCCGGGTCTTCAACGTCGGCGTGATGACCGCCTCGGGCGCGGCCGCGCTGTGGCTGATGGACCTGCTGCTCGTGCGGTTCGACGCTCAGGACCGGTCGCTGGCCGAGTTCCTCGCCGTGATGATCGGCTGCACCGCCTATCTCGCGTTCGACTTCGTGATCTCCGAGGTATCGGTGGCCCTCGAGAGCGGTGACACCACGCGGCGCCAGCTGGTCGAGTCCGGCGTGCTGATCTCGATGGTGATCCTCGTCGCCGTCGACTCACTCGGATACCTGGCGGCCGAGATCCAGCGCGCGCTGCCACCGGCCGTGATGCTGCTGCTCGCGGTGCCCGTGCTCGCCCTGCTCGTCGCCGCCCGGTCGACCACCCGCGACCGGGAGCGTTCTCGGCGGATGCGGGTGCTCTTCGACGTGTCCCGGTCAGTGCAGAGCCAGACCTCGGCCGAGGACGTGCTCAGCGTCCTCGAGCCGGGGGCTCAGGACCTGATTCGGGTCGCCCAGACGAGGATCCGCGAGACTCCGCCCACCAGGAAGGAGGTGGGTGCGCGCGTGACCGACGGTACTCGTGACTGGTGGCTGGTCGCCCCCGAGTGGTCGCGGCTGCGCGCGACGGTGTCGTCCGACGCCGAGCACCTCGACCAGCTGGCTCTGGCCGGCTCCGAGGCTCTGTCCCGGCTCAAGCTCACCAGGGAGATGACTTACCTCGCCCGGCACGACACCCTCACCCAGCTGGCCAACCGAGACGTGTTCCTCGACCGGGTCGAGCACGCGTTGCAGCTGGCCCGCCGTCGTCACTCCCGGGTCGCCGTGCTCTTCTGCGACCTCGACGGCTTCAAGCAGGTCAACGACCGGTTCGGCCACGGTGCGGGCGACGCGGTGCTGGTCACCGTGGCCGCCCGGATCCGCAGGTGCGTACGCGCGAGCGACACGGTTGCACGCCTGGGCGGCGACGAGTTCGCGATCTTGCTCGAGGACGTGCAGGACCCCGACGACATCGACCGGGTGAGCAGCAGCGTCCTCGCGGCGGTCGTCGAGCGAGCCGAGCTCAACGGACACTTCGTCACCGTCAGCACCAGCATCGGCGTCGCCACCTCCGACGGGGATGACACCGGCGACACGGTGCTGCGCAGCGCGGACATGGCGATGTACGAGGCCAAGGCACTGGGCAAGAACTGCGTGGCCCGATACCAGCCCGAGTTCGGGACAGCCCGGGTCCGCAAGCTGGAGATGGTGGAAGCGTTCCGGGCCGCGCTCGACGCGGGTGAGATCAGCGTCGCCTACCAACCGGTTGTCGAGGTCCGCACGGGCGCGGTCGTCGGGCTCGAGGCGCTCGCCCGTTGGCGGCACGGCGAGCACGACATCTCGCCGGCACAGTTCGTGCCGCTGGCCGAGGAGACCGGGCTGGTCGTGCCACTCGGAGAGCACGTGCTCGACATCGTCGCCCACGACGCGGCCGCGCTGGGCGGCTTCGGGCCGTACGGGTCCCCGCTCGAGCTGGCGGTCAACATCTCGGCCCAGCAGCTGCGTTCACCCGCGTTCGTCGACAAGGTGCGCGATGCCACCGAGTCGCTGCGCGATGTCGACCTCGTCCTCGAGGTCACCGAGCGCGACGTCGTCCGGGAGGACTCGCTGTCCCTTGACGCGATGCGCCGGCTGGTCGAGGCCGGCGTGCGCTTTGCCGTCGACGACTTCGGCGTGGGCTTCTCGTCGATCGGGTACCTGCAGAACCTGCCGGTGCACATCCTCAAGACCGACAAGACGTTCGCCGCCAACATCGACCACAGCGCCCGTTCGGTCGAGCTGCTCCGTTCCATGCTCCTGATGGGCCAGGCGATGGGGCTGGACGTGGTGGTGGAGGGCGTGGAGCGGCAAGGCCAGCTCGACCGCCTTCGCGACATGCGCTACGACGTCTACGCCCAGGGGTTCCTGATCGGTCGCCCTGTCTCGCTGGCGGAGGCAGTGGCCTCGATCCCGACGGCGCAGCCCGCGCAGCCGCTGTCAGACCCGGAGCCGGTCGACGGATGGGCCCAGCTGTCGGTCCCGCCGGAGCAGCAACTCCCGGTCGCGGCAGTCCAGGGTGCGGTGACGGGACCACACCCGTAGCGTCTGTGTGGTCCGTGGCGAAATCGCTACGCAGATCTCGGAGGTCACCTCGATGCCCGCTCGCACAGCCAGTACAGCCTGGGAAGGTGGCATTGACGATGGCAGGGGGCGTACCAGCCTCGACTCGTCGGGCGCCGCGACCTTCGACGTGTTCTTCCCGTCTCGTGTTGCTGACGGCCCGGAGCACAACCAGACCGACCCCGAGGAGCTGGTGGCTGCGGCCCACGCCACCTGCTTCTCGATGAACCTTGCCGGCACCCTCGGTCGCAACGACGTGAAGCTCAAGACGCTGCGTACGTCAGTCAAGGTCACCCTCGCCAAGAACGACGCCGGGCTCACCATCACCACGATCGAGATCACCGCCCGAGCCACTGTCGACGGAGCTGAAAAGGACCGCTTCGCCGAGCTGGCGGCCGAGGCCGAGCGCACCTGCCCGGTCAGCAAGGCGCTGGCCGGCACCACGATCACCCTCGACGCCGCCCTGGAGTGACCCGGCCGTCCGCTCGGTAGGTTGGCGCACCGTGTCGTTGCGCAAGGTCCTCGTCCTGCTCGTCGGGCTGCTGCTGTGCGCAGCCGGGGTGGCGGCGCTGGTGCTGCCCGGGCCCGGGCTGCTGCTGCTGCTGATCGGGCTGATCGTCCTGGCCACCGAGTTCGAGTGGGCCGAGCGCTACGTCGACGTGATGCGGGACAAGGCGTTCGCCGTGTCCGCGGAGAGCGTCGCGAGCTGGCCGCGGATCATCTTCAGCGTGCTGAGCGCACTCATGGTGATCGTGGTCGGCGTGTTCTGGTGGTACGACCCGCGGATCCCGCAGTTCTGGGTGATCGGTCCCGACCTGCCCGTCGGAGGCTGGGGCACGGGCGTGTCCATCATCGTCGGAGGGTTGATCGCGCTCGCGCTGATCGGGTACAGCCTGAAGAACTTCCGGCACGGGACGAAGGAGCAGCCCCCACTCGAGGGTTGACCCGAGCCGGCTGGTCAGCCGCTGTCGCCCGCCGGCGCCGGCGAGGGCGGCGGACCGGCCGACAAGTCCGGGGCGACCAGGTCGGCGAGCCGTTCGAGGCTCGCCGCCATCCCGGTCCGGTTGCGTGCGGGGAACCTGCTCAGCGCGAACCACGGCCACAGGTGCGGCACCCGGGTCGGGTCCCACTCCTCGCGGACCAGCGTCTGGTCGCCCACCGCGGTCAGCACGTAGCGCCAACGGTGGCCGGCGAAGTGCCGCCACGCGATCCGGCGCGGCTCGTCGAACTCCACCACCGTGTTCGTGATCCGGTACGCCACGCCGATCCGCATGGTCATGGCGAATCGGGCTCCCCTGCTGAGCCGGGTGGGGTTGTCAGGCTCGGCGGACACCACCGAGCCCGACCCGTCCAGGAGCGGGTGCTGGGCAGGGTCGGCGAGCAGGTCGAAGACGGTCTGCTGGTCGGCGGCCACCAGCCGTTCGACCGCGACGACATAGGGCAGCGCGCTTGGCACGGGGGCCAGTCTGCCGTCAGCGCACGGGGGGCGTCATCAGGTGGTCGACCGCACCGTCGGCGACCACGGCGACGCGGCCGTTGGCGAGCGGCAACGCGCGTACACCGGCCGCCCCGCCGGGCAGCGACGACAACCGCTCGAGCTCGACCATCGAGCCATCGGCGCCGACCCGCACCAGGCTCAGTGCCGTCTCCCGACTCCGGCCCAAGCTCTCGGTGGGAAGCAGCGCCAGCCGCTGGTCGGGCAGGTAGCCGAACGCCCGCGCATCCTGCTGGACCGGGGTCTGCTCAGCCTGCAGGTCGAGGGTCGCCACCCGGTCGGGAGCGGCCAGGTCGGCCAGGTCGAACGTGGACAGCTGTGCCCCCTGGGTGCGCCCGCGCTGGTTGGCGTCCTGACCCACCCCCAGCAGCAGCCCACCGCCGACCGGGTGCAAATAGTCGGAGAAGCCGGGGATCTTCAGCTCACCCGCGACCCGGGGGCGCGTCGGGTCGGACAGGTCGATGGTGTAGAGCGGGTCGGTCTGGCGAAACGTGACCAGCACGGCGACGTCGCCGAACCAGCGCACCGCGTGGATCTGCTCGCCCTCGCCCATGCCGGCCACCGAGCCGACCTCGACCAGTTCCCCACCGGACTCCTCGAGCACAGTGACCTGCGACTCGCGGGGTGACCACGACGAGCCGAGGGCGGTGGCGACCCGCAGCCTGCCGTCGTGCTCGCTGAACGCCCACCGGTCGGGCGCTGCGCCAGGCACCCGGCCGGAGGCGACGTACGAGGTCGTCGTGCCGGAGGTGTCGAACGCGTGCACCTCGGTCGGTCCGGCGGGCTGGGGCGCGATGAACCCGCGGCCGATCCCGGCCAGCTCGTCCCAGCCGCCCTGGGTGGTTGCGACGTAGAGCCGGTCCGTGGAGGCATAGACCATCGACCCGTCGGCTGTGACGCCGGTGGCCACGCGCTCGTCTGGCGCCGCCGGGTCGAGGGTGGTCACGCTGACGGTGCCGAGGCCGGACGCCCGGTCGGGGCGGCGCACGTCGGCGCACGCCAGCAGCCGGGTCACGTCGTCGCCGTTGGCGCCGGCGGCCAGGTCACCGCCGCTGTCCGAGCGCGCCGGCAGCCAGTCCCGTGCCTTGGCGGCACGGACGATGCGCCGGTTCTCGGCGCGGGCCTCGCGCGGGGAGTAGTCGGTGCCTGGTGTCACGAACGGCAGGTCCGGGTCCTGCGAGGTGACGATTCGTACGGTGCCGTCGTGCTCGCGGGCCGAGACGAGGTTGCCCTCGGACTGCTCGGTGTGCACGACCACAGGAGCCCCGGGGTCGGCCAGGTCCACGACGGTGGTGACCAGCCGGTCGCGTGCCGAGCCGAGCAGCACCGCTCGGTCGCCGACCAGCAGCAGCTCGTCTGCCGGAGCGCCGGCGGGCAGAGCGAGCCTGGACAGCTCCGTGGGCTCGGTGCCGGTCACGTCCACCACGACCAGCTCGGCGCCATCGAGGAGCACCACAGTCTCGCCGTCGGTCTTGGCGACGTCGGGCTCGTCGACGTCCGCCTCCTGCACGTTGGTCCCGGTCTCGCCGGCCCCCACCGCCTCGAAGTCCTCGAACGCGGCGCTCCTGGCCGCCGTGAGCGCGATGACGTCGCCGTAGACGTACGGGTAGCCGAACCCGTACGCCGTCACCTCGGGCAGGGCGGCGTCGCGGTACCAGTGCCGCAGCTGGCCGCACCCGGCAAAGCGGGCGAGCTCGTCGGCGTGCGCCGCGGGGATCGCGGCGGGCCGCAGCACCGGCCCCCCGCCGACCACCAGGACCGTCACCGTCGCCACGGTCAGGGTCGTCGCGGCTCCGGCCGCCCACCAGCTTCGTCCCATGCCGCTCCGACGCGCCGGGGGCCCGGCAGGTTCCGACTACATGCCGCCGTCCATGCCCGCGCCGCCGTCGAAGCCGCCCGGGTCCCAGCCGCTGCTGTCGCTGCCGGCGGACGTGTCTCCGTACCGGGTGTCGTCGCCAGCGCCGTCGAACGCCTCACCGTCCATGCCGTCGAAGCCACCGCCCATCATCGCCCCCATGGCGGTGCCGAGGAACAGCGACTGGGCCAACCCGAACGCGCCGAAGTAGCCGAGGGCCATCGGCGCGAAGGCCGGGCCGGCCTCCCAGTACGGCACCCGCTGGTTGCCGACGAGCACCTGGCGGCTGGCCGGGTCGGCGCCGGCCTCGACCCGCTCGGCGTCCAGACGGCACGCCGGCACGTCGCGGGCGATCCCTCCCGACGGTGTCCAGGAGACGTCGGTGACCGACTGCCCGTGGCGGGGGTCGAAGAAGCAGGCGGGCCGGCGCTGGGGCAGCGGTCGACCCTCGACCCGCGCCCGTACGCAGGCGACGGCGTAGCGGCCGTCGTCGATGATCGTGGCCACGTGCCGGGTCTGGTCGGCGTTGGTCAAGGTGTCGGTGGCAACCTTTGCCGCCTCGTAGGCGTCGAGCGCGCGTTGGTAGTCGGCGCGACCGCCCTCGTCGAGCAGACCGCTCGGCAGCTGGTTGCCGAGGCGTTGCAGATCCTCGCCGAACGCCACCACGTCCTCCTCGACGGTGCGGCGCACGACGGCCAGCTCGGCAGCCTGCAGCTCACGTCGCTGCACGCGGCTCTTGCGGTTGCCTGCGTAGGCCACCAGCCCGATGACCGCGGCGAAGACGATCAACCACTCCATGCGCCCGAGTCTCGCACGCGCCGGAAGTCGGCCCCGATGATCAGAACAGCCCGGTCGGGCGTCAGCGGCCGCGGTAGCCCGACGAGAACGACGCCGACGAGCCCACCGCAGCCGCAGCCGACGCCCTGCGCGACGGCCGCCGCGGTTGCGAGCGGGCGGCTGATCGCGGCGCCGAGTGCCTGCTGGAGCCAGCCGCCGACCGGGAGGTGGAGGGGGCCCGTTCGCGGGTGCTCGGTGCTGTTGGTGGCGCTGTCACGTACGCCCGCTCGCCCGGGGCGAGCTCGGCGAGCAGCGGGTGGACAGTAGTCACCTTGGTGGTGGTCGCCTTGATGCCGGCCTTGCGGGTCAGCCCGCGCACGTCGTGCACCTGCGCGTCGGTCATCAGCGTCACCACCGTGCCGTCGGCGCCGGCGCGCGCCGTACGCCCGGAGCGGTGCAGGTAGGCCTTGTGCTCGACCGGCGGGTCGGCGTGGATCACCCGGGCGATGTCGTCGACGTGGATGCCCCGGGCGGCGATGTCGGTCGCCACCAGGGTCCGCACGGTGCCGTCGTGGAACGCGGTGAGGTTTCGGGTGCGGGCGTTCTGGGCCAGGTTGCCGTGCAGCTCGACGCTGCGGACGCCGGAGGCGGCCAGCTGCTTGGCCAGCTTCTTGGCGCCGTGCTTGGTGCGGGTGAAGACCAGCGAACGCCCTGGCGCCGCGGTCAGGTCGACGAGGACGGGCAGGCGATCCTCGTGGCGCACGTGCAGCACGTGGTGGGCCATCGTCGACACCGGCGACTGCTCGGAGTCGACGCTGTGCGTGACTGGCCGGTCGAGGTAGCGGCGCACGAGCACGTCAACACCCGCATCGAGGGTCGCCGAGAACAGCATTCGCTGGCCGCCGGCCGGGGTGCGGTCGAGCAGCCGGCGCACGACAGGCAGGAAGCCCAGGTCGGCCATGTGGTCGGCCTCGTCGAGCACCGTGACCTCTACCGAGTCGAGATTGATGTTGCCGTGCTGCAGATGGTCGGCGAGCCGGCCGGGACAGGCGACGACGATGTCGACCCCGCGGCGCAGACCGCTGATCTGGGGGCCGTACCCGACGCCGCCGAAGATGGTGACCACGCGCAGCCCGGTGGCGTCGGCGAGCGGCTGCGCGGCCGCGGCGATCTGCCGGGCCAGCTCCCGGGTCGGGGCGAGCACCAGCGCGCGGGGGCGTCCAGGAGAACGCTTGGTGCGGGTGGCGGCGAGCCTGGCGACCAGCGGGAGGCAGAACGCGTACGTCTTGCCCGAGCCGGTGCGTCCGCGACCGAGCACGTCGCGGCCGGCGAGCGCATCGGGCAGCGTCGCCGCCTGGATGGGGAAGGGTCGGGTGATGCCGTGGGCATCGAGCACCGCGGTGAGGACCGCGGGCACGCCGAGATCGGCGAAGGTGGGCACAACTGCTCCGATGATGGAAGGTATCGACCTGCCCGGCGCGGACCGATGGGGCCGCGGCGGCGGGGATCGAGTGAGTCGGGGGTGTCCGGCGCGGCTGTCACCGTGCGCACGAACTGCCCGCCATCCTAGCCCATCGGGGCGGGGACAGCGTGCAGCGCTCGCTCCCGAGGACGGATGTCGTGCTCTCGTGGGGGTCCGGGCGACCGCACGGCCACGAGATCGGCCCCGCGCGAGAACGCCCCCCGCGCGAGAACGCC
>JACCWP010000141.1 GCA_013697585.1 Nocardioidaceae bacterium
CGGTCCAAGAGCTGCCAGGTGACCCGGGACGCGCCGTGCACCCGGCAGGCGACCGCCGCGGGCCAGCCGCGGACGATGGTCGCCGGCTTGCGGCCGCGCACCAGCCGGTTGGCCGCACCGGCAAAGACCACGTGCGCGCCGTCGTCGGCCCGCAGGATCGCCTCGACCCCGGCCAGCAGTGCGTAATCGACGCTGTCGCCGACAACCGCCAGCAACGCACCCGGACGGTCGGCCGTGCCGACGGCTTGGTCGACAGGCACGGGACAGGGCGGGGTAGCGAGCGGGATCACGCTCAGGGCGGCACGCGGGACGCCGTGGCGCAACGCGTCCCGGCAGACAGCATCGGACGGGACAACCAGGGCGGCGGCGTGGTCGGCCAAGGTCCACTCGTACGAGTCGGGCACACCGAGCGGCTCCAGCACGACCGTGGTGCGGTCGCCGTCGCTGCTGCCGAGAGCCGCGGCCACGACCCCGGCCTCCCAGCCGATCGCGTGCACCAGGGGCGACTCGGACTGCCCGAGCGCCGCCGCGACATCCTCGAGGGTGGTGGCGTCGAGCATCTCGACGCCTCGGTGCTTCGTGAACCCGTACGGACCCGGCTGCACCAGCCGGCGCAGCGGGACCAGCTGGTGGTCGGCACCGCCGAGCACCTGGGTCAACGCCTCGAACACCTCGACGGTGCTGGTCTCGGGACGCTCCAGGTCGTTGCGATCGGGTGGGCCAACCAGCGGCGCCAAGACCGTGACGGCAGGGCCGAGCCCGGGCAGGCCGATCTTGACAGACCTGGCGAGGTCGGCGCTCATGGGCTGCTCATCGGACGGGTCGACTCCTGTCCACTCGGGGAGGGCACTCCCGGTGCCCACCGACAGGTCGGATCAAACGCGACAACCGGCAATCGATCCACGACGACGAGCTCAGCGACCAAGTCGGCCGAATGTGACGGCGGAACCTCGGGCGCACGGGGCCGTCCGGCGCGGTCGGGACCCCTTGCCGCCAGGGACGACCGGGATCGTCACCTCGAATCGGGCCCCCCGACCGCGGCGTTGCGCGAGCCGCGCGGTGCCGCCAAGGCCTTCGGAGCTGGCGCCACCCCTACCCCGGCTGCTGGGCGAGGACGGTGATCGCGACCGCGTCGCATCCCCGCTGGCGGTACAGCGCGAGCAGTTGCCCATCGGGTGCCAACAGCGCAACCGGCCGGTCGGTGGTCGGCAGGGTCCAGGACACCAGCGGCGCCCCGTGCCTGACCCGCGCGGCGACGGACTCGTCGACCGCCACAGTGGGGAACGCCCTGGCAGCGGCCGCTCCCATCCCCATGACCTCCCACCGCTGCGCGAGTTGATCCAGCGTGCGCGCGTCGGCGAGCGTGAAGGATCCCACTGCGGTTCGTCGCAGCCTGGTGAGGTGGCCGCCGACGCCGAGGGCGGCGCCCAGATCCCGCGCCAGGGCACGGATGTAGGTGCCCGCCGAGCACACCACCCGCACGGCCAGGTCGGTGTGGTCGTGGTGGGCAGCGACCTCGCTGACCTCAAGGGCGAAAACGTGGACGCGGCGCGGCGGCAGGTCCACCCGCTCCCCCCGCCGCACCCGGGCGTAGGACCGCTGGCCGCCGACCTTGACCGCTGAGACCGCCGACGGCACCTGATCGATCTCGCCGAGGAACGCGGCGACCGCCGAGCAGACGCGCGCCTCGTCGAGGTCGCCCGCGAACGCACGGCTCACCACTGCGCCATCGGCGTCGTCGGTGGTCGTGCTGGCACCCAGCCGGATCGTCGCCTCGTACGACTTTTCGGTGGCCGACAGGTGTCCGAGCAGCCGGGTGGCGCGACCCACGCCGACCACCAGCACACCGGTCGCCATCGGGTCCAGAGTTCCGGCATGGCCAACCCTGCGGGTGCCCGCGACCCGGCGGATCCGGGCGACGACGTCGTGCGAGGTGAGCCCCGGCGGTTTGTCGACCACGACGACCGACGCGCCGACGGTCACCCGCGATCGTCTGCCGGATCGGCTGCAGGCTGGTCGGGAGTGCGGTAGGGGTCGGGGTCACCCGCGTAGTCGGCACCCGCCGCGGCGCGCGCCACCTCGGCGTCGGCGTCGCGCGCGCGTGCGAGCAGGTCCTCGATGTGCCGGGCGTTCTCGGGCACGGCGTCGAGGACGAAGGACAGCGTCGGGGTGTGCCGCATGCCGAGCTGCCTGCCCACCTCCGAGCGGATCAGCCCGGTGGCGCTGCGCAGGGCAGCCGCCGTGTCGTCGATCTCGACCGGCCCGCCGAGGACGGTATAGAACACCGTCGCCTGCTGGGTGTCGCCCGTGACCCGTACGTCGGTGACGGTCACGAAGCCCAGCCGCGGGTCCTTGATCCGGCGCTCGAGCATCTCGGCGACGATGACCTTGACCCGGTCGGCGATCTTGCGGATGCGTGGGGACGCCATGGTTCACTCCTCGCCCTGGTGACCTATCCAGCCTAGCCACGCGGGTAGGTCATGATCCGACAGCCGGCACGGGTCCTCGGGGTCGCGATCCCGCGGCCGATCTCGTGCCATCGTGGTGGCCCCGACCGCCGAAAGGGCACGGCATCCGTACCAGCGGTGCCCGACCCGCCCAGCGCGGCTCAGTCGTCAACCGAACGTACCCAGCGCTGGACGACGACCACCTCGAGCTCTGGCCGGCCCCACAACCAGCGCTCGGCATCGTCCAGCACCTGCTCGACCCGGGCGTGATCGCCCGAGACGGTGGACAGCCCGATCTCGGCGCGTCGCAGCAAGTCGTGCCCGCCGGTCTCGGCGGCGGCCACGTCGAGGTGTCGCCGCAGCCCGGCCAGCACCGGGCGCAAGGCCCCCCGCTTCTGCTTCAGCGACCGCACGTCGCCGAGCAGCAGGTCGACGCGCAGCGCCCCGACGAACACAGCCACCATCCTCATCTCCCGTCCGCCACGGCCCCACCGGCGCGCCACCGCCCCACCGACGCGCAAGTGGCGGAAGGCTGCCAACCCGTCCGGCGTGTCGCCCGCGTGTCTCCGCCAGTTCCGAGTGGGCCGGGCAGTGCGGGGGTGGGCGGGGGTGGCGGTCAGGCCCGGACCTTCTCCTGCAGCTCGAAGGACTCCACGACGTCGCCGATCTTGATGTCGTTGAATCCGCGCAGCGTCAGGCCGCACTCGAAACCATCGCGTACCTCGGCGGCGTCGTCCTTGAACCGCTTGAGGCTGCTCAGGTCCAGGCTGCCTGCGACGACCGCACCGTCACGCAGCAGTCTCGCCTTGGCGTTGCGGCGGACGACGCCATCGGTGACCATGCAGCCCGCAATGTTGCCGATCCGCGAAGACCGGAAGATCTCGCGGATCTCAGCGGCCCCAAGCGTGATCTCTTCGAACTCGGGCTTGAGCATCCCCTTGAGTGCCGCCTCGATCTCCTCGATGGCGTTGTAGATCACCGAGTAGTAGCGGATCTCGACGCCCTCGCGGTCGGCCAGCTCGGTCGCCTTGCCCTGCGGGCGCACGTTGAAGCCGATGATGACCGCGTCGGATGCCGCGGCGAGGTTGACATTGGTCTCGGTGATCGCGCCGACACCACGGTCGATGACCCGAAGCGACACGTCCTCGCCGACGTCGAGGGCTGCGAGCGCATCCTCGAGCGCCTCGACCGAGCCGGACACGTCGCCCTTGAGGATCAGCAGCAGCTCGTCGGACACGCCCTTCTCCATCGAGGACATGAAGTCGTCGAGGGTCCGACGACCCGTACGCTGCGCCAGCAGCGCGTTGCGCTCGCGCGCCTCGCGCCGTTCGGCGATCTGCCGGGCGACCCGGTCGTCGTCGACGACCATCAGGTTGTCACCGGCACCGGGGACGGCGGTCAAGCCGAGCACCAGCACGGGTCGCGACGGCGGGGCCTCCTCGACCGCGGTGCCGTGCTCGTCGAGCATGGCACGTACCCGCCCGTAGGCAGGACCGGACACCACCGAGTCGCCGACCCGCAGCGTGCCGCGCTGCACCAGGACGGTCGCCACTGGGCCGCGACCGCGATCGAGGTGCGCCTCGATCGCCAGTCCCTGTGCGTCCTGGTCGGGATTGGCCCGCAGGTCGAGCGAGGCGTCAGCCGTGAGCACGATCGACTCGAGCAGCGTGTCCAGGCCGGTCCCCGCCCGGGCCGACACGTCGACGAACATCGTGTCGCCGCCGTACTCCTCGGGCACGAGTCCGTACTCCGCGAGCTGGCCACGCGCCTTGGTCGGGTCCGCGTCCGGCAGGTCGGTCTTGTTGACTGCCACCACGATCGGTACGCCGGCAGCGGTGGCGTGGTTGAGCGCCTCGATCGTCTGCGGCATCACTC
>JACCWP010000197.1 GCA_013697585.1 Nocardioidaceae bacterium
GGCCAGCACGGTGCCGGCCGCCGTGAAGGCCGCCGTCGCCTCGTCGAGTCGCCCGGCCGTACGCATAGCGACGCCCAGCATAACCGCCGCCTTCGCCTGCTCCAGGCGCATGCCGGCGCGCCCGAACACGTCGCGCGCGGCCGCCAGCGCCTGCCGCGCGGGATCGGACTGACCGGCATGCAGCAACACCGAGCCGAGGTGAAACTGTGTCGTGGCGTGCTGCACCGGGTACCGGTCAACCGGATAGCGTGCGAGGCGCGCGACGAGGGCATCCTGCTCGAGCTGAACCACGGGCCTACCCTGCCACCGTGACCGCCGTGGTGGCCTGCTTCGGTAACGTACTGCGAGCCGACGACGGAGTCGGCCCGGCGGTGGCGAAGGTCCTGCTCGCCGAGCCGTTACCGGATGGCGTGCGTGTGCTCGACGTCGGCATCGGCGGAATCCATCTCGTGCAGGAGCTGATGGCCGGTGCGGACCTGCTGTTGATCGTGGACGCGGTCGATCTGGGCCGCCCGTCGGGCAGCGTGGTGGTGCAGCGCCCGGAAGTCCTGGACGTCGGCACCCTGAGCGTCGACCGGCGACGCGATGAGCTTGCCGACATGCACCTGGCGACACCGGCGCGGGCACTGACGGTTGCGCTCGGTCTGGACGTGCTGCCGCCCACGACGCTGGTCGTCGGCGTGCAGACGACCGATACCGGCGAGCCCCGGCACGGACTGTCCGACGTGACGAGTCGCGCCGTACCGGTCGTCGTCGAGGAGGTACGGCGGCTGCTGGCCCTGCATGGTGCAGCGACGTCGTGAGAGCCGAACCGGATCAGGTCGGCCGCGGCGTGATCTGCAGCAGCACCTGCCCGGGCGGCGGGTGCGGCGCCGCCTTCTCGTCGGGCTGGACCGCCATCGCCACGAAGCCCGGCAGATTCTCCCTCAGCGCCTCCTCCACACCGTGCCGCAAGGTCTCGGCCGCTGCCGTACAACCGGAGCAGGCGCCGAGCAGGTGGACCCGGACCACGCCGTGCTGCACGCTCAGCACTTCGACCTCTCCGCCGTGCTCGTGCAGATAGGGGCGCACCCGTTCGAGTGCCGCCGAGGCCGCGACGACGTCGTCGACCCCCACGCCGTACGCCTCGAAGAGCCAGTCGACTGCCGGGTCGCTGCGCCGCAGCAGCCTGAGGTCGGCTCCCAGGGCGTCGGCCAGCCTGATGACGGCCAGCCTGTGCACCGCGTCCACGCCGTCGAGCAGCTCAAAGACGCGGTCGCGCACGTGCTCGTCCAAGGCCTCGATGTCGGCGAGCAACCCCTCGAGCCGGTCGATCAGCGGGCCGAGCGCAGCGAGAGAGACGTCCGGCGGTTCGGCAAGCGTCTGCTGACGAACCGGCTCCTCACCCACCCGCCGGCCGGACCTTGGTGACGGCGTAGTCGATCAGCGTCTGGTTGAGTTCGACGCCGTGCTTGGCCTTGGCGTGTGCGGCAACGGCGGCGACCAGCTGGTCCGTGGTCTCGGCCTTGGCTACGTTCCTGCAGGCGATGCCGACGTCCTGGCATCGGAACTCGAGGGCCATCAGGTGCTCCTGGGCGTTAAGCAGCTCACGACGCGCGGGACGCGCGCCGTGGGTCGAGGTCGGCGACGAGTGCCTCCAAGGCGTCGGCCACATCGGTGAGGTCCCCGTTGATCTCGCCGACGATGCTCTCGACAGGCTGCACCCGGTGGGCGATGGCAGCGACACCGAAGACGACCTTGCCGAGACTGTCGGTCAGCCGTCGCAGGATCACGACCACCCACAACAGGTAGAAGGCGAGGGCTGCGATGAGCACTCCGGTGACCACGAGGGCGGCAATGGCGGCTGCGGACACGTCGGCTCCTCAGGGCTGGGCTGCGAGACGCCGAAGCGCACCCACGTAGGCGACCGCGCGTTGAGTGACCTCACCGACCAGCTCGCGCGTCGTCAACAGGACAGGCACCGGTTCGACCGCGGCGGCGATGCCGACGCCATGCACCAGGATGTCCTCGGCGTACCGTGCGCATTCGAGGGCAGGGCGGATGACATAACTGGCAAGGACGACCACGAGCGGTGCAACTACCAGCAGTCCGACGGCGCTCATGACCCACAAAACGACCATTCGCGCCTCCTGCCTGTCGACGTGCGATGTGATGATGGCAGTCTGCCCCGGGTAGATGATTCGCGCCAGTACCGTCCGCCGGAAGGATCACATATGACAGCCGTCGCAGCACAGCTCAGGCTCAAGCTGGGCGTCGTAGGTAAGGGTGGTGTCGGCAAGACGACCGTCTCGGGACTGCTGGCCCGGGCCTACCATGAGCGAGGACAACGAGTCGTTGCCATCGACACCGATTCCAACCCCAACCTCGGCTTGTCGCTTGGTCTCTCGCTGACCGATACCGAGGCAATCCCCATCCTGCCGCGGGCCGCCGTGGTCGGATCCGGGGGCGTGACCTCAGCGGCGCAGCTCATCGCCGAGTACGGCCGGCGCACGCCGGCCGGACCGACGCTGCTGTCTGCCATCAAGGTGGCCGCGGCGGGCGCCGGCTGCACCTGCAGCGGTCATGCAACCGTCCGCAGTCTGCTGGCCGACGCGCTTGAGGAGGTCGACGTCACGCTCGTGGACATGGAGGCCGGCCTGGAGCATCTCAGCCGGTCCGGGGGAACACTCGCCCACGCTGACGTCCTGCTCGTGGTGTGTGAGCCGACGCGCAAGTCTGTCCTGACTGCGGCCCGCACAGCGGCGCTCGCCGCCGAGCTCGGCATCCCCGAGGTGCTGGCCGTTGGCAACAAGTCCCACACGCCACACGATGTTGACTTCTTCCGCGATGCCCTGGCCGCCGAGCAGATCGGTCTGGCCGGAGTCCTGCCATACGACGCAGGGATCGCCGCCGCGGACCGCGCCGGCGCACTCGGTCTCACCCCCGTCGCGCCGGACGTTCAGCACACGCTGGGCCAGGTGCTGAAGGCGCTCGATGCCGCGCAGGTCCGAGCCGCGATCACCGCCGGCTGAGCAGCTGGTCGGCGAGGTCGACGAGGGCGCGCACGCCAGGGGCATTCGGAGCGGCATCGAGCGGCGCAACGCCGCGCCGTTCGGCGTCCATGATCGCGGGGTCATCGGGCACCGGGACCACTTCCAACCCGGGAAAGGCGGTGCGCACGCGTGCCCCGTCCTCGTCGTCACGCATGCGGTTGGCCGCGACGACGACCCGGCCGACACCAGTCTTCTGGACGGACTCCGCTACCCGACGGCCTGCCTCGAGCGACTTCGCGGTGGGCTCGACGACCACCAAGACGACGTCAATCGGGTTAGCGTCAAGGCGCATGACTGTGCCAAGGCCAGCCTCGAAGTCGGCGACGACAACCCGGCCAGGACGTGCCAGCTGCCCGAGCAACTGCTCAGGTGAGATTCCACAGCAAGGGCAGCCAGGTTCCGGGTTCTGGATAGCGCTGACCACCGCCAGCCGGACACCGTCGGGCGCGTCGACACCGAAGCGCTCCACCAGGTCATCGGCGGTCAAGGCGTGCTCCTCGTCGCCGGCGTCGACCGCGTCACGTACGGAGATGAGGTGCTCCGTGGCGTCCTCGCCGATCCCCAGCGAGATCCCGAGGTTGGGATTGCTGTCGCAGTCCAGAGCGAGCGTGGTCTGGCCGGACCGGGCGAGTGTGCGGGCGAGGACCGCGCAGGTCGTGGTCTTGCCGGATCCTCCCTTGCCGGCCACTGCAATCTTCATACTGGCTCCGTCTCGGTGCGTAGGACATCTACAAGCAACCGTACTGCCGTGGCCGTCGCTCCAGCAGGGTCGTGGTCAAGCACGGCCCGGCCCAGCCGGTCGGCTTCGTCGAGCATGGGGTCGAGGGGGACCAGGCCTAGCAACCCGAGCCCGGTGCCCTCGGCGACGCGCTCCGCGTCGTGTCGCTCGCGTACCTTGTTCGCGACGGCCATGACGCGTGGCGCGGTCGCGGTGCCGGCCAGCCTCGCGAGCCGCCGGCCGGTCAGCAGCGAGGCGGACGTGGGTTCCACTACCACGAGAAACGTCTCGGCAAAACGGCCCCAGGTGAGGAACGGCTGCCGTGTCCCGCCCGGCAGATCGCCCACCACGCTCCAACCGTCGTCCGGCAGGTCGTCCAGCACCCGCTGGTAGGCGAAGTGCTGTCGGGCGTTGTCCCATCGCGGCCCGCGAGCCTTGCCCAGCTGAATGAAGTGCACTCCATCCGGGCCGTGCACGGCGTACTGCTCCGCCACCCCCTTGCCCGTGAGACCTGCTCGCAGCCGGTAGCGACGGCGGCCCTCATCCTCGTACTCCTCGACAGCTTCGTCGGGCAGGCCGGCGTCGGTCTGCTTCACGCCCAGCGAGAAAGCCATCCCAGGCAGCGGATCAGAGTCCACAGCGAGCACGTTCTGCCCGGTCGCGGCGAGCACGCGGGCGAATGTTCCGGCCAGCGATGACTTGCCGGCACCACCCTTGCCCACGAACGCCACGCGCATGGACCGACTCTACGGGCAGGGGGCAGGCACCCGGCGCTAGACTAGTTGTTCCAGACACCTACCGCGCGGCTACAGTGGGCATAAGCGTCAGCGAGGAGAGCGAGCAGTATGTGCCTCGGCATTCCTGGTCAGATCGTCGAGATCAGTGACATCACCAGGATGCGCGCGAAGGTGGATGCCGAGGGCAAATTGTGTGAGGTGTCCTTGTCCCTGATCGGTCTCGAGGGCCCGGATGGTGCGGGCGTGGGCGACTGGGTGCTGGTGCACCTCGGCTTCGCTATGGCGAAGATCGACGCGGCAGAAGCCATGAAGACGCTGGACGGGCTCACCGCCTTGGGTGACATGTACGAACAGGCACTCACCAATCGTTCCCCCGACATCGAGGAACGCCAAGGAGACCACGCGGCGGCAGGACGCCAGTCGTGAACGCTGCCCATGAACCGCACGGGTGTCGCCGGAGTTCCAGCCGGTCTTGCGAAAGGCGCTCACCGCCGCGGCTCAGCCCTCCACGCCGTGGCGGCAAAACGTCGCGGGTGCATGAGGGGTAGAGCCGTTGCAGTCGGATTGGCTAGGGCTCACCTCCGCACGACGTAGCCGAGGTGGCCGCCGTCGTATGGAGGCTCGGGATCAGCAGATTGTGCGGCTCTATGGGGAAGGGGTTCCGATGACTGCCTTGGCCACGCGATTCGGGATCACCAGGCAGCGCGTGCACCAGATCGTCAGACGGCGAGCGGGCGTGGTCGAGGAGACAGCCATCGCAGCGCGCAGGCAACCGCGTGACGAACCCGAACACCGCCGATGAAGGGCGCCATTGACATTTGCCCGCGGAGCTTGAGGCTGACCTGACGGGCCGGTACACCGTTCCGGCCTGCTGGCCGTCGGCCGACATGGGCCACAGCCCGATGGCGGGACGCCACCGCCCAAGCCGGGCTACCCAGCCGCTGCCAGCGGGGATCCGTACCGCACCAGATTGCCGTCCGGGTCCACGTACGCACCTTCGCGCAGTCCGTACTCGGTGTCAGTCGGCTCGTGAAAGCGGCCCTCGGCCCCGCAGCCGGACCACTCGGCATGCAACGCGTCCGCGTCGCCGACATACAGGTACACCGACACCAGTGTCGTCTTGGGATCGACGGTGTCGACCCGGGACAGGTGCAACGACACTCCGCCGCGGTTGGCATACCCGTAGAAGTCGCCGCCGCTGTACGCCGCCACCTCGAACCCGAGCGTCTGGTAGCGGACCAGCGCTGCCGCCACATCCCGGGTGGAAGCACCGGTGCAACGCTGTCGAAAGGAATCACCCACTCACGGTAGCCGCTTGCATGCGCGGCCTGCTGCGACGGCCAAGGCGGGACTAATCGGGTCGCGGAGCACGCGCAGCAGAACCGTGACCGGGACAGCTTCGAGCATTGCCGTCGCCCGGCGGTGAGGGCTACGTTGCTGGGGCGGTCGGCGTCCGGCCGTGACCTGCGTCGCACCGGAGGAGGACGGCGAGGCAAGGCCCACCCAGAGCGTCACCAGGCGGCTCTGTTGCGTTGGTTGATCCCAGGCCATGCCGAGGCGGGAT
>JACCWP010000246.1 GCA_013697585.1 Nocardioidaceae bacterium
GCTCGGGACGGCGACCACGGGTCGCCGGCCGGTTGCGTCCGGCCGCGGCGGCCCGAGCGGCTGCCTGCGCCTCCCGCTCGGCGCGGCTCCCCGCGACCTCGCCCTTGTAGATCCAGACCTTGACGCCGATGCGCCCGAAGGTGGTCTTGGCCTCGTAGAAGCCGTAGTCGACGTCGGCGCGCAACGTGTGCAGCGGCACCCGACCCTCGCGATAGAACTCCGAGCGCGACATCTCGGTGCCGCCGAGGCGGCCGGCGCACTGCACCTTCACGCCGAGGGCTCCACTGCGCATGGTGGTCTGCAGCGCCTTGCGCATCGCCCGCCGGAACTGCACCCGGCCTGACAGCTGCTCCGCCACTCCCTGCGCCACCAGCTGGGCGTCCATCTCGGGATTCTTGACCTCGAGGATGTTCAGCTGTACCTGCTTGTTGGTGAGCTGCTCGAGATCGCCGCGGATCCGCTCGGCCTCAGCGCCGCGGCGACCGATGACGATCCCGGGTCGGGCGGTGTGGATGTCGACGCGCACCCGGTCCCGGGTGCGCTCGATCTCGACCTTGGAGATCCCGGCCCGATCCATCCCCTTGGACAACAGCCGGCGGATCTTGACGTCCTCACCGACATAGCTGCGGTAGAGGTCGCCGGCGTACCAGCGACTCTTGTGGTCGGTGGAGATGCCGAGCCGGAACCCGTGCGGGTTGACCTTCTGACCCACTAGCGGGTCCTTCCCTTCGTCCTCGTCTTCGTCGAGGTGCCGGTCGGCCCCTCGACGCGCGGCGTGACCACGATGGTGATGTGGCTCGTGCGCTTGGTGATCCGGAAAGCGCGGCCCTGCGCTCGCGGGCGGAACCGTTTCAGCGTCGGGCCTTCGTCGACCTTGGCCTTGGACACGACCAGGCCGTCGCGGGCGAGACCTTCACCGGTGGTGGCGTTGGCAACCGCGCTCTGCAACGTCTTGTAGACGTCGTCGGCGGCCGCCTGCGGCGCGAACCGCAGCTGGGCCAGGGCGGCCTCGACCGGCAGCCCGCGTACGAGGTCGACGATCCGGCGCGCCTTCTGCGGCGTGACCCGGCAGAAGCGGGCCACCGCGAACCCACCGGGCTCGTCGCCCAACAGGCTGTCGCGACGGGCACTCACCCGCCTGCGCTCTGCAACACTCATCTGTCCTGGCTCTCTTGAGTCGTACGAGTCATCCGACGCATCAGCGGCGGCGGCTCTTGCGGTCGTCCTTGTCGTGCCCACGGAAGGTGCGGGTGGGCGCGAACTCGCCGAGCTTGTGCCCGACCATCGCCTCGGTCAAGAACACCGGCACGTGCTTGCGGCCGTCGTGCACCGCGATCGTGTGGCCGATCATGGCCGGCACGATCATGGAGCGACGCGACCAGGTCTTGATCACGGACTTGGTCCCCGCATCGTTCTGCGTGTCCACCTTCTTGATCAGGTGGTCGTCGACGAAGGGACCCTTCTTCAAGCTACGCGGCATCGTTGGTGGCCTTCCTCAGCGCTTGCCGGACTTGCGGCGGCGGACGATCAACTGGTCGCTGGCTTTGCGCTTGCGCGTACGGCCCTCTGGCTTGCCCCACGGCGAGACTGGGTGCCGGCCACCGGACGTCTTGCCCTCGCCGCCACCGTGCGGGTGGTCGACCGGGTTCATGGCCACACCGCGCACGCTGGGGCGCTTGCCCTTCCAGCGCATCCGGCCCGCCTTGCCCCAACTGATGTTGGACTGCTCGGCGTTGCCGACGGCACCGACCGATGCGCGACAGCGGACGTCGACGTAGCGCATCTCGCCGGACGGCAGTCGCAGCTGAGCCCGGTTGCCCTCCTTGGCCACCAGCTGTACCGACGCGCCCGCGGAGCGACCCATCTTGGCGCCGCCGCCCGGACGCAGCTCGATCGCGTGGATCGTGGTGCCCACCGGGATGTTGCGCAGCGGCAGGTTGTTGCCTGCCTTGATGTCGGCCGACACCCCCGCCTCCACGGTGGTGCCCTGGCGCAGACCCTGCGGGGCGACGATGTAGCGCTTCTCACCGTCGGCGTAGTGCAGCAGGGCGATCCGGGCGGTGCGGTTGGGGTCGTACTCGATGTGCGCGACGGTCGCCGGCACGCCGTCCTTGTCGTAGCGACGGAAGTCGATCAACCGGTAGGCACGCTTGTGGCCGCCGCCCTGGTGCCGTGTGGTGATGCGGCCCTGGTTGTTGCGACCGCCCTTCTTGGGCAGGGGCCGGGTCAGCGACTTCTCGGGCGCCCGGCGGGTGACCTCGGCGAAGTCGGCGACCGACGAGCCTCGACGGCCTGGGGTGGTCGGCTTGTACTTGCGGATTGCCATCGTCTCAGTCCTCTCGTCCTCGCCGGGTCACGCGCCGGGCCCGGCGAAGATGTCGATCCGCTGGCCCTCGGTGACGCTCACGATGGCCCGCTTGGTAGCCGGACGAGAGCCCCAGCCCGCGCGAGTTCGCCGGCGCTTGCCGATCCGGTTGACGGTGTTGACCGCGGTCACGTGGACGCCGAAGACCTGCTCGACGGCGATCTTGATCTCGGTCTTGTTGGCGTCCGTGCGGACCAGGAAGGTGTACTTGTTCTGGTCGAGCAGGCCATAGCTCTTCTCGCTCACGACCGGGGCGATCAAGACGTCGCGGGCCTGCTTGTGCAGCGTGCTCATGTGTCGCCCTCGCTCCCGCTCTCGCCCACTCGGTGCTTGTCGAGCAGCGCGTCGTATGCCGCCCTGGTGAACACGACGTCGTCGCTGACCAGCACGTCGTAGGTGTTCAGCTGGTCGACTGCGACGACGTGGATGGCTCGGTCGTTGCGCAGGCTCAGCCAGTTGACCTGATCGGCCCGGGTGAGCACCACCAGCACCCGCGGCCGTTCGGTGAGGTGCCGCAGTGCGACCAGTGCCGACTTGGTGGACGGGGCGTCGCCGTCGACGAACCCGTCGATGACGTGCACCCGCCCTCCGCGCGCGCGGTCAGACAGGGCGCCACGCAACGCGGCCGCCTTCATCTTCTTGGGCGTCCGCTGGTCGTAGGAGCGGGGCTGCGGGCCGTGCACGACGCCGCCGCCGGTGAACTGGGGCGCCCGGATCGAACCCTGGCGGGCGCGGCCGGTACCCTTCTGGCGATAGGGCTTGCGCCCACCTCCGGCAACCTGTCCGCGGGTCTTGGTCGACGCCGTACCCCGTCTGGCGGCGGCCTGCTGGGCTACGACCACCTGGTGGATCAAGGCGATGTTGACCTGCACGTCGAAGATCTCGGCGGGCAGGTCGACGCGGCCGGCCGTGTCGCCGGTCGAGTCCCGGACGTCGATGCTGGTCATGCGCTCGCCCCCTCGCCCGTCGCCGCAGCGCTGGCCTTGCCCTTGACGGCGTTTCGTACGACCACGAGACCGCCCTTGGGCCCCGGCACGGCGCCGACGAGGAGCAGCAGGCCCTTGTCGGTGTCGACAGAGTGCACGGCCAGGTTGAGCGTCGTGACGGGCTCGGAACCCATCCGACCGGCCATCCGGACACCCTTGAACACCCGGCCCGGCGTGGCGCAGCCGCCGATGGAACCCGGCTTGCGGTGGTTGCGGTGGGCGCCGTGGGAGGCCCCGACGCCGTGGAAACCGTGCCGCTTCATGACGCCGGCGAAGCCCTTGCCCTTGCTCGTGGCGCTCACGTCAACCTGGTCGCCGGTGGCGAACATGCCGGGCGACAGCTCCTGGCCGGGCTCGTAGTCGGCGGCGTCGTCCGTGCGGATCTCCACCAGATGGCGACGCGGGGTGGTGCCCGCCTTGGCGAAATGTCCGGCCTCCGGCTTGCTCACCTTGCGGCCTGGGATCTCGCCGAAACCAATCTGGACCGCGGAGTAACCGTCTCTCTCGGGCCTGCGTACCTGGGTCACCACGTTGGTGCCCGCGGCGATGACCGTCACCGGCACGATGCGGTTGTCGGCGTCCCACGTCTGGGTCATGCCGAGCTTGGTGCCCAGCAGACCTCGGACGGTTCGTGTGTGCGTGCTCATGGGTCGTCGAATCCCTCTGCAGTCCTCAGAGCTTGATCTCTATGTCGACACCCGCGGGCAGGTCGAGCCGCATCAGCGAGTCGACGGTCTTGGGAGTCGGGTCGATGATGTCGATCAGCCGCTTGTGGGTGCGCATCTCGAAGTGCTCGCGGCTGTCCTTGTACTTGTGCGGCGAGCGGATGACGCAAAAGACGTTCTTCTCCGTCGGCAACGGCACTGGCCCGGCGACCTGCGCGCCGGTACGCGTCACCGTGTCGACGATCTTGCGCGCCGACGAGTCGATGACCTCGTGGTCATAGGCCTTGAGCCTGATGCGGATCTTCTGTCCCGCCATAACGTGCTCGTCTCGTTCCTTCTGGTCGGCTGTGCCGGGTAGTCGGCCGCGGGTCGGTCGGGGCCGGTGTCTCTGGCCACGCTTGCGACCCCCGAGGTCGGGTGTGTCGCGCTCGCTGCCAAGCGCGCACCCGTACCCGAAACTTGTAGGGGTGGGCCCCGGCGGCTGCCGGGTGCGACCGGGACTCCTGTCGTGCGGCGCACGCACCGACCGCACGCGGTGGCCAGCGCTGCACCAGGCGTCCCCGCCGGAGCAACCCGCACAGTCTGCCAGACCACTCGCACGCGCGCCAAACCGCTCAGCAGCGAGGCCGGCTCCGGGAGGAGGCGGACGTGGCGGACGCGTACGACAGGTTGCGCGAGTGATGGCAGTGGAGAGCACGTGTACCGCGCCTCCCCCCCGGCCGTTGAGCCTGACGTTCGGCCGCCGACACGCTGCAGAATTGCGGTGAGACGTCAGGCTCAGCGGATGGGGTGGGGAGGTGGTCGGGTCACTTCTCGATCTTGGTCACCCGGCCCGCGCCGACGGTGCGGCCGCCCTCGCGGATCGCGAAGCGCAGCCCCTCCTCCATGGCGATCGGCTGGATGAGGTCGACCTTCATGTCGGTGTTGTCACCTGGCATGACCATCTCGGTGCCCTCGGGCAGCTGGACGACACCGGTCACGTCCGTCGTACGGAAATAGAACTGCGGCCGGTAGTTGTCGAAGAACGGCGTGTGGCGGCCGCCCTCCTCCTTGCTCAGGATGTAGACCTGCGCCTGGAACTCGGTGTGCGGCGTGGTGGTGCCCGGCTTGATGATGACCATGCCGCGCTCGACGTCCTCGCGCTTGGTTCCGCGCAGCAGCAGGCCGACGTTCTCACCGGCCTGGCCCTCGTCGAGCAGCTTGCGGAACATCTCGACGCCGGTGACAGTGGTCGTCTGCTTGGTCTCGCGAATCCCCACGATGTCGACGGTCTCGTTGATCTTGACCACGCCGCGCTCGATCCGGCCGGTCACGACGGTGCCGCGACCGGTGATCGTGAACACGTCCTCGACGGGCATCAGGAACGGCTTCTCGGTCTCACGCACGGGCTGCGGGATGTGTTCGTCGACCGCGTTCATCAGCTCCATGATCGACTTACCCCACTTGTCGTCGCCGTTGAGCGCCGGGAAGGCCGCGACCTGGACGACGGGGGTGTCGTCACCGGGGAACTCGTACTCGCTCAGGAGCTCACGCACCTCCAGCTCGACGAGCTCGAGGATCTCGTCGTCGTCGACCATGTCGCACTTGTTCAGCGCGACCACGATCGCCGGCACGCCCACCTGACGCGCGAGCAGCACGTGCTCGCGGGTCTGCGGCATGGGGCCGTCGGTGGCCGCGACCACCAGGATTGCGCCGTCCATCTGCGCCGCGCCGGTGATCATGTTCTTGATGTAGTCGGCGTGCCCGGGACAGTCGACGTGCGCGTAGTGGCGCTGCTCGGTCTGGTACTCGACGTGCGCGATGGAGATCGTGATCCCGCGCTGCCGCTCCTCCGGCGCCTTGTCGATCTGGTCGAAGGCCGATGCCTCGTTGAGGTTCGGAAACTTCTCGTGCAGCACCTTGGTGATCGCCGCGGTCAGCGTGGTCTTGCCGTGGTCGATGTGGCCGATGGTGCCGATGTTGACGTGGGGCTTCGTCCGCTCGAACTTCGCCTTAGCCACTGCTGACTCCTCTTCTGGTCTGGTTGTCTGCTGCCGTACGTGGTGCCGTGCGCCCTGGTCCTAGGTGAGCCTAGGACCTTGACGTGATCACTCGCCCCTGGCCTTCTTGATGATCTCTTCCGCCACCGTCTTGGGGACCTCGGCGTAGGAGTCGAACTGCATCGAGTACGACGCGCGGCCGGAGGTCTTGGACCTCAGGTCGCCGACGTAGCCGAACATTTCGGACAGCGGGACGAGGGCCTGAACGACCTTCGACCCCCCCGGCCCTTCGTCCATGGCCTGGATGTGGCCGCGACGAGAGTTGAGGTCGCCGATGACATCGCCCATGTGGGCATCGGGCGTGATGACCTCGACCGCGAAGACGGGCTCGAGCAACACCGGGTCGGCGCGTCGAGCCGCGTCCTTGAACGCCATCGAGCCGGCGATCTTGAACGCCAGCTCCGACGAGTCGACGTCGTGGTACTGACCGTCGGTGAGGGTGACCTTGATGTCGACCATCGGGTAGCCGGCGAGCACGCCGAACTCCATCGCGTCCTGGGCCCCCTCGTCGACCGCAGGGATGTACTCGCGGGGGATCCGGCCACCGGTGACGGAGTTGACGAACTCGTACCCTCCGTCGCCCATGCCGCCGGTCGGCTCGACATCGATGATGACCTTGGCGAACTGTCCGGAGCCGCCGGTCTGCTTCTTGTGCGTGTAGACGACCTTGTCGACCGCGCGCTTGATGGTCTCGCGGTAGGCCACCTGCGGCTTGCCGACGTTTGCCTCGACCCGGAACTCGCGCTTCATCCGGTCGACCAGCACCTCGAGGTGCAGCTCGCCCATGCCGGCGATGATCGTCTGGCCGGTCTCCTCGTCGGTGCGGACCTGGAACGTCGGGTCCTCCTCCGACAACCGCTGGATGGCCATGCCGAGCCGTTCCTGGTCGCTCTTGGTGCGCGGCTCGATGGCCACCGAGATCACCGGAGCCGGGAACGTCATCGACTCGAGCACGACCGGCTCCCGGGCGTCGCACAGCGTCTCGCCCGTGGTGGTGTCCTTGAGGCCCATCACAGCGACGATGTGACCAGCGCCGATGCTGGCGATCTCTTCGCGCTTGTTGGCGTGCATCCGATAGATCTTGCCGACCCGCTCGCGGCGGCCCTTGGTCGGATTGAGCACCTGGGTGCCCGTCTCGAGGCGCCCGGAGTAGACCCGCAGGTACGTCAGCTTGCCGAGGTGCTGGTCGGCCATGATCTTGAACGCCAGCGCGGAGAACGGCTCGTCCTCGTTGGGGAGGCGCTCGACCAGGACTGACTCGTCGGCTGCCGCGTGCCCGGCGATGGCCGGCACGTCGATCGGCGAGGGCAGGTAGGCCACCACGGCATCGAGCAGCGGCTGCACGCCCTTGTTCTTGAAGGCGGTGCCGCACAGCACGGGCGTCAGCGCGCTGGCCAGGGTGGCCCGGCGGATAGCGGCCTGCAGCGCGTCGGTCTTGGGCTCCTCGCCTTCGAGATACAGCTCCATCATCTCGTCGTCGGCCTCGGCGATCGTCTCCAGCAGCCGGTCGCGCCACTCGTGGGCCGCGTCGAGGTGGCTGGCGGGGATGTCCTCGGTCGCGTAGTCCTCGCCCTTGGACGTCTCGCCCCGCCAGGTGAGCGCGCGCATTCCGACGAGGTCGATGACCCCGACGAAGTCAGCCTCGGTGCCGATCGGCACCTGCAGGACGAGCGGCACTGCCGCCAGCCGGGTGCGGATCATGTCCACGCAGCGGTGGAACTCGGCGCCAGTGCGATCGAGCTTGTTGACGAAGCAGATCCTCGGCACCTTGTACCGGTCGGCCTGGCGCCAGACCGTCTCGGACTGTGGCTCCACACCGGCGACACCGTCGAACACCGCGACTGCCCCGTCGAGGACGCGCAGCGAGCGCTCGACCTCGACGGTGAAGTCGACGTGACCGGGTGTGTCGATGATGTTGATGGTGTGGTTCTTCCAGGCACAGGTCGTCGCGGCCGACGTGATCGTGATGCCGCGCTCCTGCTCCTGCTCCATCCAGTCCATGGTGGCGGCGCCCTCGTGGACCTCGCCGATCTTGTAGTTGATTCCGGTGTAGAACAAGATGCGCTCGGTCGTCGTCGTCTTGCCGGCGTCGATGTGCGCCATGATCCCGATGTTGCGGACACGGCCCAGGTCGGTCGTGATGTCGACAGCCACGGTGGGTGTCTTCCTTACGAAGTTGATGGGTGATGGAGCCCTGGTGCGATCCGTCAGGTCGTGACGGGGCACCGGTCCCTCACCAGCGGTAGTGGGCGAATGCCTTGTTGGCCTCGGCCATCTTGTGCGTGTCCTCGCGACGCTTGACGCTGCCGCCGAGACCGTTGGAGGCGTCGAGCAGCTCGTTCATCAGTCGCTCGGCCATCGTCTTCTCGCGGCGCTCGCCGGCGTACTTGACGATCCAGCGCATGGCAAGCGTGGTGGACCGACCGGCGCGCACCTCGACCGGCACCTGGTACGTCGCGCCGCCGACCCGACGGCTCTTGACCTCGAGGGTCGGCTTGACGTTGTCGAGCGCCCGCTTCAGGGTGACGACCGGGTCGACCCCGGACTTGTCCCTGGCGCCCTCCATGGCGGAATAGACAATGCGCTGAGCCACCGACTTCTTGCCGTCCTCGAGCACCTTGTTGACCAGCTGGGTCACCAGCGGGCTGGCATAGACCGGGTCGGTGACGACCGGGCGCGGCGTGGGCGGACCCTTGCGCGGCATCAGCTCTTCTCCTTCTTCGCGCCGTAGCGGCTGCGTGCCTGCTTGCGGTTCTTGACGCCCTGCGTGTCGAGCGATCCTCGAATGATCTTGTAGCGGACGCCGGGCAGGTCCTTCACCCGTCCGCCGCGGACGAGCACCATCGAGTGCTCCTGCAAGTTGTGGCCGACGCCCGGGATGTAGGCGGTGACCTCGATCCCGCTGGACAGGCGCACCCGCGCCACCTTGCGCAGCGCAGAGTTCGGCTTCTTGGGCGTTGTCGTGTACACGCGCGTGCACACACCGCGCCGCTGCGGCGAACCCTTCAGGGCAGGCGTCTTGCTCTTGGACACCTTGTCCTGGCGGCCCTTGCGGACCAACTGCTGGATGGTGGGCACCGGAGTTACGTCCTTCGAGATCGGAGTGCGGGTGACGCGGGCGCCGTCTCGGCCGACGCGCGACCCACGAGGTCGGGCGTGTCAGAACACGGAAGACGGCACACGTGAAGCCTGGGCCTGCCCAGGCACGGCTACTCAGGCTACCCCGAGCGCCTGTGGGCGGTCAAAGCCCGTTCGGGGTGCTGCGAGCGCGACGTTCCAGCGCCCACGGCACGAGGCCGACGTGCGGCAGCCGGCCGCCTTCGAGGTCGGCGATTCGCACCCAGCGAGCGTCGGCGGTGGTGCCCTCGGGCTCGAGCACCCACGGGTCAGGGGACTCGGGCGAGACAGCCGCATCGAAGACCAACCGGATCGCGTGGTAGTCCTCCAGCACGCCGTCGGGTGCCACCCCCTCGAGGTGCAGCGAGTGCACGTCGAGCAGCGCGCCGACGGTGACGTCGAGCCCGGTCTCCTCTCGCACCTCACGACACACCGCGCCGCGCGGGTCCTCCCCGTGCAGCAAGCCACCACCGGGCAACGTCCAGGCACCCGGTCGGGTGGTGCGCTCGGACAGCTGGGTGAGCAGCACCTCCTCCTCGCCGGCTCCTCCCAGGGGCCGGAGAACGAGCGCGTATGCGGCGACCCGCTGCCGACGCACCGGCGCCGCTGCGTCCGGAGACGAGTCGCCACCGCCAGCCGGGGCTACTGGCCGGTCTGACGGTGACAACTCGGGTGGCTTTCGGGGCGCTAGTTGCGGTAGTTGCCGAACCCGAAGTCGTCCAGCGCCACCGACTGTCCCGTGGGCTGACCGAAGTCGTAGTCGTAGCTCTCGTACCCCGTCAGCGAGTACGCCGCGGCGCGCGCCTCCTCGGTCGGCTCGACCCGAATGTTGCGGTAGCGCTCTAGGCCGGTCCCGGCAGGGATCAGCTTGCCGAGGATCACGTTCTCCTTGAGACCCATCAGCGAGTCGGACCTGCCATGGATGGCAGCGTCGGTGAGCACCCGGGTGGTCTCCTGGAACGAGGCCGCCGACAGCCACGAGTCGGTCGCCAACGACGCCTTGGTGATGCCCATCAGCACCGGGCGACCCGACGCAGGCTGGCCACCCTCGGCCACCACGCGTCGGTTCTCCTCCTCGAACCGCACCCGGTCGACCAGGTCGCCGGTGAGCAGCTGGGCGACCCCCTGCTCGATGACGGTGACCCGCCGCAGCATCTGCCGCACGATGATCTCGATGTGCTTGTCGTGGATCGACACGCCCTGGCTTCGGTAGACCTCCTGGACCTCGTCGACCAGGTGCTCCTGCGCCATCCGGACGCCGAGGATGCGCAGCACGTCCTGTGGGTCGGGTGTGCCGTGCGTGAGCTGCTGGCCGACGTCGACGTGGTCGCCGTCCTCGATCAGCAGGCGGGACCGCTTGCTGATCGGGTAGGCCTGCTCCTCGCCCCCGTCGTCGGGGACGACGATGATCTTGCGGGCCTTGTCGGAGTCGTCGAGCCGAACCCGGCCGGCGCTCTCGGTGATGGGGGCCTTGCCTTTGGGGGTGCGGGCCTCGAACAGCTCGACCACTCGGGGCAGACCGTGCGTGATGTCGTCGCCGGCCACACCGCCGGTGTGGAAGGTGCGCATGGTCAGCTGGGTCCCGGGCTCGCCGATCGACTGGGCGGCGATGATGCCGACGGCCTCCCCGATGTCGACGAGCTTGCCGGTCGCGAGCGACCTGCCGTAGCACTTGGCGCAGGTGCCTGTCTTGGCGTCACAGGTGAGCACCGACCGGACCTTGACCGACTCGATACCCGCCTCGACAAGCTCGAGGATCTTGGGGTCTCCCATGTCGCCACCCGCCTCGACCAGCACCTCGCCGGTGCCTGGGTGGACGATCTGGGTCGCCGCCGAGCGGGCGTACGCCGAAGTGTCGACGTTGTCTGCCGGCACGATCTTGCCGCCGTCGAGTCGCTGCCCGATCTGCTTGGGCAGGCCGCGCTCGGTGCCGCAGTCATCCTCGCGGATGATGACGTCTTGGCTGACGTCCACCAGCCGCCGGGTCAGGTAGCCCGAGTCGGCCGTCCGCAGCGCGGTGTCGGCCAGCCCCTTGCGGGCGCCATGGGTGGAGATGAAGTACTCCACCACCGACAGACCCTCGCGGAAGTTGGCCTTGATCGGCCGCGGGATGATCTCACCCCGCGGGTTGGCCACCAACCCGCGCATGGCCGCGATCTGGCGCACCTGCATCATGTTGCCGCGCGCGCCCGACTGCACCGTCATGGCGATCGGGTTGGTCTTGGTGAAGGTCTTCTCCATCTCCTTGGCAACCACGCTCGTGGCCTGGGTCCAGATCTCGATCAGCTCCTGGCGGCGCTCCTCGTCGGTGATCAGACCGCGGTCGAACTGCTTTTGCACCTTGGCTGCCTGGTCCTCGTAGGTAGCGAGGATCTCCTGCTTGCGCGGCGGCGTGACCACGTCCTCGATCGAGATCGTGACACCCGAGCGGGTGGCCCAGTGGAAGCCGATATCCTTGAGCCCGTCGAGCGCCGCGGCGACGTCGACCTTGGTGTAGCGCTCGGCGAGGTCGTTGACGATGACCCCGAGCTGGCGCTTGCTGACCTCGTGGTTGACGAAGGCGTAGTCGACGGGAAGGACCTCGTTGAACAAGGCCCGGCCGAGCGTGGTGTCGAACAGGATCGGCCGCCCGGGCTCCCAGCCTTCGGGCAGCGGCGCGTCAGGCGGAGGGACCAGGTCGCGATAGCGGATCTTGACCTTGCTCTGCAAGGTGATCTCGGCGCGCTCGAACGCCATCGAGGCCTCGGCGACCGACGCGAACATGCGACCCTCGCCTCGCTCGTCGTCCTTGTCCATCGTGAGGAAGTAGATGCCGATCACCATGTCCTGCGTCGGCATCGTCACCGGCCTGCCGTCGGCAGGCTTGAGAATGTTGTTCGTGCTCAGCATCAAGATGCGTGCCTCAGCCTGCGCCTCCGCCGACAGTGGCAGGTGCACCGCCATCTGGTCCCCGTCGAAGTCAGCGTTGAACGCGGTGCAGACCAGCGGGTGGATCTGGATGGCCTTGCCCTCGATCAGCTGCGGCTCGAACGCCTGGATGCCCAGTCGGTGCAGGGTCGGGGCCCGGTTGAGCAGCACCGGATGCTCTGCGATGACCTCCTCCAGAACGTCCCAGACGACCGGGCGGGCACGCTCCACCATGCGCTTGGCGCTCTTGATGTTCTGCGCATGATTGAGGTCGACCAGCCGCTTCATCACAAACGGCTTGAACAGCTCCAGCGCCATCTGCTTGGGCAGGCCGCACTGGTGCAGCTTCAGCTGCGGACCCACGACGATCACCGACCGGCCCGAGTAGTCGACCCGCTTGCCCAGCAGGTTCTGCCGGAACCGGCCCTGCTTGCCCTTGAGCATGTCGGACAACGACTTGAGTGGCCGGTTGCCCGGCCCGGTGACGGGCCGCCCCCGGCGGCCGTTGTCGAACAGCGAGTCGACCGCCTCCTGCAGCATCCGCTTCTCGTTGTTGACGATGATCTCTGGCGCGCCGAGGTCGAGCAGACGCTTCAGCCGGTTGTTGCGGTTGATCACCCTGCGGTACAGGTCGTTCAGGTCACTGGTCGCGAACCGACCACCGTCGAGCTGCACCATCGGGCGCAGGTCGGGCGGGATGACCGGGACGCAGTCGA
>JACCWP010000256.1 GCA_013697585.1 Nocardioidaceae bacterium
GGCCGGGGGTGCGGGCCGGGGGCTGGCTTGCCGGCGGCGGCTGCACCGGTGCGGCGCTCGGGGCACCCGATGCCGCCGCTGGCTGCTGGACCCGTCGCGGCCGGAGCGCCGGCTGGCTTGCTTCCCGCCGCTTGGGTGTGCCCCCGTCAAAGCCGGCCGCGATGACCGTGACTCGTACCTCGTCGCCGAGCGCGTCGTCGATGACGGCGCCGAAGATGATGTTGGCCTCGGCGTGCGCGGCCTGGGACACCAGCGCGGCCGCCTCGTTGATCTCGAACAGGCCGAGGTCGGATCCGCCCGCGATCGAGAGCAGCACCCCGTGCGCTCCGTCGATCGACGCCTCCAGCAGTGGGCTCGAGACGGCCACCTCGGCCGCCGCGACCGCTCGGTCATCACCGCGAGCCGACCCGATCCCCATCAGCGCCGAGCCGGCGTCGGACATCACCGACTTGACGTCAGCGAAGTCGAGGTTGATCAGACCGGGCGTGGTGATGAGGTCGGTGATGCCGGACACGCCTTGCAGCAGCACCTGGTCGGCCTGCTTGAACGCGTCGAGGACGCTGACGCTGCGGTCGCTGATCGACAGCAGCCGGTCGTTGGGGATCACGATGAGGGTGTCGACCTCTTCGCGCAGCGCCGCAATCCCCTCCTCAGCCTGGTTGGCGCGGCGCCTCCCCTCGAAGGCGAACGGGCGGGTGACCACACCGATCGTCAGGGCGCCGAGCGAGCGCGCGATCCTCGCCACCACAGGCGCGCCACCGGTGCCCGTTCCGCCACCCTCGCCAGCAGTGACGAACACCATGTCGGAACCCTTGAGCACCTCCTCGATGTCCTCGGCGTGATCGTCGGCCGCCTTGCCGCCGACGTCGGGGTCGGCCCCGGCCCCGAGGCCCCGGGTGAGCTCGCGTCCGATGTCCAGCTTGACGTCGGCGTCACTCATCAACAGGGCTTGCGCGTCGGTGTTGATGGCGATGAACTCCACGCCCTTCAACCCGACCTCGATCATCCGGTTGACCGCGTTGACACCACCACCGCCGATACCGACGACCTTGATCACGGCCAGGTAGTTCTGGGCTGCCACAGCGCGCACCTCTCGTCTCGGGGACCCGGCCCGACTGCCGGGTTCCGTGCCGGTTTCGGTTGCCTCACCCTCAAGTAGAGGGTTATAGTTATGTCAACCTCGACCTGCGACAGGAACGTACGCAGCCGGACCCGTGTGGCTCGCGCGACACGCGGACGCGCCCGCCGACTTTTGAGATTTCGCCCGTCCCCCATCTCGGAGGGGCGCCAGCCAAGGCTCGACCGGGCGGGCAACCTGCGAGCTGTCACCGTCGGCGCCGACGGTGACAACTCGGCGGGGGTGGCGTGAGGTCACGACGACCGGGCGGCACCGGACGTGGTCGGCAGAGCCGGCACGGACACGTCGTACGTGCCGGCCGGCACCTGCATCAGCGCCTGCAGCACCTCCGCCTTGAGGTCCGACTCCGCGGCGCTCCCCCAGCGCACCAGCGTCCCGTCCCGGAGTACCAGGGCGATCGAGTCGAGACTGACCACCTCGACATGGCCGACCCGAGCGGTGATCGACGCCGGGAGTGCGGTGACGACCAGCGCGACCTCGCGTAGCGCGTCGCCCCGCTCGGCGTCGGGATCGCCACTGGGGTCGCTGCTGGGGTCGCTGCTGGGGTCGCTGCTGGGGTCGCTGCCGGGATCACTCACGGTGGGGGCCAGCTCGGCGGATCGCACCACGGGCAACCCCTCCGGCGCGACCGGATAGCTGCGAAACACCACGCCCGCACCATCCAGCCCTGCGAACGTGCCGTCATCGCTCAGCACCGCGACGGCCTGGCGCTCCTCGACGACGATGTCGATCGCCCCTGGCCAGTCGCGCGTCACCTCGACCGAGGCCACGGCCGGCAGCTCCCCGACCCGGTCGATGGCCGCATCGAGGTCGACGCGCGCCAGTGGCTCGCCGGTCGAGATGGCGGCAACTTGGCGCACCTGCTCGTCGTCGAGCACCGCGGCGCCCTCGACACGGACTTGCTCGACGTCGAGCAGGTCCGACCCGAGCACCACCCAGCCTCCAGCACCGCTCGCGCACAGGACCAGCCCGGCCAGCAGCGGGGTGCGCCACCGGGCCAGCCGGCCGGCCCATCGCCGGCGGGAGAACCGGTCACCGCGACCGCTCGCCGGCCGTCGCGGGTCAGTCACGACCCGCCCCGGGGCGGGGCAAGGAGCGCGAGCAGCCGCGGACCCACCGTCGTCACGTCACCCGCACCGAGGGTCAGGACCAGGTCTCCCGGCCGCACCAGCGAGGCGAGCATCGCCGGCGCGGACGACGGATCGGCCGCGCGGTGCACGCGGTCGTCCGGCAGGGGCACTGCAGCGGCGACCATTCCGCCGTCCACGCCCGGCTCGGCGTCTTCGCGCGCCAGGTAGACGTCGAGGACGATCACCTCGTCGGCAGCCCCGAGCGCCTCGCCCATGCGCGCGCCGAAGATCTTGGTACGGCTGACCAGGTGCGGCTGGAAGCACACGACGAGCCGACCGTTGCCAGCGAGCCCGCGGGCCGCCTGGAGGTCGCCGGCGATCTCGACCGGGTGGTGCGCATAGGAGTCATAGACCCGGACCCTGGCAGCCTCACCCTTGCGCTCCATCCGGCGGCGGGTGCCGGTGAAACCGGCCAGCCCGCGAGTGAGGTCGACCGCAGCGAGCCCGAGCCACAGGCCGAGCGCCAGCGCCAACGCGGCGTCGAGGGCGTAGTGGCGACCGGGCACATCCAGCCGCAGCTCGCCCAGGGCTCTTCCTCGCCGGACGAGCCCCGCGCGGGTACCGGTCCCGTTGGGCCGGATGTCCACCAGCTGGAGGTCGGCGTCCCGCTCGGCCGAGACCGTGACCACCTCGAGGCCGCGCGACGCGGCGTGACGCGCCAGTGCGCGACCACCGCTGTCGTCGACTCCCACCACCAGGCAGCCCTCGCGGTCGATCCGCGCGACGAACCGCTCGAAAGCCTGCCGGTAGGCCGCCTCGGTGCCCCAGACGTCGAGATGATCCGCGTCGACGGTGGTGACGATGGCGGCGTGCGGCGAGTAGACGAGGAACGCCCCGTCGCTCTCGTCGGCCTCGGCGACGAACAGGTCGCTGCGGCCCGCGTGTGCGTTGCGGCCGGTGTCGGCGAGGTCGCCGCCGACGGCGTAGGTCGCGTCGACCCCGGCTGCACGCAGCGCAACGGTCAACAGCGCGGTCGTGGTCGTCTTGCCGTGCGTGCCGGCGACCGCGAGCACCCGCCGACCCTGCATCAGCGACTCCAGCGCGGCCGACCGCGGGAGCAGCCGCAGGCCGAGCCGCCGCGCCTCGACCACCTCGGGGTTGTCGTCGCGCACCGCGGTCGACACGACAACGGTGTCGGCGGCTCCCACCTGGCCGGCGTCGTGACCCACGAAGCAGTCCGCTCCGAGCATTCGCAGCGCGTGCAGCGTCGGAGTGTCTTGCGCGTCGGAGCCGGTCACCGCGATACCGCGGGCGAGCATCAGGCGGGCGATACCTGACAGGGCAGCGCCACCGATGCCGACCAGGTGCACCCGGCCGAGACGTTCGGCCGGCACCAGTTCGGCGGGCACGGGGACCCTCATCGGGTGCCACCCGCCCTCACCCGAGAGCCGGCGTCCGCGACCTCGAGGACGAGCCGGGCAAGTCGTTCGTCGCCGTCGCGCGGCACGAGGTCGGCCGCCGCCGAGGACATGGCCGCCAGCCGCGCGTCGTCGCGCAACAAGCCCGGCACCGTGGCGCCAACCCAGGCAGGCGTGAGCTCGGCGTCGGCGACGAGCAGCCCTCCCCCGGCGTCGACGACCGGTGCGGCGTTGCGCCCCTGCTCGCCGTTGCCGTGCGGCAGCGGGACGAAGATCGCTGGCAGGCCGACGCAGGCGACCTCCGTCACCGTGTTGGCGCCGGCCCGGCACACGGCGGCGTCGGCTGCGGCGTAGGCGAGGTCCATCCGGTCGAGATAGGGAACCACGACGTAGGGGATGTCTGCGTCCCGGTTGACGGGCAGGGTCACGTGCTGGCGTGCCCCGCTCGCATGCAGCACCTGGATTCCCGCCGCGGCCAGCTGCACCGCTGCCGCGGCGACCGACTCATTGAGCCTGCGAGCGCCCTGCGAGCCTCCGAACACCAGCAGCGTCGGCCGGTCCGGGTCGAGGCCCAGCTCGGCACGGGCGTCGGCACGCAGGCCCGGCCGGTCCAGTCTCGACACGAGCTGACGCACCGGCAGGCCCGTGTACGTGGCGTGACCCAGCGGCGTGCCTGGGAAGCTCGTGGCGACGTGCCTGGTGAGGCGGGCACCGAGCCGGTTGGCGATGCCGGGAAGGGCGTTGCCCTCGTGCACCACGAGCGGCACGCGCCGGCGGCGCGCAGCCAGATAGACCGGGACGCAGACGTAGCCACCGAAACCGACGACGACGTCGGGACGCAACCTGTCGAGGACCTCCCCCGCGGCGACGGCCGCGGCGCGCAACCGGGTCGGCACCCGCAACAGGTCGAGCGACGGGTGCCGTGGCAGCGGGACGGGAGGCACCAGCTCGAGCGGATACCCCGCGGCTGGCACCACGCTGGTCTCGAGGCCGCGGGCCGTCCCGAGCGCGATGACGTCAACGTCACGCAGCCGGCGCAGCGCGTCGGCCGTGGCCAGCAGCGGCGACGTGTGCCCCGCGGTGCCACCGCCGGCCAGAAGCGCGCGCACGGTCACCGCCGCACCCGCACCAGTC
>JACCWP010000119.1 GCA_013697585.1 Nocardioidaceae bacterium
GACTGGACTGAAGGGTCCACACTGTTAAGAAGGTCTACCACTACTTTGCCGACAAGGACGACCTCGTCCGGGCCGTCATCGCCACCAGACCGACCGAGTGCTGACCGCGCAGGAACCACAGTTGCACCAGGGTCCGGGGTCCGGAAAGGATGCGCGACCGCGGCGAGCTGCTGCCCGACGGCCCCCCTCCCCCGGGCCCGCCGCGGCGATCATGGCCGCGCTGCAAGGGGGCCTCCTGCTGGCACAGACCACCCGAACCGCTCGAGCACAGCCTCGACATGGCACTCGAGCACGTCGAGTACCGCACAACCAGCACGGAGGCGCCAGGCCCTGACCAGCGGACTTGAGCGCCCGCAAGCGGATCGCTCTCGACGGCGCTCCAATTCTGGTCGTTTCCGGCGCTTGAAAAGTGAGCGGTTGTCGGCAGTCTAGGGCTCGGTCTGGCCGGTGGTGGTGCGGATGCTGGGGAGGCTGTCGATCCCGCGTCCGCGGAGTCGGTAGCTGGCGCCTTTGAGGGTGAGTACGTCGGCGTGATGGACGATGCGGTCGATCATCGCGGCGGCGACGGCTTGGTCGCCGAACACGCCGCCCCAACCTGAGAACGGCAGGTTCGAAGTAAGGACCAGTGAGGCGTGTTCGTAGCGGGAGGAGACGAGCTGGAAGAACAGGTTCGCGGCGTCTTGCTCGAAGGGCAGGTAGCCGACCTCGTCGACGATGATCAGCCCGTAGCGCCGCAGCCTTGCGAGCTCTTGGGGAAGCCGGCCGGCGCGGTGGGCGTCGGTCAGGCGGGTGACCCAATCGGTCGCCGTCGCGAATAGCACCCGGTGTCCGTGGCGGGCGGCGGTGACGCCGAGCGCGGTCGCCAGGTGTGTCTTGCCCGTTCCCGGCGGGCCGAGGAGGACGACGTTGCGGGCCTCGGTGAGGAATCCACCGGAGGCCAGGGCCCCGATCTGTTGCCGGACGGCTGGTTGGGGGTCGAAGTCGAAGTCCTCCAGCGTCTTGGTCGCCGGGAATCCGGCTGCGCGGATCCGCAGTTGGGCGCCAGAGGCGTTGCGGGCACTGACTTCGCGTTCGAGGACCGCAGCGAGGTAGTCCTCGTGGGTCCAGCCAGCATCCCGGGCCTGGTCGGCCAACCGGGCGGCGGCCTCGGTGATCCGCGGCGCTTTGAGCGCGCCTGCGAGGTAGGTGATCTGCTTGACCGCCTCCGTGCTTGCAGCGCGCTTCCCAGTGCTGTTCAGGGTGGGTTTGGTGGCGGCGCCCATCAGCTGATCCCCTCTTGGTCGTTGAGCCCGAACGCGCGGTCGTACTCGCTCAGATCCCGGACCAGGTCATCACCGGCAGCAGCGACAGGGCGAGGTTGTTGGAACTGCTTGCGCAGCCAGGCGGCTGTCTCGACGTGCGCGGGGTCGGTGATGGTGGTTCCCCTGGCCCAGACACGGGCATGTTCGGCGACGATGCGGTTCTCGCAGCGGACTCGGACACGTTCCAGGTCTGCAATCACGTCCACCATGCGGCCGATGACGGTCGGGTCGACGGAGTAGTCGTTGGTGTCGAGGCGGACGTAATAGTCGCGGCCCAGCCGGATCTTGTTGCGCCAGCCCAGGCGCAGCGGGATCGGTGGCAGCGGCAACATCGCGGCACGATCGGCATCGATCAACTCGACTGGCGCGGCCTTGATCGTGCGGACCACCCGCGCGTTCGCCTTAGTCAGCCAGTCGGTGAACTGGTCGTTGAAGTCGACCGGAGAGGCGAACGTCCGGCCGGGCATGAACGAGGTCTCAAACCAGCCGTTACGTCGCTCGACCACGCCCTTGGACTCCGGGTCCCGCGGTGGCAACAGCACCAGCTTGGTGGCCAGGGTGCCCATGAACGAGGTCACACCCTCGGCCCTCCGTTGCGCGCGGCCGATGCCGGGTTCGTTGTCCCAGATCAGCCGACGCGGGACCCGCCCGAGTTGCTGGATCAGCTCCCAGGACCCCAGCAGCAGGTCCTCCGTCTTCCGGGTCGGGATCATCTGGCCACTGATGAACCGCGAGTGCGCGGCGGTGATCACCAGCACCGGCAACAACTTGGTGGTGCCGTCCTCGAGCGGGATCTTCCGGGGCGGGAACCACAGGTCGCACTGGGCGGCGTCGCCGGCCAGCCAGGTGATCCGGTCGGCTGGATCGATGGGCCGGTGCTCAGGACGCAGCCGCTTGACGTTGTCGCTGAACCAGCGGATAGAGCCCGTCCAACCCACCCGCTCAGCCAGCACGGTCGCTGGCATGTCCGGCACTTCCTTCAGCAGCGCCCGGACCCGCGGCTCAAACACGGTGAACGACGTCGCCCGTGGCGTCCGCTCATACCGAGGCGGTGAGTCCGAGTTCACCGCCTTGATGACGGTGGTCCGAGAGATCCCCAACCGCTGAGCGATCCGTGCCTTCGGCACGCCCTCCGCAGCCAGTCCCCTGATCAGCGCCCAGTCTTCCAAAGTGATCACTCTCCAATCGTTGAGTGCTCACTTTTCACCGCCGAAAGTGTTCAGTTTTCGAGCGCCGCCGACACGATGACCGAGGCCGAGCATCGAGCGAGAGTGCGCCGCGGTGAGCACCAACACCGGCAACAGCACCCTCGAGCCATCCTCGAGCGGGATCTTGCGCGGCGGGAACCACAGATCACACTGCGCTGCGT
>JACCWP010000273.1 GCA_013697585.1 Nocardioidaceae bacterium
CGGGTGAAGGGCTCGGTGGCGTCCAGCAGCCCCATGTCGTGCAGCGCCTTGGTGAAGAAGCGCGCGTACAGCAGGTGCAGTACGGCGTGCTCCTTGCCACCGACGTACTGGTACGTCGGCATCCAGCGGCTGGCGGCCGCGGGGTCGCCGCCGCCCGGACCGGAGTCGATCGCCTTGCGGGTCGCGTTCACCAGCTCCATCAGCCGCGCGATGGCCACGTTGAAGCGGAACGACTCGATCAGCGATCCGATCTCGGCGATGGACCGGTGCGTCGTCGTCCGCAGCGCCACGTCGCCGGTGGCCGGGTCGGCGCCCGGCTGCGAGGTGACGTCGCGGGCGACCCGCCAGGCCCGGGCCAGGAACTTGCCCGACCCGGTCGGCGACACGTCGGCCCAGTCGACGTCCTCGTCCGGCGGCCCGGCGAACAGCATCGTCAGCCGGATCGCATCGACGCCGTACGACTCCAGCTCCGCGCCCAGGTCCACGCCATTGCCCAGCGACTTGGACATCGACTTGCCCTGGTTGATGACCTGGCCCTGGTTGTGCAGCGATCGGAACGGCTCGACGAAGTCGATGTGCCCCAGGTCATGCAGCACCTTGGTCATGAACCGGCTGTACAGCAGGTGCAGGATCGCGTGCTCGGAACCCCCGGTGTAGTGGTCGACGGGCGCCCAGCGACGCGTGCTCTCCGGGTCGATCGCGACGTCGTCACGGCCGACGGACGGATACCGCAGGAAATACCACGACGAGTCCACGAAGGTGTCCATCGTGTCGGTGTCGCGTCGGGCCGGCCCGCCACACGACGGGCACGTCGTCGACACCCAGTCCGTTGCTGCGGCCAACGGGGAGACACCGCGAGGGGACAGGTCGGCACCCTCCAGGTGTGGCAGCCGCACGGGCAGCTGGTCGTCAGGCACGGCCACCTCGCCGCAGGTGTCGCAGTGCACGATCGGTATCGGGGCGCCCCAATAGCGTTGCCTGGACAGCAACCAGTCCCGCAGCCGGTAGTTGACCGTGCGCTCCCCCAGCCCCTTGGCCTCCAGCCAGTCCTTGATGCGCGCCTTGGCGTCCACCACGGCCAACCCGTCGAGGCTGACTTCGTCGTTTGCGGAGTTGATCGCCGCGCCCTCACCGACGTAGGCCGCGCCGTCGAAGTCCGCGGGAGGCTGCACCGTGCGCACGATCGGCAGGTCGTGGACGACCGCAAAGTCCCAGTCGCGCTGGTCCTGGCCCGGCACGGCCATGATCGCGCCGGTGCCATAGTCGGCCAGCACATAGTCGGCTGCCCACACCTGAATGGGCTGGCCGGTCACGGGATTCGTCGCGTACGCGCCCAGGAAAACGCCGGTCTTGGCTCGCTCGGTGGACAGCCGTTCGATCTCGGTCGCGCGCTGGGTCTGCTCCAGGTAGGCCTCGAACGCCGGTCGCTGCTCGTCGCTCACCAGCTCGGCAGCCAGCGGCGACTCCGGGGCGATCACCATGAACGTCGCACCGAACAAGGTGTCCGGGCGGGTGGTGAACACCCGCAACGGCTCGCGGCGCTGGCCATTGTGGCCCGCGACGGCGAAGTCGGCGAAGGCGCCCTCCGACCGGCCGATCCAGTTGCGCTGCATGGCAAGCACCCGCTCCGGCCATCGACCCTCCAGCCGGTCCATGTCGTCCAGCAGCCGCTGCGCGTAGGCAGTGATGCGGAAGTACCACTGGGTCAGCTGGCGCTTGGTCACCGCGGCGCCGCAGCGGTCGCAGATCCCGCCGACTACCTGCTCGTTGGCCAGCACGGTCCGGTCGTTGGGGCACCAGTTGACCCACGAGGCGCGACGATAGGCCAGCTCCCGCTCGCGAAACCGCAAGAACAGCCACTGCGTCCAGCGGTAGTAGTCGGGATCGGAGGTGTGCAGGCGGCGCGACCAGTCGAAGCCCAGGGCGTAGCGCCGCAGCGACTCGGCCTGGATCTCGATGTTGGCGTAGGTGTAGACCGCCGGGTGCTCGCCCCGGCGGATGGCGGCATTCTCCGCGGGCAGCCCGAAGGAGTCCCACCCGATCGGGTTCAGCACGTCGAAGCCCCGCATCCGCCAGTACCGCGCCAGCAGGTCGTGCAGGGCCAGCACCTCGCCGTGGCCCATGTGCAGGTCGCCCGAGGGGTACGTGAACATCGTCAGCGCATAACGACGCGGGCGACTGCCGTCGTCGGCGGCACGGAACGGGTCGAGCGCATCCCAGATGGGCAGCCACTTGTCCTGGGCGGCGCGCACGTCGTAGGCCGCAGGCCGCGGAACCTGCTCGGGTGTCTGCTGGGTGCTCACCGTGCTCGTCTCCTCCAGACTGCTGCCCGACGACTCAGGACATGAAAAAGCCCCTCAACTACAGAGGGGCGCCGCGTCGTCGAGGTCGAGAGCTCGTCAACGCGGCTCGTCAAGCAGCCGGTCCATCCGCACGGGTGGAGCCTAGCGCGAGGCGACGGTGCGGGCCTAGAGCGGCGGGTCGGCAACTCAGCGGCAGCTCGGGGCCGACACAGTCACGAACCGCCGCAAGCCGCTCGGCCGACCGCAGCTGGTGCCCAGCCGATCCCGCGTCGCCGACCCCAGCGAGAGCAGGCTGCGGCCCACCATCCGACCCGGGGTTCACCTGCCCCGATTCTCACTGCGGTCGTTCCCACCCCGCGCGGCCAGCACACCCGAAGCGGCGGCGATGGCAACCCCGATCACACCGACGCCCGCCGACCAGCGCAGCGTGTGCTCGAGGTCGAGCGCGTACAACCCTGTGGGCAGCACCAGAACCAGGCCGCCGGTACCCAGCAGCGCATACCCCCAGCTGGCAGTGAGCACGTGCAGCGTGAGCAGTCCAAGAC
>JACCWP010000288.1 GCA_013697585.1 Nocardioidaceae bacterium
TCATCGTGTAGACGGTTACCGGCGTCTGCGCTGCCACCGGCGTGTCCACGGTGGTGGACGTGCCGGCGGTGTCGGTCAGCAACAGCGTGCCCATGACCACCGAAGCTGCCACGACGGCCGCGCCGCCGGCCAGCACCCAGGGGTGCCAGCCGCGAGCCGGCGGCGCGATCGTCGCGCGCCGGATCGCGCCGAGCCGGTCGCCCGGCTGGACGGCATCGCCGTATGAACGCACCGCCTCATACAGCTCTCGCTCGGTGTCGTTCATGCGTCTCGCTCCAGGGTCGTGCGCAGGCGGGCGAGCCCGCGCGAGGAATGTGACTTGACCGAGCCACGCGAGATGCGCAAGGTGGCGGCGATGTCCGCCTCCGAGAGGTCGAGCCAGTGCCGCAGCACGAGCACCTCGCGCTGTCGGTGAGGAAGCGCATCGAGCGCGGCCAGGACCCGGTCGCGACGTTCGCCGGCCAGGACACTCGCCTCGGCGCTGTCCACGTCGCGTACGGGATCGGGGCGATTGCGCTGCGCCACCGTGGCCTTGCGCAGCGCCGAGCGGCAGCCGTTGACGACGCTGCGCCGCAGGTAGGCGAGCGCCTTGTCCTGGTCACGCACCGACGACCAGCGCCGGTGCATGGCGACGAACGCGTCCTGGACGACGTCCTCGGCCTGTGCGGTGTCGCGCAACAGCAGCGCGCCGAGCCTGACCAGGCTGGGCCAGTGCGCGGTGTACAACCGCTCGACCGCCTCGTCGGCGCTGGCGTTCGCCGGCTGTGCTGACACGGGCAACCCCCTGGCTGCGGGTGCTGAGAAGATTGCCGTCACACTGCATCGACGCGCGAGCCGCCGCACCGGTTGACAAGGAGGAGTCGTGCCCGAGGACTGCCTGTTCTGCCGGATCGTCGCGGGCGAGGTGCCCGCCGACGTCGTGCACGAGTCCGGGACCGCGGTGGCGTTTCGCGACGCCAACCCGCAGGCACCGGTGCACGTGCTGGTGGTGCCGCGCCGGCACGAGCCCGACCTCGCCACGCTGACCCGGGCCGATGCCGATGCCGCGTCGGGTGTGCTGCGCGCGATAGCCGACGTCGCCGAGGCCGAAGGAGTCGCGGGCGGCTACCGGATCGTGCTCAACACTGGTGCCTCGGCCGGCCAGAGCGTCTTTCATGTGCACGCGCACGTGCTGGGCGGGCGCGACCTGGCCTGGCCACCGGGCTGAGGTCGGGGCCGGCAAGGCTGGCCGCCGGGGGACGGATGTCGTGCCCAGCCGGGGGCTCGGACCCCCCGAATGGCACGAGATCGGGTCGGGGGCGGCCAGGCCGGGCGGGCCGGGAACGGATGTCGTGCCGGTGTGGGGGCTCCGGTCACCGGGGTGGCACGAGATCGGGTCGCAGACGGCCGGAGAGCGCCCGTCGGGGAGCAGGGACGCGCGGGGCCGGCGACTCGCCGTAGCATGGCAGGGTCAGTCGCCCCGTACGAGAGTGGAGGACCGGTCCCCCAGCGGACTGCCGATGAGCGAAGCGCCCCCCCACCAGCACACCGTCAGCGTCCCGGCGAGCATCGACATGGTCGCCGTGCTCGGCCCTCGCGACGAGTTCCTCGCCATCATCGAGCGCGAGTTCGCCGCCGACGTGCACTCCCGCGGCAACACGGTCACCGTCACCGGCGACCCGGGCGAGGCGGCCCTGGTCGAGCGGCTGCTCGACGAGCTGGTCGCGATGATCCGCACTGGCCAGGGCCTGACTGCGGAGCTGGTCGAGCACGCGATCTCGATGCTGCGCACCGAGACTCAGGAACGCCCGGCCGAGGTGCTGAGCCTCAACATCTTGTCCAACCGTGGCCGCACCATCCGGCCCAAGACGCTGAACCAGAAGCGCTATGTCGACCAGATCGACAAGCACACCGTGGTGTTCGCGATCGGCCCGGCCGGCACCGGCAAGACCTACCTCGCGATGGCCAAGGCCGTGCAGGCGCTGCAGGCCAAGGAGGTCAACCGGATCATCCTCACCCGGCCCGCTGTCGAGGCAGGCGAGCGGCTCGGCTTCCTGCCCGGCACTCTGAGCGAGAAGATCGACCCCTACCTGCGGCCGCTCTATGACGCGCTGCACGACATGCTCGACCCCGAGTCGATCCCCAAGCTGCTGACCGGGGGCACGATCGAGGTGGCACCGCTGGCGTACATGCGCGGCAGGACCCTCAACGACGCGTTCATCATCCTCGACGAGGCACAGAACACGTCTCCCGAGCAGATGAAGATGTTTCTGACCAGGTTGGGCTTCGGCTCCAAGATGGTGGTCACCGGCGACGTCACGCAGGTCGATCTGCCCGAGGGAACCAGGTCCGGACTGAGGGTCGTCCGCGACATCCTCGACGACGTGCGCGGCATCCACTTCTCCATGCTCACCGGCCAGGACGTCGTACGCCACAAGCTCGTCGGCAGGATCGTTGCTGCCTACGAGACGTACGAGGAGCAGCGGGTCCGGGCCGCCGGTGAGGACGCCGAGCACGGCCCACGCCGTCCTCGCCGTCCCTGAGGCGTCCCGTGCCGCGAGGAGAGTGTCGGTGAGCGTCGAGGTTCTCGACGAGTCGGGGGCCGACGTCGATGTCTCCTCGCTTGCTCGGCTGTCCCGCTTCGTGCTCGACCGGATGCGACTGCACCCGGCAACGGAGATGTGCGTGCGGCTGGTAGACGAGCCGACCATCGAGACCCTCAACCGGCAGTGGATGAACGCTGACGGTCCGACAGACGTGCTCGCCTTCCCGATGGACGAGCTCCTGCCCGGCCGGGCCGGTGAGGAGCCGCCCGACGGCTACCTAGGCGATCTCGCGCTGTGCCCGCAGGTGGCCGCCCGCCAGGCGCCCGAGCACCGGCACGGGGTTGGCGACGAGATCGACCTGCTGTGCGTGCACGGGATCTTGCACCTGTTGGGCTTTGACCACGCCGAGCCCGACCAGCAGCGCGAGATGTTTGCGCGGCAGACCCGACTGCTCGCCGAGTGGCACGGCGTACGCGAAGGCCAGCCGCTGCACCAAGGGGAGTCATGAACACTGACGTCGTGCTGCTCGCCATCGCCGCGTTCCTGGTGACCATTGCCGGGCTCTTCGCGGCGGCGGAGGCTGCCCTGCAGTCGTTCTTCAAGACCCGTGCCGCAGAGCTGGTGACGGAGGGACGACGCGGCTCGGCCCGGCTGTTGCAGTTCACCGCCGACCTGCCGCACTATCTCAACACCCTGCTGCTGCTGCGCAAGGCTGCAGAGACGACGGCGATCGTCCTGGTCGCGCTGGTGGTCGCAGACGCGTTCGACGAGCGGTGGCAGCAGATCGGCTTGGCGGCCGGCGTCATGGTGCTCGTGTCGTACGTCGGGGTGGGCGTCGCCCCGCGCACGTTGGGTAGGCAGCACCCCGAGCGGGTGGCGCTCGCGCTGGCCGGCCCGATTGCAGTGCTGACCCGGGTGCTCGGCCCGCTGCCCAAGCTGCTCATCCTGCTGGGAAACGCGATCACGCCCGGGCGTGGGTTCCGTGAAGGGCCGTTCTCGTCGGAGGCCGAGCTGCGCGAGCTGGTCGACCTGGCCGAGCAGAGCGCGCTGATCGAGTCAGGCGAGCGCGCAATGATCCACTCGGTGTTCGAGCTCGGCGACACGATCGTGCGCGAGGTGATGGTGCCGCGCACCGAGATGGTCGTGATCGAGGGCCACAAGACGCTGCGGCAGGCGACATCGCTTGCGCTGCGCAGCGGGTTCAGCCGCATCCCCGTCATCGGCGAGAGCATCGATGACGTGGTCGGCATCGCCTACCTCAAGGACATCACCCGGCGGGTCTTCGACAACCACGAGGCCGAGGCCAACGAGCGGGTCGAGACCGTGCTGCGTCCCTGCGCGTTCGTCCCGGACTCCAAGCCCGCAGACGTGCTGCTGCGCGAGATGCAGGCGCAGCGGATCCACCTGGCAATCGTCGTCGACGAGTACGGCGGGACGGCAGGGCTGGTCACGATCGAGGACGTGCTGGAGGAGATCGTCGGCGAGATCACCGACGAGTACGACACCGAGCCGGACGGTGTCGAGCGGCTGGGCGACGGGGCGGTGCGGGTGAGCCCGCGCTTTGCGATCGACGAGCTCGTGGACGTGTTCGGCATCGACGTCGAGGACGAGGACGTCGACAGCGTCGGCGGTCTGCTCGCCAAGCATCTGGGCAGGGTCCCCATCGCCGGCAGCGAGGTCGACGTAGACGGGCTTCGGCTCACCGCCGAGGCACCCACCGGCCGGCGAAACCGCATCGGCCGGGTCGTCGTCCGCCTCGTCGGAGGACCCAGGACAGGCCACGGGGACGACTCCGCGGCAGCCCGCCCCGCCTAGCTTGCCCGCCCGGCGGTGGTGGTCGCTCGGCGCCGATGAGCGGTCCGGTCGTAGCAGGAAAGGCATGAGGCCAGACCGGGCTTCCAGCGCGCGCTCATGTCCGCAATGTATCCCCTGCTGGTATGTCGATACACCAGTGAGCAGGGCCATTGGACCCCCAGTCGCAGACGACATCCTCCGTCGGGCGCGCCTTCTTCAACAGGCTTCAAGCAGGCGACACGAAGCCCCCGACCCGGCGTCAGCAGACGCGGCCAAGACAGATCATGCAGCGGGTGGTGTTTTGAGCGATCCGCCCGTGCCCGTCACTCGCGCCCGTCACCGGTGACGGATCGTTCCCGCGAACCAGTCACTGGTCCACACTGGATCCACCTTCACCGGCGTGCCGGAGCGCGATGCGTGCAGGATCAGGCGGCGCCCGCCCTGCCACTTCCCGGTGAAGATTCCCATGTGATAGACGTCACCGCCATCGGCGAAGAACATGAAGTCGCCAGGCCTGATGTTGTTCTTGTCCTTCAGCCGCCGAACGTAGTTCGCCTGCTGGTCAGACGTGCGTGGCAGGCGGATGCCTGCCTTCTTGAAGGAGTACTGGGTCAGCCCGGAGCAGTCGAACGCGTTGGGCCCGTTCGATCCGTAGTTGTACGGGTCACCCTTCTGGGCACGGGCCACCTTGAGAGCCTTCGCCACGTGCGGGTGGCTCGCTGACGCGTCGGCCGCCGAGGTCACTGACTGGAGGACTGTCGTCGCCGCGACGATGGACACGACGGTGAGGGCGACCGCGACAAGGCGCGAACGCAAACGTGAAGACAGCACGAGTGGGGTCCTTCTCGCCGCCTGCGGAGTTAGCTGTCGGGTTAGGGCGAGAGGGTGCCCCGCCAGCACTGCTGGCTTCACCCCGAGCCGGCACTGGGGCCGACGTGAAGTGGGTTCTCCGCTCCTGTCCGTCGAGTCTCCTGCTCGGTGACAAGGATCGCGTCCGGGTGGACAGGATTCGGCGCCCGGACACGATGGAAGTGCAGACGCGGGCGCCTCCACCTGGTATGCGGTGCACGACAATAGGCAACTCGAGGCTGGCCGTCCAGCGCATCAGTCCGGCGGTGGCGGATGCCCGTGCTCAGTGGCCAAGGCGGCAGGGGCCAGCTCTGCGGCGGCTGCGACCTCGCGCGGCTCCCGTGCTGCTGCCGAGTGCCAGCCGGACCTACCGGCTGACCGCGCGACACTGCGCCCGGGAGTGGGCCGATAGCGTGCGGTCGCGTGGGTGGCGAAGGCTCCGATCCAGAGGATCGCAAGATCGTCCAGCTGGCTCGGTCCACCCGCTCGCGCACCGGGGCAGCCGAGGGTGCGGCCGTACGCGACCAGGACGGTCGCACCTACACCGCGGCCACCGTGCAGCTTGTCTCGCTACGCATCTCCGCGCTGCGCCTAGCGGTGGCGATGGCGGCGTCGTCGGGTGCCCGGAGCCTCGAGGCCGCGGCCGTCGTCAGCGACGCCGAGCAGATCGGGGCTGGCGACCTGGACGCCGTCCGCGACCTGGGCGGCGCCGGGGTGGCGGTGCTGCGTGCCGATCGAGACGGCACGGTGCTCGACCAGTCGACGACCTGAGGCGGGGGGCGGAGCAGCTGCCCCGGCACCTACGCTGAACGGCGTGCCCGACCAGCCCGCGAGCCCGGCCACCACGCGCTTCGGGTTCGCCTGCTTCGTGGGCCGCCCAAACGCCGGCAAGTCGACGCTGACCAACGCCATCGTCGGCGCCAAGGTCGCCATCACCTCGTCGCGGCCCCAGACCACCCGGCACGCCATCCGCGGACTGGTGCACCGCCGCGACGCTCAGCTGGTGCTCGTCGACACCCCCGGCCTGCACCGCCCGCGGACGCTGCTCGGCGAGCGGCTCAACGACCTCGTACGCAGCACCTGGAGTGAGGTCGACGTGATCGGCATCTGCCTGCCGTGCAACGAACGGATCGGTCCTGGCGACCGCTACCTCGTCGGCGAGGTGGCCCGTCTGCGCCGCCGGCCGGTCGTCGCCGTGGCGACCAAGACCGACACCGTTACCCCGGGACGGATCGCCCAGCACCTCACCGCGATCGCGCGAGTTGGTGCCGAGACGGGCGTCGATTTCGCCGACGTGGTCCCGGTGTCGGCCACCGCCGGCGACAACATCGGACTGCTCACTGACCTGCTCGTCGCCCAGCTGCCCGAGGGCCCGCCGCTGTATCCCGCCGGGGACCTCACCGACGAACCCGAGGAGACGCTCGTTGCCGAGCTGATCCGGGAGGCTGCGCTCGAGGGCGTACGCGACGAGCTGCCCCACTCGATCGCGGTCGTGGTGGAGGAGATGGTGCTCCGCGAGGACCGGCCAGCCGACAGGCCGCTGCTCGACGTCCGTGCAGACGTCTATGTCGAGCGGGACAGTCAGAAGGGCATCGTGATCGGCCATCGGGGCGCGCGGCTGAAGCAGATCGGTGTCGACTCGCGGGGCCAGATCGAACGCATCCTCGGCACGCCCGTCTACCTCGACCTGCACGTCAAGGTGGCCAAGGACTGGCAGCGCAACCCCCGCCAGCTGCGCCGGCTCGGCTTCTAGGTCAGCTCGGCAGCCGCAACTGCGGCGGAACGTGTGTCAGCGCGCACCGTCCAACACCCAGAACCCCGCCATTGCCGGAGTCAGGTCGGGGTGCGCGCGAAGCAGAGCAGGAAGCGTTGGCCTTGCTGCCAGTCGACCGACGCGGGGCGCAGCCAGCCGTAGTCGAACGCCACGAGCGGGTCGTCGACCCAGGCAGTCACGTCGGTCTCGCAGCGGGTGCGGGCCTCGCCCGTCACCTGGCGATCGCCGGGGAACGGGTCCGCGCGGTCGCCGAGCCTGTGCGCGCTGATCGCCCGCCAGTCGTGCCGCAGCGTGCACAGCACCTGGTCGGGCTCGGCATTGAGCCCGCCGTCGACGCACGTCGCCCACCGCGGCGCGCCGTCGCCGCGCAACGCCCGCTGCGTGGTCGGCGGCAGTACGGCCAGCTCACCGTCCCGTTTGGCGGCGAACGTGTCACAGCGGTACCAGGCGGCTCCGGCGGCCGCCTGCGAGGTCGATGGGACCGCGACGACGTACGCGAACATGCTGCGCTCGTAGGCGGCCTCGTCAGCGCCGAGCCAGTCCACCAGCGCCGCGCGACAGTCCCGCGACAGCGCCTCGGCGACACCCTCGGGATCGGTCTGAGGATCGAGAGCGGTGGCGTCGGTCAGTGGTCCGGCGGCGAACGTCTGTGCGGTGTGGTCGTCCTTGCACGCCACCGGCTTTGCGCCCGCGTCGGTCAGCACGCCGTTGGTGTCGGCGAAATCGAGCACGCGGCAGTCGCCCACCCGCGGCCGAGGCAGCACGCGGGTGCTCGGCTCGAGCGACCGCGAGGGCGCTGGGGAGCTCGACGCCGCGTCTGATGGCGTGGTCGCGGGCGAGTCGCTCGACGACGCGTCACCACCGCGCGTACATCCGGTCGGGCCCGCGGCCAGGAGCAGGCTCACCAGACCGGCGAGAGCGCAGCGGCGGGCATCTCGCGGCGACATGCTCCTCCTCGGCGCATCGACACCTGGGTCGGTGCGACCGCCGAGTGTAGGTGCGCCTCAGGCGAGCGTCGTCTGCACCTCGATCGCCCTGCCCACGACCACGCATCCGATGGCGTCGTTGACGGCGAGCATGTGGGTGTTGGACTCAGCGTTCCAGGTGTCGATGGTCTGCAGCTGGGGCTCGAGGGCTGCCAGCCTCTGCAGCATGGCTGCCTTGAGCCGCAGCCCCAGACGATGACCGCGGTGCGTCCCCACCACCGCGGTGTCCTCCTGGAAGCCGACCGTCGGCCGCGCCTCCTCGACCACCACGGCCGTGAACCCACCGAGCACTCCGTCGGAGCGGCGCCGCGCGACCAGCCGGTGTACGCGAAGCTCACGGCTGGCAAGTGCCGCGTCGCTCGCGACCAGGCGTTCGGCCGACCACTCCTCGTCGTCGATGTTCAGATCGTCGAGCGGGGCGTCGTTCATGGCCCGCCGTACCTCGATCATGTCCTGCACCCACCCGTCAGGCGTCGGCGAGGGCAAGACCTCGACGTCGTACGTCGGCGACGACCCTTCGGCATCGGCGAGCAGCTGGTCGAGGCGTGGGCGGTCGACCTCGGAGACGACAATCCGGCGCTGGGCCGCGTGTGACGCCACCGGCCAGCCGTGGCGCTCCCAGTAGCCGGCCAGCCAGCTGTCGCGCCAAGCGTCCGACACCAGGCTGAGCCGGCTGTCAGTTCGGCAGGCGTCGATCGCCTTGCCCAGCAGAGCATCCGCGACCGCGTCGTCGCCGCGAGCGTCCGGGTGCACCACGAGGTCGAGTCCGGCGAGGTGCAGGTTGTCCCAGTGCGGGTAGCCGACCTCGACGAACCCGGCCACCGCTCCGCCCGTGCTGCGGACGACGAAGACGTGATCAGTCGGGAATCCGTCCCAGCCGTGCCTCAGCCGCAGCAGCACCTGTCTCGGCGGGACGGGCGACAGGTGAGGGGAGTCGACCGCCGCCGCGGCGTTGGTGATCGACGCCAGGGTGGCCGCGTCGGCGTCGCTCAGGTTTGCCGCGTCGAGCCGATCAAGCTGGACGTCCGCCGTGGCCTCCATGCCAGCAGACAACCACCGCACACCCGCCGCGTCGAGCGAGTTTCGGGTGGCAGGGTTAGGCTGGCGGTGATGCGGAATGTGCCCAGGCTGAACTGGTACAGCCTCCTTGTGCGCCGCGGCGAGGCCTGACCAGGCCGGATCCTCGCCGCGGAGTGCGCCTGCGCCGGCTGCCTGACCGCTCACGTCGAGGAGTCTCAGTGGCCGTCCCGCCCCGAGTCATCAGCCCCCAGCCCAGCGGCATGCCGTACCAGCGCTACACGGCGTTCCCTCCGATCGACCTGGCCGACCGCACCTGGCCGCAGCAGCAGCTGACGCGAGCGCCCCGCTGGCTGTCGACAGACCTGCGTGACGGCAACCAGGCACTGATCGACCCGATGTCGACCGCGCGCAAGCGACGCATGTTCGAGCTGCTCGTGCGCATGGGCTACAAGGAGATCGAGGTCGGTTTCCCGTCGGCCAGTCAGACCGACTTCGACTTCGTCCGCCAGCTGATCGAGCACGACGTCGTCCCGGACGACGTGACGATCTCGGTGCTGACCCAGGCGCGTGAGGACCTGATCGAACGCACCGTGCAGTCGCTGGTCGGTGCCGCGCGCGCGACGGTGCACCTGTACAACGCGACGGCACCGCTGTTTCGGCGAGTCGTGTTCGGCGTCGAGCGCGACGAGTGTCGGGCCATCGCCGTGCGGGGCACCGAGCTCGTCATGAAGTACGCCGACGAGCTGCTCGCCACGACCGCGGTCGGCTACCAGTACTCGCCGGAAATATTCACCGACACCGAGCTCGGATTCTCCGTCGACGTGTGCCAGGCCGTCACCGACGTGTGGCAAGCGGGGCCCAGCCGCGAGATCATCCTCAACCTGCCCGCGACCGTCGAGATGGCAACGCCCAACGTCTATGCCGACCAGATCGAGTGGTTCATCCGTCAGCTCACCCGTCGCGAGCACACCGCGATATCGCTCCACCCGCACAACGACCGCGGCACAGCGGTAGCAGCCACTGAGCTCGCTTTGATGGCTGGCGCTGACCGGGTCGAGGGCTGCCTGTTCGGCCACGGCGAGCGCACCGGCAACGTCTGCCTGGTGACGCTCGCCATGAACCTGTTCAGCCAGGGCGTCGACCCGATGATCGACATCTCCGACATCGACGAGGTGCGCCGCACCGTCGAGTACTGCACGCAGCTCCCGGTACACCCGCGTCACCCGTACGCGGGCGACCTGGTCTACACGGCGTTCGCGGGCTCGCACCAGGACGCGATCAAGAAGGGGCTGGAGTCGCTCGAGCGCGAGGCCGCCGAGGCGGGGACACCGGTCGCCGCGTATCCGTGGAAGGCGCCCTACCTGCCGATCGACCCGCACGACGTGGGGCGCTCGTACGAAGCCGTGATCCGGGTGAACAGCCAGTCGGGCAAGGGTGGCGTGGCATACGTGATGAAGACCGAGCACAAGCTCGACCTGCCACGCAGGCTGCAGATCGAGTTCAGCCGGGTGGTGCAACAGCACACCGACGTGGAGGGCGGCGAGATCTCCGCGGCCACCATCTGGTCGATCTTCCGGTCTGAGTATCTGCACCAGGGTGGGCGGTTGCAGCTCAACTCGGTGCACACCTCGTCTGCCGCGGGCGAGCGAGACGCGCTCACGGTCAATGTCTATGTCGACGGGGAGCCGATGACCTTGCAGGGACAGGGCAACGGCCCCATCGCAGCTTTCGTCGACGCGCTGTCGGTCGTCGGCCTCGACGTACGGGTGCTCGACTATGCCGAGCACGCGCTGTCGTCGGGCGGCGACGCCAAGGCGGCTGCCTACGTCGAGTGCGCGCTGGGCGACCAGGTGCTGTGGGGGGTCGGCGTCGACCCCAACATCGTGACCGCATCGCTGCAGGCGGTGCTCTCCGCCGTCAACCGCGCCCCCTGACCGCCCATGGCCACCGAGCTGTCACCGCCAGCCGGGGTCATGGGCCTTGTTCACGGTGACAACTCGGTGGCGGAGTGGAGCGTGCGACAGCTCAGACCCGGGTGCCGACGTGCACGGTGTGCGCGGCCAGGACGTGCAGGTCGTCGCGGCGTGCGATGGCCATCTCGTCATCGGGGTCGAGCATGCGATTCCAGGCGGCGCTGTCTGCGGGCGGCAGCCGGTTGTGAACGCGTTCGACCCGGGTGGCCAGCGCCTGGATCGCGTGTGCTCGGGCGGTCGGGTCCAGCGGGGTCGACAGCTCGAGCAGGAACGTACGGGACTCGACGCCGGTCAGTCCGGCGAGCGCCATGGCCGCGGCCCATCCGTAGGGCATCCGTCGGACGTCCGGCAGGTCGCTGCGCATCGCGGCGAACCATGCCTCGACGGCGGCGTTCAACCGGTCCTCCAACCCAGGCTCGCCGACGCCCACGTCCCAGGGCAGGCAGCTGCTCGCCAGTCCTCCCTCGGCCAGGGCCAGGCGCCCGGTGGAATCGAGAGCGGCAGCCAGCCCGTTGAGCGCTGCCTGCTGGTCCGGGAGGTGGTGGACGACGTGCGCCGCCCACACCAGGTCGAGGCCCTCGAGCGGCGGCGGCCCGGCAGACAGGTCATGTTCGAGCGGGCGGACCCGGTCGACAAGACCGGCCCGACGGGCCCGTTCGATCGTGGCGTTGAGCAGTACCGACTCCCCGTCGACCGCGATCACGTGACCGTCCGGGCCGACCGCGTCGGCCAGCAGCACGCTCATGCCGCCTGCGCCGCAGCCGATGTCTGCGACGCGCGAACCGGCGGACGGGGCCAACCAGGCCAGCACCTTCTCGTCGACGGCTCGAGATATCGCTGCGGACCGTTCCAGGTCCGCCAGCACGCGAGCCCATTCGACGTCGCGCGTGATGTCGGTCATGCCTGTCCTCTCGGCCGTGCCCGGCGGTCGACGATAGCCGCGATCGACCGCTCGGCCTGGGTCGAGTCTCGAGGTTGCCGGCCGACCCTGATCTGCGCGGGCTGCGACAATGCGCAGGTGAGCCTCTACCGGGACGAGGCGGTCGTGCTGCGCACCCAAAAGCTGGGCGAGGCCGACCGCATCGTCACCGTCCTCAGCCACCGGCACGGTCGCATCCGCGCGGTCGCCCGGGGCGTACGCCGGACGACGTCGCGGTTCGGTGCACGGCTGGAACCGTTCAGCCACGTCGACCTGCAGCTGGCGGAGGGTCGGTCGCTGCACGTGGTCACGCAGGCCGAGACGCTCGCGTCGCAATGGCCCTCGCTCGGCGCGACGATCGGTGCGGACTACCGCGCGTACACGGCGGGCACCGCCATGCTGGAGGCTGCTGACCGGCTGTCGGGCGAGGACCTCGAGCCGGTCGTCCAGCAGTACCTGCTGCTCGTCGGCGGCCTGCGGGTGCTTGCATCCGGCACGCGCGACCCCTCGCTCGTGCTGGACGCGTTCTTGCTGCGGTCGCTGTCGGTTGCCGGGTACGCGCCGAGCTTTGCCGAGTGCGCCCGCTGCGGGGCACCGGGCCCGCACCAGTGGTTCAGCCCGCAGGCAGGTGGGATGGTCTGTCCGAACTGCCGACCAGCCGGGTCCGCGAGCCCGGCGTCCGAGACCGTGGCGCTGTTGGCGGCGCTGCTGACCGGTGACTGGGAGACCGCCATGGCGAGCGAGGAGCGCCATCGCCGGCAGGGCGGCGGACTCGTCGCGGCCTATCTGGCGTGGCATCTGGAGCGCGGCCTGCGCTCCATGGCCCACGTGGACCGTTGACCGTCCTCGGTGGTGTCCAGCCGCCAAGCCGACACCCCTCGGGCGCCCGGCCGCCTGCGATCCCCGCAGCCCAGCTCCCGCGACACGTCGCGATCGTCATGGACGGCAACGGTCGCTGGGCGGAGGCTCGACACCTGCCCCGTACGCACGGGCACGAGGCCGGCGAGGCTGCACTGTTCGATGTCGTCGAGGGCGCGATCGAGCTGGGTGTGCGGCACCTGTCGGCGTACGCGTTCTCGACCGAGAACTGGAAGCGCGCACCCGACGAGGTCCGTTTCCTGATGGGCTTCAACCGTGACGTGATCCGCCGGCGGCGAGACGAGATGCACGCGCTGGGGGTGCGGGTGCGCTGGGCAGGTCGGCGGCCGCGGCTGTGGCGCAGCGTCATCACCGAGCTGGAGGCGGCCGAGCAGCTCACCCGCACCAACACCGTGTGCACGTTGACCATGTGCGTCAACTACGGGTCCCGCGCCGAGATCACAGACGCTGCGCGCGGCCTTGCCCGAGACGTGGCGGCAGGAACGTTGCGGGCCGAGCGGATCGACGAGCGTGTCCTCGCGCGCTACCTCGACGAACCCGACCTGCCCGACGTCGACCTGTTCTGGCGGACGTCAGGCGAGCAGCGGCTGTCGAACTTCTTGCTCTGGCAGGCGGCCTACGCTGAGCTGGTGTTCAGCGACGAGACGTGGCCCGACGTGGACCGCCGGCACCTGTGGGCTGCCTGCGAGGAGTACGTGCGGCGGACCCGCCGCTACGGCTCCGCGTGACTCGTCAGGCGGTCGCGGTCTGAACCGATCAGCCTCGCCCGATGAGCCGGCGAGCTAGCCCGGGTGACAGCCCGCGCAGGTGCCGATGACCTCCAGCGTGTGAGCCACGTCGTGGAACCCGTGCCGGGCCGCTACCGAGTCCATCCACCGCTCGACAGCCGGCCCTTCGACCTCGACGGTGCGGCCGCAGTCACGGCAGACCAAGTGGTGGTGGTGACCCTGGCTGCACCGTCGGTACCGCGTCTCACCGTCGGCGCCGCGAAGCACGTCCACCTCACCGGAATCGGCCAGCGCCTGCAGGGTCCGATAGACCGTCGACAGACCCACGCTGTCGCCGCGCCGTCGCAGGACGTCGTGGATCTCCTGCGCACCGCGGAAGTCGTCGACCTCGGCTAGCACGGCGTCCACCGCGCGACGCTGCCGGGTGGCCCGCTGGTTCACGGCACGGCCCCCTCGTGGTTGCGGGTCAGCAGCGCGCCGACCGGCGCGGCCACCGCGAAGCCGGCCAGTGCGATCAACACGATGGTGGGCCCCGGCGCGGTGTTGGCCGCAAAGCTGGTGACCACGCCCGCCAACGACGCCGCCACGCCGAGCACCATCGCCAGGCCGAAGGTCGTACGAAAGCTGCGGGTCAGCTGCTGCGCGGTGGCCACGGGCACGACCATCAGCGCACTCACCAGCAGCAACCCGACCGTACGCATCGAGACCGTCACCGTGACCGCCGCGAGCACGGCGATCAGGAGGCCGTACGCTCGCGCAGGCACGCCGCTGACCCGGGCGTGCTCCTCGTCCTGGCAGACCGCGAACAGCTGTGGCCACAAGCCGACAGCCAGCAGCAGCACCACGCCCGCCAGCCCGGCGACGATCTGCAGGTCGCCGGCGGAGACGGTGGTGATCGCGCCGAACAGATAGGCGTTGAGGGACGCGGCTGACTCGCCGGCCAGGCCCACGAGCAGTACGCCGCCCGCGATGCCGCCATAGAACAGCAGGGCGAGGGCAACGTCGCCGCTGGTGCCGGTGTACGTGCGTAGCAGCTCGATCACCAGCGCTCCCACGACGGCCACCAGCACGGCAGTCAACAGCGGGGCGCGACCGGTCAACAGGCCGAGGGCGACGCCGGTGAGAGCGATGTGGCCGATTCCGTCACCGAGCAGTGCGAGCCGCCGCTGCACCAGGTAGGTGCCGATCGAGGGCGCGGCCAGCCCGGTCAGGAACGCTGCCAGCAAGGCTCGGCGCATGAAGTCGTAGTCGAGCAGCTGCAGCATCAGCGCCACGGTCCCTGGCTGGGCAGCCCCCGCGGTCGCACCGGCGCCGGGTCACCGTGCGGGTGGTGGTCGCTGTCGCCCGCGTCGGCCGCGGGCAAGCCGGTGGGCGCCCCCGCGTACGCCACCCGCCCTTCGCGGAGCAGCACGACCCGGTCGACCAGCGAGGCCAGCGGACCGAGCTCATGGGCGACCAGCAGCACGGCGGTCCCATCGGCCACCAACCCGGCGAAGACCTCGGCCAGAGCTGCCTGGCTGCCGGCATCGACACCGGCGACCGGCTCGTCCATCACGAGCAGGTCGGGATCGCCCACGAGCGCCCGCGCGATCAGCACGCGTTGCTGCTGCCCGCCGGACAGCTGTGAGACCGCAGCTGTTGCTCGGTCGGCCAGCCCCACCTGGGCCAGCCGTTCGCCAGCGGCTCGCCGGTCGCTGCCGGTCGGCCAGCCGAACAGGCGGCGACGACCGAGCCGGCCCGAGACGACGACCTCGGACACGGTTGCCGGCACACCCGAAGCGGCGCCGCTGCGCTGCGGGACGAAGCCGATCCGGTCCCAGCGGTCGTACCGGTCGAGCGTTGTGTCGAACAGGTGCACGCTGCCGGACTCGCACGGCAGCAAGCCCACGCACGCGCGGACCACCGTCGACTTGCCCGAGCCGTTGGCACCGAGCAAGGTCACGAACTCGCCGGGGCGCACCGTGAGCTCCACCCCGCGCACCACCGGGCGGCCGGCGAGCGAGACGTCGATGTCGTCCGCGCGCAACGCGGTCGGCAGACTCATCGGCACCCGTTGGCCTCGACGAGTGCCTCCAGGTTGGCGCGCATCAGTGACTGGTAGTCCTCGTCGCCGGTGTCTTCGCTGAGTCCTTCTATGGGGTCGAGGACGGCCGTCCGCGCGCCGCTCTCGCTGGCGATGCTCTCGGCCACGGCGGGGCTCACGAGCCGCTCGGTGAAGATGGTGGTCACGCCCTCTTCGGTCACGGTGTCGGCGATCTCGGCCTGCTGTGCCGGTGTCGGCTCCTGGGTCGGGTCAAGGCCGGTGATGGGCACGATCTCGAGGTCGTAGCGCAGGCCCAGGTGGCCGAACGCGTCGTGGCTGGTGATCACCGTGCGACTCCGACAGCTGGCGAGCTCCCGCTCGAAGGCCCGGTCAAGGGCAGTCAGCTCGCGGACCAGGGCGGCGGCGTTGTGCCGGTAGCCGTCGGCGCCCTGCGGGTCGATCTCGGCGAGTCCGGCGGCAACCGCCTGGGCGATGGTTGCCAGCTGGCTCGGGTCGAGCCAGACATGCGGGTCGGATTCGGCGTCGACGCCGCCGACGGCGGTGATGTCGAGCAGCGCATCGGGAGCCAGCCCGGACTGGTCGACGGCGGCGTCCACGGCCGGCTGGAAGCCGTCGGCGTACACGAGCAGGTCACTCTCGCCGACGGTGGCCACCTGTTGCGGGGCGAGCTCGACATCGTGCGGTTCGACCCCGGGACTGGTCAGGTTCTCCACGTCCACCTGGTCGCCCCCGATCCGTTCGGCTACATAGGCGAACGGGTAGGCGGATGCAACCACGTCGGTCCCCCCTGTGTCCGCGGCATCGGCGCCGCACCCGGTCAGCGCGAGCGGGCACAGGGTCGCTGCCACCGCGAGCCGGGCCACCCCTCTCATGAGAATGATTCTCATTCTGATCCATTGCGGTTGTCAACGCAGGACGGCGTCCTAGGGTGGCGGACGTGCTCGTGGTCACCCGCTATCGCGTCGAGGCGGGTGGGGAGGGCGGGTTTCGCGCCGACGTGTCCGCGGCGATGGGAGTCCTGGCAGCGCGGACGGGCTTCCTGGACGCCGTGTTGGGCCGCAACGCCGACGAGCCGACCCTGTGGACGCTGACGATGCGCTGGCGCGACGTGGGGTCCTACCGGCGGGCGCTGTCGTCCTACGACGTCAAGGTCACCGCGGTGCCGCTGCTGTCGCGCGCACTCGACGAGCCGAGCGCGTACGAGCTCTACGAGCGGTGGGAGGCGGCGGTCGGGGAACACGCGAGACCCCGGTAGCGTGGGCGCCTTCCGAAGCCCCTGTGACCAGCGTTCGCCGAGACCCCGCCGACACCCAGCCGGATGGAGTGCAGCCGTGCCCGCAGCACGAGTCGACACCGTGGTGAGCCTTTGCAAGCGCCGGGGTTTTGTCTTCCCGTGCGGGGAGATCTACGGTGGCAGCCGCTCGGCGTGGGACTACGGGCCGCTCGGCGTCGAGCTGAAGGAGAACGTCAAGCGGCAGTGGTGGAAGCAGGTCGTGCAAGGCCGCGACGACATCGTCGGGCTGGACTCGTCGGTGATCTTGCCGCGCGAGGTGTGGGAGGCGTCCGGTCACGTCGACGCGTTCGTCGACCCTCTGGTCGAGTGCCAGAGCTGTCACCGGAGGTTCCGGCAGGACCACTTGCAGGAGGAGCATGCCGAGCGAAAGGGTCGGCCCGACTCCGACGCGATCCAGATGGCCGAGATCGCCTGCCCCCACTGCGGCACCCGGGGTGCGTGGACCGAGCCGCGACAGTTCAATGGCCTGCTCAAGACGTTCCTCGGCGTGGTCGAGAGCGACGAGGGGCTCGCCTACCTTCGCCCAGAGACTGCGCAAGGCATCTTCCTCAACTTCACCAACGTCGTCACGTCGTCTCGGCGCAAGCCGCCGTTCGGCATCGGGCAGATCGGCAAGAGTTTTCGCAACGAGGTGACGCCGGGCAACTTCATCTTCCGTACGCGCGAGTTCGAGCAGATGGAGATGGAGTTCTTCGTCGAGCCCGGCACCGACGAGGAATGGCACGACCGCTGGATCCAGGAACGCACCGACTGGTACACCGACCTCGGGATCGACGCCGACAACCTCCGCCTGTTCGAGCACCCGCAGGACAAGCGCAGCCACTACTCCAAGCGCACGGTGGACATCGAGTACCGGTTCCGGTTCACCGGCTCCGAGTGGGGTGAGCTCGAGGGAATCGCCAACCGCACCGACTTCGACCTCTCCACCCATGCCAAGCACTCCGGTCAGGACCTGTCCTACTTCGACCAGGCGGCGGGTGAGCGATGGATCCCCTACGTGATCGAGCCGGCCGCCGGCGTCAACCGGTCGATGATGGCGTTCCTGGTGGATGCCTACGCCGAAGACGAGGCGCCCAACTCCAAAGGCGGGGTGGACCGGCGTACCGTCCTGCGGCTCGACCCTCGGCTCAGCCCGGTCAAGGCGGCTGTGCTGCCGCTGTCGCGCAACGCCGACCTGTCACCCAAGGCACGCGACCTGGCGGCCGCCCTGCGCAAGAGCTGGAACGTCGACTTCGACGACGCGGGCGCCATCGGGAGGCGCTACCGCCGCCAGGACGAGATCGGCACGCCCTACTGCGTCACTGTCGACTTCGAGACCCTCGACGATCTCGCGGTGACCATCCGCGAGCGTGATGCGATGACCCAGGACCGGGTTGCCCTCGACCAGGTCGAGGGCTGGCTGGCGACCAGGCTGCTCGGCGCCTGACAGTGCCACGCTCGCCCGACCGTCATACGACCCGCCGCCAATAGGCCGCATGGCCGATGACGTCTCGAGGCGGCAAGGTCATCCGGCCACGGGCGCCCGGATCCGTGAGGCCATCTGGGTCGTTGCCTGTTGGCGGCTAGTCGTCTGACGCCCGGATGCGGTGGGAGACTGGCCGGATGCCGGTCCCCACCTCGCTGTGCCTCAGGGGATCCGACGGCTCGGGCGGCCTCGAGGTCGGTCCGCCGGTCGTTCTCGCGCCGATGGCGGGTGTCACCAACGCCGCGTTCCGGCGGCTCTGTCGCGAGCAGGGTGCCGGGCTGTACGTCTGCGAGATGATCACCTCGCGCGGCATCGTCGAGCGCGACCGCACCAGCCTGGCGATGCTGCACTTCGATCCGACCGAGCGGGTGCGGTCGGTCCAGCTCTACGGCGTCGACCCGGTCTATGTCGGCAAGGCCACCGAGATCCTGTGCGGCGACCACGGGGTGCAGCACGTCGACCTCAACTTCGGCTGCCCGGTGCCCAAGGTGACCCGCAAGGGTGGTGGCGCTGCGCTGCCCTGGAAGCACCGGCGGCTCGGCGACATCCTCGCGTCCGCCGTCCGAGCGGCGGCACCGTACGGCGTGCCGGTGACGATGAAGACGCGGCTCGGTATCGACGCCGACCACCTCACCTATCTGGACGCAGGGCGAGTCGCCCAGGACGTCGGCTGCGCCGCGATCACGCTGCACGCCAGGACCGCTGCCCAGCACTACTCGGGCACTGCCAGCTGGGACGCGATCGGCGAGCTGGCCGCCGCCGTCGATATCCCGGTGCTGGGCAACGGTGACATCTGGGAGGCAGCCGACGCGATACGCATGGTCGAGCAGACGGGGTGCGCCGGCGTGGTCGTGGGTCGGGGCTGTCTCGGCAGACCGTGGTTGTTCCGTGACCTGGCGGCAGCGTTCGCCGGCGAGCCAGACCAGCAGCTGCCCACACTCGGCGCGGTCGCTGCCGTGCTGCGGCGCCATGGCGAGCTGTTGTGCGACCAGTTTGGCGAGGCCAAGGGGTGCATCGAGCTGCGCAAGCACATCGCGTGGTACCTGAAGGGATTCGCTGCCGGGGGAGCGGTCCGATCGCGGCTGGGTGGGGTTGCGTCCCTGGCATCGCTCGACACGATGTTGGCCGGGCTCGACCCGACCGAGGCCTACCCGCTGGCCGAGCTCGGCTCCCCGCGCGGACGGCAGGGCAGTCCCAAGCGTGTGGCGCTTCCCGACGGCTGGCTGCGCGACCGGGACGCGGGCTGTGTCGACATGGGGGCCGAGCTGGGTATCTCAGGGGGCTGAGCGAGGCGGCAGCCGCTGGGAGTGTTGTTCCTACCGTCAGAGCGTTGGTGCACTGGTCGAGACGTCACTTTCAGCCTTGGGAGGCGTGCGGGTGGCCCCGGCGGCGGTGACGGCGAGGCCCAGCGGTACGAGCAGGACCAGCAGTGCGGGGCGGACACCGATCTGGTCGGCGACGAAGCCGACCAGCGGCGGCCCGGCGAGGAACGCGGTGTAGCCGATCGATGCCACCACCGAGACCCGGGCGGCCGACCGGTCGGGCTGGTCGGCGGCGGCGCTCATGCCGACCGGAAAGCCAAGCGCAGCGCCGACGCCCCACACCATCGCACCGGCAGCGGCGACACCGGCGTTCGGCCCGGCCACCACCAGCAGCAGCCCCACCACAGCCAACGCCGCGGTCGCCCGCAGCACGAGGACTCGCCCGAAGCGTTCGAGGGCGCTGCCACCCACCATGCGGCACAGGGTCATCGCCGCGAGGAAGGCGCCGAAGCCGAGCGCGCCGACGGCTTCGGAGCTGTCGTGCCCGTCGACCAGGGCGATCGCCAGCCAGTCGTTGGCCGTCCCCTCGGTGAACGCAAACCCGAGCACCAGCAGGCCGACGAGCAACGTACGCCGCTCCCGCCAGGCGCCGAGCGCACCGGAGCGCACGGAACCTGCGGTGCCGGGCTCGGGGTCGTCGACGCGGAGAAGGGCGGGGCACGCAAGCAGCACCCCCATCGCGATCATGCCCGCCGACACCAGCAGCTGGGCAGGCGCGCCGACACCGGTTGCCGCGCAACCCGCGCCGAACAGGGCACCGGCAACCGTGCCCAGGCTGAAGCCGGCGTGCAGCCGGGGCATCAGGGTGCGGGCCAGTCTGCGCTCCACCTCAGCGCCCTCGACGTTCATCGCCACGTCCCAGGAGCTGGTGCCCAGGCCGATCAGCAGCAGCGAGGCCGCGGCCAGCGCGACGAGCTCGGTGGCCAGGCCGGCGGCGAGGCCGACCAGGCCAAGACTCACCAACCCGGCGCCGCCGAGCACGGCGCGTCGCGGACCGATCCGGTGCACGACTGGACCCGACGACGGCAGTCCGAGCACAGCGCCGATCGACAGGCAGACCAGCAGCAGGCCGAGACCCGAGGCAGACAGGTCGAGGGTGTCGCGTACGGCAGGGGTGCGAGACAACCAGGTCGCGAGGCCCAACCCGTTGAGCGCGAAGACCGCAGCCACTGCCTGCCGGGCCCGCTCCACCTGCGGGTCGGTGTCGCGGCGGTCGAGTGGTCGGGTGGGCACCGGCCAACCCTGCCACCCGCCGCTCTCGCCCCTCGACCTCCGGCTGTCCATCCCCCGCCCCCGACCCGGAAGTGGCGGCAACACGCGGACGACACGCCGTACCGGTCGGAGCAGCTTCCGCCAGTTCCGGTTGAGGACGCCGGGACGGATAGCCTGCGCGCGATGCCGTCCGAGACCAGACCACCCGACTACCCGGCGAACGCCCTTGCCCGGTTGGTCGACGAGCCTCCCAAGCGCAGCGGTCGCTCCGCGTTCCAGCGCGACCGTGCGCGGGTGCTGCACGCCGCGTCGCTGCGCCGGCTCGCGGCCACGACGCAGGTCGTCGGACCGGGTACGCACGACTTCGTCCGCAACCGGCTCACCCATTCCCTCGAGGTTGGTCAGATCGCACGCGAGCTCGGGCAGGCGATCGGTTGCGACCCCGACCTGGTCGAGACCGCGGCGCTCGCGCACGACCTCGGGCACCCGCCCTACGGGCACACCGGTGAACAGGTTCTCGATGAGATCGCTCAGCCCTGCGGTGGATTCGAGGGCAACGCACAGTCGATGCGCATCGTCAGCCGGCTGGAGGCCAAGACGGTGGCCCCGGATGGCCGCAGCGTCGGGCTGAACCTGACCCGCGCCACGCTCGACGCCATCGCAAAGTACCCATGGGTGCGGCGCGCCGAAGGCGGCAAGTACGGCGTCTACGCCGACGACGTCGCGGTCTTCGACTGGGTACGTGAGGGGGCGTCGCGGAGCGAGCCGTGCGTCGAGGCTCAGGTCATGGACCTCGCCGACGACATTGCCTACTCGGTGCACGACGTCGAGGACGCCGTCGTCGCCGGGCGGATCGACCTGCGCCAGCTGGCCGCGTCCGAGGAGCGAGCCGCCGTGTTCGCGGTCGTCCGCGAGTGGTACCTGCCCGATCGGACCGACGACGAGCTGCATGCTGCCCTCGGCCGGCTCGAGGGCCTGGACATCTGGCCGGGCCTGCGCTTCGACGGCACCCGCGTGGCACTCGCCGCCCTCAAGCGGCTCACGTCCGGTCTGATCGGTCGGTTCTGCGAGACCACCCAGCAGGCGACGCACCGCACGTTCGGCGGCGGACCGCTCGTGCGTCACCAGGCACACCTCGTCGTGCCTGGGTCGGTGCGTGACGAGATCGCCGTGCTCAAGGGCGTCGCCGCGCACTACGTGATGCGTGCCGACGACCGTGTCGTGGAGATGGACCGGCAGCGGACGTTGCTGGGCGAGCTCGCGGCCGGGCTCCTCCGGCACGCGCCGGCGACACTCTCGTCGGTGTTTCGCGAGGACTTCGCCGCGGCTGCCGACGAGGCAGCGCGCCTGCGGGTGATCGTCGATCAGCTGGCGTCGCTGACCGATGTCTCCGCCTCCACCTGGCACCGGAGCTGGGCGTAGGGTCGCTCCCATGCCGCCGGGATTCGTCATCGTGGGAGGCGGCCTGGCCGCCGCGCGCGCCGCCGAGACGCTGCGCGACGAGGGTCACGACGGAGCGCTGACGGTGCTGGCTGCCGAGCCGCGGCTCCCCTACGACCGGCCCCCGCTGTCCAAAGAGGTGCTCAAGGGCGACGACGAGCCCGACAGCACCGTGTTGCACGACGAGGCGTGGTACGCCGAGCGGGACATCGAGGTCAGGCTCGGTGTCGAGGCCACCGGGCTCGACACCGCGGCGCACCGGGTGACGACGGCCGACGGGGAGTCGCTCGACTACGACAAGGTGTTGCTCGCCACCGGTTCGCGGGTGCTGCAGCTGCCGGTGCCGGGCAGCGACCTCGACGGTGTGGTCACGCTGCGTACGCTCGAGGACTCGGTGGCGCTGCGCGACCGGTTCGCCGATCGACCCCACGTCGTCGTCGTCGGCGCGGGCTGGATCGGGATGGAAGCGGCTGCTGCCGCCCGCGCGCACGGCTGCGAGGTGAGCGTGGTGTCGCCGGCGGCACCGCTGATCCGGGCACTGGGGGACCGGATGTCGCGGGTCTTTGCCCGTGCCCACCGCGACAACGGTGTCGATCTCGTGTTGCACGCCGGTGTCCAGTCGCTGCGCGGCAAGGACCGGGTGGAGGCGCTCGTCACCACCGACGGCCGGGTGTTCGAGGCCGACCTGGTGGTGGTGGGGGTCGGAGTCCAGCCCAACGCCGAGCTGGCCGCAGCGGCCGGCCTCTCCCTCGCCGAGGGCCTGGGTGGCGCCGTGGTCGTCGACTCGGCGCTGCGTACGTCCGACCCCGATGTCGTCGCCGCGGGCGACGTGTGCGCCTGGCCGTGCCGACCGCTCGCCGACAGGCGGGTGCACGTCGAGCACTGGGCCAACGCGCACGACGCCGGGCCAGTGGCGGCACGAACCATGCTCGGCAAGCAGGCCTCGCACGACGTGCTGCCGTTCTTCTGGTCCGACCAGTTCGACATCGGCATGGAGTACGTCGGACACACGGTCGACCCCGCGACAGCCGACCTCGTGACTCGCGGCGACGTCGAGACCCGCGAGTTCATGGCGTTCTGGCTGGTCGACGGCCGGATCGAGGCCGGCATGCACAGCAACGTCTGGGACACCGTGGACCACGTCCAGGACCTGATCCGCGGCGGCCGCGAGGTCGACACCGCCCGGCTCGCCGACCCCGACGTCCCGCTGACCGACCTGTAGCCCCGCAATGCGGGTCTCTGGCTGTCCGCTTGGCCGGGAGAACAGCCAGAAGCCCGCATTGCGGCAGGGGGGCGTGGGGTCGGAGGGCGGTCCTAGACTCAGCAGTCGTGGCCGGCCGGATCCGTGACGAGGACATCGCGCTGGTACGCGAGCGGGCACGCATCGACGAGGTCGTCGAGCAGTACGTGACGCTGCGCAACGCCGGTGGAGGGTCCCGCAAGGGGTTGTGCCCGTTCCACGACGAGAAGACGCCGTCGTTCACGGTCACTCCGTCGCGGCAGTACTGGTACTGCTTCGGCTGTCAGCGGGGCGGCGACGTGATCTCGTTCCTGCAACAGATCGAGGGACTGTCCTTCGTGGAGTCGGTCGAACGTCTCGCGGGGCGAGTCGGCGTCCAGCTGCGCTATGCGGAGGGAGGTACGCCGCCGAGGCCGGCTGAACGGGGCCAGCGGCAACGGTTGGTGGAGGCGCACCGGATCGCCGCCGAGTTCTACGGTTCCCAGCTCGCCGACTCGCCCGATGCGGCCGCTGGGCGCAAGTTCCTCGACGAGCGGGGGTTTGACCATGCGGCTGCCGAGCGCTTCGGCGTCGGGTTCGCGCCCCGCACTGGCGACGCGCTCCATCGCCACCTCGGCGACCGTGGCGTACGCGACGACGACGCCGTGACCGCCGGCCTGGTCGGCGAGAGTGCCCGCGGCCCCTACGACCGGTTCCGGGGGCGACTGCTGTGGCCGATCCGCGAGCTGTCCGGTGAGGTCGTCGGCTTCGGCGCCCGCAGGTTGTTCGACGACGACCGGATCGAGGCGAAGTACCTCAACACCCCAGAGACTCCGATCTACAAGAAGAGCCAGCTGTTGTACGGCGTCGACTTGGCCCGCCGCGAGATCGCGCGCGCCTCGCAGGCGGTGGTGGTCGAGGGCTACACCGACGTCATGGCGTGTCACCTTTCGGGCGTGCCGACCGCGGTCGCCACCTGTGGCACGGCGTTCGGCGCCGACCACACCCGAGTGCTGCGGCGGCTGTTGCTCGACCATGACGAGTTCCGCGGCGAGGTGATCTTCACCTTCGACGGTGACGAGGCCGGGCAGCGCGCGGCGTTGCGGGCGTTCGACGGTGACCGGGAGTTCGGTGGCCAGACCTATGTCGCGGTGGAGCCCAACGGTCTCGACCCGTGCGACCTGCGACTCCGCAAGGGCGATGCAGCCGTCCGCGAGCTGGTGGCCCGCCGGGTGCCGCTGTACCGGTTCGTGCTGCGCAACGTGGTCGATCGCTATGACCTCGACCGCGCCGACGGCCGGGTCGACGCCGTCCGGGCAGCGGCCAGGCTGGTCACCAGCGTCCGCGACAGGTCCAAGGTCAGCGCGTTCGTACGCGAGCTTTCCGACATGGTCGGCGCTGACCCCGACGACGTGCGGGCCGAGGTCCGCCGGTCCGGCGCCGGCGGGTCTCACCAGGTGCGTGGCCAGCGACCGGCAGCACCGGACGAGCCGGCACAGCTCGACGTCGTACCCGACGTCGACGAGCCCCGTTTCGCTGTCGAGCGCGAGACGCTCAAGGCGGTCGTGCAGAACCCGCACCTGGCTGCGGGCGCCACCGAGCTCGACCCGACCGACTTCGGTCATCCGCTGCTGCGTGAGGTGTGGCAGGCGGTGACCGCGGAACCGATGCCCGGCGGCGCAGACGCGGGGTGGCTGGCAGGCGTGGGGGAGCGGTTGTCGGAGCCCGCGCGTCAGCTGTTGGCCGCGCTGGCCGTCGAGCGGGTGCGATCTCACGGTGACGTCGAAGCCAGGCTGGTCGACGCGTGGCTGGCACGGCTGCAGGAGCTCACCGCGGCGCGGCGTATCGACGAGGTCAAGTCACGGCTGCAGCGCACCAACCCGGTCGAGAGCCCCACCGACTACAACCGCATGTTCGGCGAGCTGGTCGCGCTCGAGCAGCACCGCCGGACGCTGCGTGAGCGCGCCATCGGCGGCGTCACGTGAGACTGGCCCGCGGCTGTCCACAGGCGGCGCGCGAGGTGGTGCGCAGCACGCTGCCAACAGCAGAGACTTGCGGACATGGCCGAATCCGTGCGCACCGCCGTCGACGACCGTGCCGTCGACTCGTGGACCCGCTATCTGAACGAGATCGGTCGGGTGCCGCTGCTCGATCCGCCCGAGGTGACCGAGCTGGCGCACGCGATCGAGGTGGGTGTGCTCGCGCTCGCCCGACTCGCCGAGGAGCCAGACGCCGACGTCGCGGCCGACCTGCGACACCTGGCCGCCGCGGGCGAGCGTGCCCGGCAGCATCTGGTGTCGGCCAACCTGCGGCTGGTGGTGTCGGTCGCCAAGCGTGCCAGCGGACGGGGCGTGCCTCTGGCTGATCTCGTTCAGGAAGGCTCGCTCGGACTGATCCGCGCGGTCGAGAAGTTCGACCATCGGTTGGGCTTCGCCTTCTCGACGTACGCGCGCTGGTGGATCCGGCAGTCCATCAACCGTGCTGTGGCCGAACAGTCGCGGGTGGTCCGCGTGCCGGTGCACGTCCACGACGGAGTCGTGGCGTGTGCCCGGGAGCGGGACCGGATCGGCGACGCGACCGGCAGGGTCGCGTCGATGACCGAGGTGGCCGAGGCGACCGGGCTGGGGGAGCGGCGCACGGCCATGCTGCTGCGCGCCGCCGCGCCCGCGGTGCCCCTGCATCAGGTCGTGCCCGGTGTGGGGAGCGCCGGCATGGTCGGCCTCGACGGGAGTGACCCGGCCGATCTGCTTGCGACCGACCACCTGCACGAGCGGCTCGAGGTCGCCATGCGGCACCTCCCCGACGAGCACCGCCGGGTGTTGGCCGCGCGGGTCGGTTGGCCCGCAGGAGACCCGCTGAGCCAGCGCGCTGTCTCGGCTGCCTTCGGCATCAGCCGCGACGTGGTGCGCAGAGTCGAGGCGCAGGCCCACCAGATGCTGCGGGACATGCCACAGGTGACCGACTTGGCCAGCTGGCTCGACGACTGACCGAGCGCTGGCCGCGGCGGCACAATGGGCTGGTGAGGTGGCAGCGGTCCGCGATTGTGCCGGCTGACGTACGCGCCGAACTCGACGTCGCTGCTGGCGAGCGGCCCCTGGCGGCGGCCCTTGACGGCGACGACCGGTGGGTGGTCGGCACCGACCGTGCCCTGCACCTGCCGATCGACGACGGCTGGCAGGTGCTGCCGTGGCAACGGGTCGACCGGGCCGGTTGGGACAAGGACTCCGAGCGGCTGGTTGTCGTCGAGGTCGCGGACTTCGGCGAGCAGCAGCCCCAGCACGAGCTGGCGCTGCGCGACCCGTTGCGGCTGCTCGACCTCGTCCGCGAACGGGTCACGGCCAGCGTCCTGCTCACCCGGCACGTACCGGTCGAAGGAAGCCGCGGGCTGAAGGTCGTCGCCCGGCGATCGCCGACCGGGCGGGGTGAGATCGACTGGTCCACCTGGCTCGACGACGGTCTCGACCCGGCCGATCCGCGAGTGCAGCGCGCGGTGGCCGAGGGGCTGGCGGCGGGCCGTGCCGACCTCGGCCTGTGAGCGGGGCTTGCTATCCTGGCGCGGTTCGGGCAGTGCCCGACGGTCCCGTGTAGCTCAATCGGCAGAGCTTCCGGCTGTTAACCGGACGGTTCCTGGTTCGAGTCCAGGCGCGGGAGC
>JACCWP010000003.1 GCA_013697585.1 Nocardioidaceae bacterium
TCCTCGTCGACCTCGATTTCGATACCTACCGGCTCAAACCTCACCACGTGTGTATCCGCCATGGTTTCCTTCCCCACTGTCTGCTGGCTGGAACGGGGGAGGCAGCCGAGAATGAACTCACCCGGCCACCTCCCCCGTTCCTTGCGGTGTGCCTCAGGCGTTCGCGGGCGCCTTCCCAGCGGGACCGTGCTTGATGTAGTCAGCGTGGAAGGCCTTCTTCTCCTCGTCCGACATCTCGTTGAGCAGCACGTTCGGACTCTGCAGCGGCGGCATCCGGCGCAGGTGATCCAGGTTCCACATCTTCTTTGGGTCGAGGTTGAGGTGCGGCTGTGCCACCAGCGTGTGGCCGTCGTCCCGGACGTAGCCCATGTCGGAGACCACGTCGGCCCAGTTCCAGCCGTGGTACAGGGTCTCCCACTCGCGCTTACCGATCAGCTGGCCCATGTTCGGCGTCTCCCGACCCTGGTAGGTCGGTCGGAAGGCCTCGACATCGGTCCAGCGGCAGGCCTCGTGGCAGTAGGTCCGGGTCTGACCGTCGACCTCGGCCATCACCATGTCCTCACGGACCAGGCACGGCACCATGCAGGTCCAACACCGGTGCGGGTAGGCGTAGTCCACGTCCTCGGCGACGATCGGGTGGTGCCCGTTCGGCGTCGAGAGCCGGTTGTAGTTCTCCCACCAGGCGCCGTACTTGTCGTACCAGCCCGGGTACTTGTACTCGAACCACTCGAAGTCCTTGTCGGTCATCGGGTCCATGCGCCAGTAGTTGGCGAGCCACCCGGTGCAGAAGAACTGCGCGACCTCGTGCACGTAGCCCTTGTTCCAGATCTGGTTCCAGGACTCCTCGATGAGGTCGTGCGGGATCACCAGGCCGTACTTCTCCAACGGGACCAGGTAGCTGCGGTAGTAGTCGTCGTAGATCCACCGGCGCCACATCTCGGCGTAGCTCTCCCGGTCCTTGCGGCGGTCCTTGGTGCCGTACTCGATGAAGGTGCCGATGGCGGCGTCGACCACGCGGTGGTTGTTCCACCAGGCGTAGCGCAGGTCGCGCTCGAGCAGCTGGTGGTTGCCCTCGTCGGCCAGCGCCATCAGCAAGGTGGCGTAGCCGTTGCTGATGTGCCGGGACTCGTCGGACTGCACCGAGTGGAACACGGTGGGCAGCAGGTAGTCACCGTTGGCCGCCGCCTCGGCGGGCATGGCGACGAACAGCGTGTTGGTGAACGCCGTCTCGGCCACGATCGTCAAGTAGATGCTCGCCGCGGTGATGGCGTCCCCGGTGATGAAGCCCTCGGCGAACTGCCGGCCGATCGTGCCGCAGTAGTCGTTCTGGAAGTTCCGCAGGCTGTTGTTGAAGCCGGCCGGGTCGATGTAGTTGTTCATGTACAGGCGCTTGAGGTTCTGCTGGATCGTCGAGTGTCGGACCTCGTCGATCATCTGAATGGCCTGCCCGTTGTGCAGCTCGGGGTTGGGCACATTGCGGAACAGCAGTGGCATCGCTCGGGCCGCGGAGATCTCCGGCAACGGGATGATGCTGAGGAACAGCTTCTGCCACTCCAGCCAGCGCTCCTGGACCTGACGGAACATGTTGCCGCGGATCGCGCCGTCCGAAGCTCCGTAGACGCGGTGGTCCTTCTCCTCCTCCATCGGGAAGTACGACCGGAGGACCTGCTTGAGCGGGTCCTTCTTCTTGGCCTTCGCGAACGTGTAGTCCGTCCCGTACTGGGCGACCGGCTCATGGTAGAGCGGCTCCCACGCGAGTTCCTGGATCTTCTCGTAAGCCTTGGCCACGCTTTGGCGACTCATCAGCACTCCTCAAGGTCAGGTAGTCCGTCACTGTCGTGAAACGGCCCGGTGTGGTCCATGTAACTCGTGGTCCGGCCCGATGCGGGTCTCAGAATGAGACGCACCGCCTCCCCTGGCCCAGCCCGGTTCACTGCTCGTCGAGCATCACGGCGCGGATCTGGGCCAGCTGCGCCCGGACGTCCCGCCTGACCTCGCGGTTGCCCTCTGCGTCCGGCTCGATCCCCAGCGCCAGCAGCAGCGCCCGGGCCGGCGGCCCAGGGTCGCCGGCCTCGCCGAGCACCGGGTGGAGCCCCTCGCGGGCGAGGTGAGTGAAGACGAGGTTGACGACGGTCCAGGGGTTGTACGTCTCAGACCCGGAGGCCTCGGCTGCGCCCATACCTCTTGGTCTACCCCGACCGCTCGAGGCACGGAGTCTCACTATGAGACGGACCCGGACCGTTGGCGGCTATCGACCGATCGCTCATCGGAGCATAAGGTGGCGAGACGGAGAGGTTGCACGGCGGAGCGGGGCAGCGCCCTGCACGACGCGGGCGGGCGGAAGGAGGCAGATGCGGCCGTGTCGGCGACATCGCCACGCAAGGTTGTTGTGACTGACGGTGACCACGTCGCGGACAGCAGGGTCCGGTTCCTCACCGCCGAGCCGGTCGTGCCCGGCCGGGTCCGGGGGACGATCGTCGCCTCCTGGCAGCGGTCGCGTGACTCGTCCGTCGCCGCGGACCGGGTCAAGCTCCCCTACATCAGCGATCCGGACATCGACACCCCACTGACGAGAAGTGCCGAGCCGGTCCTGCGCGCACTGCGGGAGCAGTTGGACGGCCAGTCGGTGAGTGCCATCCTCACCGACCCGACCGGCCTGGTGCTCAGCCGGCTGACTGCGGCCCACGATCTCGAGCGGCATCTCGACAGCGTCCTGCTCGCACCCGGCTTCAGCTATGCCGAGGAGTTCGTCGGCACCAATGGCATCGGGACCGCGTTGGAGATAGGGGGTGCGACGCACGTCTTCGGGCACGAGCACTATGCCGAGAACCTCGAGGACCTGGCCTGCGCCGGAGTCCCGATCCAACACCCGATCTCGGGCCGCACGGTCGGCGCGATCGACCTCACCTGCTGGCGCAGAGATGCCGGCTCACTGCTGCTCACGCTCGCCAAGGCGACCGCCGAGCAGATCCGCCAGGCGCTGCTGAGCGACAGCGGAGCAGGTCAGATGGGCCTGTTCCAGGAGTACCTGCGCACCTGTCGACGGATGACCGGGGTGGTCTTCGCCCTCAACAAAGACGTCGTGATGCTCAACGAGTACGCCCGCACCGTGCTCGACCCTGCCGATCAGGCCGCCATGCTGGCCCAGGCCACCGAACGGTTGACCACCGGACACCGGGAATCGGTCGCCGTCGATCTGCCCACCGGTCTGGCCGTGCGGATGCACTGCCGACCGGTACGCGAGACCGGTCAACCGCCGGGTCTTGTCGTCCACGTCAAGCTGGCGGATCCGGAGCGGGTGGGCGGCGGCCGCCGGGCGGCCACGAGCGCCACCGGCCTGCTGCCGGGTCTGGTGGGGTCCGCCCCGCCGTGGCTGCGCGCCTGTCACGAGGTGGAGCGGCTGTTCCGGGCCGGCGAGTGGCTCGCGGTGGATGGCGAGCCCGGGGTGGGCAAGCTCGCGGTGCTGAAGGCCGTTCAGCTCCGGCGCCAGCCGGTGGGGCGCCTGGCAGTCTTCGACGCGGCCGAGGCCACCGCCGACCGGAACTGGCTGAGCACCGTGAGGCATGCGCTGCTCGAGGACGCCGACAACGTGATCCTCCGGCACGTCGACACCCTCGACGCTCCTCGCCTGCGTGGACTCTCGTCCGCGCTTCAGGCGGCGAGGGCCGGCCGCGATCGTGCGCTGTGGGTGGCGGTCACACTCCGGCAGAACGACCAGGACAAAAACCTCACCGCCCTCCTGCAGCTGTTCCCCAGCACTGTCGAGGTGCCCCCCCTGCGGCTGCATCTGGAGGACCTGCAGCCGCTGGTGGCTCATTTCCTGGCCCGACTGGGCCACGGCGGGCAGCTGACCTGCTCGCCGGAGGCCATGCAGCTGCTCATGCGCCTGCCCTGGCCGGGCAACACCGAGCAGGTGCACCAGCTGTTGCGCCACGTGGTCAAGCACCGGCGGACCGGCTACATCGTGCCCGACGACCTGCCACCCGAAGCACGGGCGGTCGGGCGTCGGCGGCTCAGCCCACTGGAGCGCATCGAACGCGACGCGATCGTGCAGAGCCTCTGCGACGCGGGAGGCAACAAGGCCAAGGCCGCCCGCTCGCTGGAGATGTCACGGGCGACCATCTACCGCAAGATTCACGAGTACGGGATCGTCTCCCCGACCGCGTGAGCGCGGCGACGCCGGAGACAATCCCGCGTGGGGCTCATCTCCGGCGCCGCCGGTCGTGCGTACTGGTCGTGCGTACTGGTCGAGCAGCGACTACAGGGTCACCGCAGCGTCGTCGCCCATCGCACCAGCATCGGCCAGGAACGGGCTGACCGCCTTGAGGACGGCGTCCTTGGTGAGGGGCGTCTCGGTGACCCCCATGTAGACGCCGCCTTCGGGCTCGAGGCCCAGCAGGTTGCCGATGATGGCGGCGTGGCGCGCCTCGACACCGAAGATGCCGGCGGCGGCCTGCAGGATCGCCTTGTCCTGGATGAACCCGGCGGCGCCGAGGTAGGCTCCCACGCCCTTGTTCTCGAACACGTGGGCCGTGGTCAGGAAGCTCTCCCGGCTGTCGAACGCGCCTGCGAAGTCCACGGCGGGAGCCGCGACGGGCTGACCGCCGATCTTTTGCACCGTGGCCATGATGGTGGCGACGTGCGACTCCTCGTCGGACTGCACGGCGTCGAGGTACTCCCTCTCCTTGCCGCTGACGAGGCCGGCGCTGTTGCCCTGCCGGTAGAACTCCGCCTCCAGGTACTCCAGCGTGAGCGCGTAGTTGAGCACGTCCACGTCGCTGTTGAAGTCGGCGGTCTTGGCCCACAGGAAGCCGTTGTTGAGCGCTCCCAGGGACACGCTTGCCGGAACCGTGGCGACGTCGCCACGGATGAAGTTCGTGCGCTTGATCTGCATGATTTCTCCCTTGCTTGCTGAATGGTCGTCGGCGGGACTTGCCCTCAGGCAGCGATGAAGGGCATGGCCGCCTTGAGGACGGCATTCATCGGCAGGTTGGCCTCGATCGGCGACGGGAACGGTTCCCCGCCGGTGAGATCGGCCAGGATGGCGGCGTGGCGTGACTCCACGCCGGCGATCGACGCGGCCGCGCCGAGGATGTCGACGCTGTCGATCAGGGTGACCTGGCCGTGGTAGGCCTTGACGCCGAGCTCCTCGAAGGTGGACGCGGTCGCCAGGAACTTCTCCCGGCTGGAGAACGTCCCCTTAGGGAAGGCGAACTTGGGCTTTTCGACCGGCGTGCCGCCCAGATCCTGGATGGTGCCGGTGACGGCCTGGACGTGCGCGGTCTCGTGGTCGCGGATGGGCGTGACGAGGTCGAGCTCGCGGCCGCTGAGCACCCCTGCCTCCACCCCCAGGGTGTAGAACTCCGCCTCGAGGTACTCCAGGGTCAGGGCGTAGTTCAGGATGTCCAGGTCGCCCTTGGCGCTGGGCTTGGCGAGGTTGCCGGCCCACGCACTGGCACGGCTACCCGAGGTCGGGTCGCCCACCTTGTAGCCGACGAACCCGGCACCCACCCCGACGATCAGGGCCGAGCGCAGGAAGCTGCGGCGGTCCTGCTCGCTCCGGATGGCGACGACGGGCTGGCCGTCGAAGATCTGCTTGTCCATGTTGCTGGTCATGGTGTCTCCTCACACGTTTGGAACTCGACGAGCGCGTGGGTACGCGCCGCGTGGGGGTGCCCCCCTCGTACGCTCAGCTGGACGGTTGCGACATCACCCGCCCGTCTCGGCGCTCGCTGGTGCAGCCTCTGCGCGTACGACGATGCGGTGGGTGCTGGCCCACTCGGGGTTACAGGCGAAGAGGGTGAGGACGCGGGCGTCGGGGTTCTTGGGCTGCTGCAGGACGAAGTCCACGTAGTTCTCCTCGCGGACGATCGTCGTGCCCTGGACGACGTAGGTGACCGCGTCGGTGCTGCCACCGACCTGGGTCTCGATCTCGTCGCCGGGCTCCAGGTCGTCGATGTCGACGAATTCCGCGCCGTGGGTGGCCCGGTGGCCGCTCACCACGGCGTTGCCGGGCTGGCCGGGAAGGGGGGTGCCGGGCCAGTGCCCCGGCCCGCTGTCGATCACCTCGTCGTAGACACCCTCGAAGAAGGGTGTACGCAGCTCCATCCGGGCGATGCTCAGGCGACCCACCGGGACGTTGCTCGCCGTCTCGACGGCCGGGAGCACGGCACCGGCGGCGGGATTGTCGAACGACCTCACCTTCTTGCCGCCCTTGAGCCCGGCAATCACCCGCTCGACGAGCGCCTTCTGCTGGCTGCCGGCCGTCGCGGGACGCGGGGCGTCCGCGGCCGACCCGGCTGACCCGGCTGACCCGGCTGACCCGGTCGACTGTGCGCCAGCGGCGCGGTTCGTCGGCCCGGTAGCGGCGCTGAAGTTCATCGCCACGAGGGCGATGACCACCCCGAGCAGGACGATCGCGAAGACAGCTACGGACTTGCGTGCATGAGGCCACGTCATGTGATTGCTTCGTCACCCGAGAGCGATGGGATTGGCGCGATCTTGGAACAGACCTCGCGCACCAGACCGTCCCGACCGGGTTTCGGCTCCGTTCCAGGGGTCGCGGTGCCGCTC
>JACCWP010000017.1 GCA_013697585.1 Nocardioidaceae bacterium
GACTGGCTGAGCGACGCGATCACCCACGAGCTGACCGCGGACGAGCTGGAGACGCTGCAGCGCGGGACCGAGCTGCTCGCGCGGCTCGCGCGCGACCGCGGCGGCTGACCCTCCGCCGGGTCGATCGCCCGTCAGACGGGTACGCTCCGCCCATGGGGGACGACGTTGCGTCCACGGTGTTCAGCCGTGAGGACCGCCAGCGCTACCGCGACAAGGTCAAGCGCAACCTCGACGTCTTCGCGCGCATGCTGCGCGAGTCGCGCTTCGACGCCGAGAAGCGCTCGATCGGCCTGGAGATCGAGCTCAACCTGACCGACGAGGCCGGCGACCCCGCGATGGCCAACGCGCAGGTGCTCGAGCGGATCGCCGACGACGCCTTCGTGACCGAGCTGGGGCAGTTCAACGTCGAGATCAACATCCCGCCGCGGCTGCTGGACGGGGAGGTGTTCTCCGGGCTCGAGCAGCAGGTGCGCGACTCGCTCAACGCCGCCGAGGACAAGGCGCGCGAGACGGGCGCGCACATGATGATCGTTGGCATCCTGCCGACGCTCGGCGAGCAGCATCTGCACGCGCGCGCGCTCACCGCCAACGCGCGCTATGAGCTGCTCAACGAGCAGATCTTCGCGGCGCGCGGCGAGGACCTGCACCTCTCGATCGACGGGGTCGAGCGGCTCTCGGCCTACGCCGACTCGATCGCGCCCGAGGCCGCGTGCACCAGCGTGCAGCTGCATCAGCTCGTGCACCCGGAGGACTTCGCGCGCCACTGGAACGCCGCGCAGGCGGTCGCCGGCATCCAGCTCGCGGTCGGGGCGAACTCGCCGTTCTTCTTCGGCAAGGAGCTGTGGCGCGAGACGCGCATCGCGCTCTTCGAGCAGGCCACCGACACCCGGCCGGAGGAGCTCAAGGCCCAGGGCGTACGCCCGCGGGTGTGGTTCGGCGAGCGCTGGATCACCTCGATCTTCGACCTGTTCGAGGAGAACGCTCGCTACTTTCCGGCGCTGCTGCCCATCACCGAGGACGAGGACCCACGCGCCGTGCTCGACCGCGGCGACACGCCGGCGCTGGACGAGCTGCGGTTGCACAACGGCACGATCTATCGCTGGAACCGGCCGATCTATGACGTTGCGCGTGGCCAGCCCCACCTGCGGGTCGAGAACCGGGTGCTGCCGGCTGGCCCGACGGTGGTCGACACCATGGCGAACGCGGCGTTCTACTTCGGCCTGGTGCGCGCACTCGTGCACGACGAGCGACCGCTGTGGTCGCAGATGTCGTTCTCGGCCGCCGAGGAGAACTTCCACGTTGCGGCACGGCACGGCATCGAGGCCTCGTTGTACTGGCCGTCGCTCGGCTCGATCCCGGCCACCGAGCTGGTGCTGCGGCGGTTGCTGCCGCTCGCGTACCAGGGACTTGACTCGGCACACGTCGATCCTGCCGACCGGGACCGGCTGCTCGCCATCGTCGAGCAGCGCTGCCTCACCGCTCGCAACGGCGCCAGCTGGCTGGCAGGCGCCTTCCACGCCCGCTACGGCGACAGCACTGGTGACCGCTGGGACGTGCTGCGTGACGTGCTGCGCGACTACCGCGAGCTGATGCACACCAACGAGCCGGCGCACACCTGGAGGGTGTCGTGAGTCGCTGGGGGATGGCTTGTGTCGGCGCTGCGGCCAGGGGTGGATGCACTAGCCTCGCGGGCACGCGGCGGCCCCTCGGGAGCGCCGAGAATACGGCAGACAAGGAGGTCTGTGCCGATGGGCACGATCGTGGTTGGTTACGTACCGAAGGCTGAGGGTCAGGCGGCCTTGCGTCGCGCGGCCGAGGAGGCGCTGCTGCGCGACGCCAAGCTGGTCGTGGTCAACTCGCACCGTGGCGGCCGCGACTTCGATCGCGAGGACGCCGTCAGGAGCGAGACCGAGCTGGAGACGATCCGAGCCGAGCTCACCGAGGCGGGAGTGGCCCACGAGATCCGCCAGCTCGTACGCGGCTTGGACCCCGCCGACGACCTCATCCAGGTCGCCGCCGACGTCGAGGCCGACTTCATCATCATCGGGCTGCGCCGCCGGTCGCCCGTCGGCAAGATGATCTTGGGCAGCAACGCGCAGCGCATCCTGCTCGACGCACCCTGCCCGGTGCTGGCCGTCAAGTCGACGGAGTGAATGCCGCCTTGCACCTTGCCCAGGACGACGCCGCCGACGCGCTGCTGTCGAGCGACCCGTTCGCCCTGGTCGTCGGCATGCTGCTCGACCAGCAGGTACCGATGGAGAAGGCGTTCGTAGGACCGGCGGTGCTGCGGGAGCGGCTCGGTGGGCTCGACCCCGCCGCCATCGCGGCGATGGACCCTGACGAGTTCGCCGAGATCTGCGCCACGCCTCCTGCCGTGCACCGCTATCCCACCTCGATGGGCACCCGTGTCCACGCGCTCGCGGTGCACGTACGCGACCAGTTCGGCGGTGACGCCTCGCGGATCTGGCGCGACGCCTCCGACGGCGACGACCTGCGAAGCCGGCTCCAGGCGCTGCCCGGGTTCGGGCCGCAGAAGGCACAGATCCTGGTTGCGCTGCTCGGAAAGCAGCTGGGCGTCCGCCCCGACGGCTGGCGCGCCGCGGCCGGGGGCTATGGCGAGGCGGACACCTTCCGGTCGGTCGCCGACGTCGTCGACGCGGGCTCGCTGGTCAAGGTGCGCGCGTACAAGCAGGAACAGAAGCGGCAGGCCCGCGGCTGACCGCTTTGTCCGATGTCGCTGTCTGGCAGGTGCGGTGCCCTCGGGTGGGGTGCCCCGTGTGGGCGTGGCACACTGGCAGGTGAGTTCGGCTTGACAAGGGCCGGCTTCGTTGCGCCCTGAACTCGTTCGACGAGAGGTAGTCCGTGTCGTCCAGCCCGACCGTCCCGGTGTCCGCCGCAGCACGTACGAGGTCGACCGTGACGTCGCGTACCGGCTCACCGGCGCCCAAGAAGCATGCCGCGAAGAAGCCGGCAGCCAAGAAGTCCAGCTCGAGAGCCGCTGCCAAGTCGGGCTCGGCGACTGCCCAGGCCGGCAGCAACGGCGCCAGCGGCCCGGCCTCGAAGTCGCCAGCGAAGTCTGCGCCGAAGACCGTCGAGAAGCAGGCGCCCGCCAAGGACGCGCCGCGGGCCAAGAAGGCCGCTACGACGAGGAAGACCGCCACCTCCAGCCGGACCGGCACGGCGAAGAAGGCGACCGGCACCCCGCCGGTCGAGCCCCCTGTGGTCGCTCCGGTCGGCGACACGGAGCTGGTCGAGGCCGCCGTCGGCGGCGTCGCGGTCGGGGCCAAGAAGGTTCTGGAGGACATCGACGACTCGGTGTTCGAGAAGGATCTCGTCGAGGACCCCACGCTGAAGGAGGACGAGAAGAAGGGCTTCGTCCTCTCCGCGGCCGACGAGGGCGACGAGCCGGAGCAGCAGGTCATGGTCGCGGGCGCCACCGCCGACCCGGTCAAGGACTACCTCAAGCAGATCGGCAAGGTCTCGCTGCTCAACGCCGAGCAGGAGGTCGAGCTCGCCAAGCGGATCGAGGCCGGCCTGTTCAGCGAGGAGAAGCGTGCCAAGGGCGGCAAGATCTCGGCCAAGCTGCTCGACGAGCTGTCCTGGATCGGCGGGGACGGTCACCGCGCCAAGAACCACCTGCTGGAGGCCAACCTCCGGCTCGTGGTCAGCCTCGCCAAGCGCTACACCGGCCGCGGCATGCTCTTCCTCGACCTCATCCAGGAGGGCAACCTCGGCTTGATCCGCGCGGTCGAGAAGTTCGACTACACCAAGGGCTACAAGTTCTCGACGTATGCCACCTGGTGGATTCGGCAGGCGATCACCCGCGCGATGGCCGACCAGGCCCGCACGATCCGGATCCCCGTGCACATGGTCGAGGTCATCAACAAGCTGGCCCGGGTGCAGCGGCAGATGCTGCAGGATCTCGGCCGTGAGCCCACCCCCGAAGAGCTCGCCAAGGAGCTCGACATGACGCCCGAGAAGGTCGTCGAGGTTCAGAAGTACGGGCGGGAGCCGATCAGCCTGCACACCCCCCTCGGCGAGGACGGCGACTCCGAGTTCGGCGACCTGATCGAGGACTCCGAGGCGATAGTCCCCGCCGACGCGGTCAGCTTCACGCTGCTGCAAGAGCAGCTGCACGCGGTGCTCGACACCCTGTCCGAGCGCGAGGCCGGCGTCGTTTCGATGCGTTTCGGACTCACCGACGGCCAACCCAAGACGCTGGACGAGATCGGCAAGGTCTACGGCGTCACCCGCGAGCGGATCCGGCAGATCGAGTCCAAGACGATGAGCAAGCTGCGCCACCCGTCGCGCTCCCAGGTGCTGCGCGACTACCTGGACTGAGCCTCGTACGCTGCCGCTAGTGTTTGTGCAGGTCAGTAAGCCTGTTAGGGCCCGTCGAGGGCGGCACGCTACAACGCACAGCGCTCCTAGTCCAGATATCAGGCTGGGCTGCCCGAGCAGCCCACCGCCCCGACCGCGCACGGGTGGGACGCTGCCGCGTACGAGTCGGGATCGACCCCGAAGCAACGGGTGACGACTCCGTGCTGCCAGCCGAGGCCCGAGCCGGCGTCATCGCGGGCGCCGCGACCGAGCGCGGGCGGACCTTCCTGGAGCTGGACGCCGAGCACGAGCTGGCCCGCGCTGTGGATGTGCACCGGTACGTGACCGACCCGGCTCGGTACGTCGACCCCGCCGGCCGGGTGGACCGCGACGCGATCCGTGCCGACCTCGACCGGCTGGTGCGGCAGCGCCCCGAGCTGGCCCGCTACGGCCCCCGGCCCGGCCAGGAGCCGTCCCGCCCGGCCGAACGCCGCCACGCCCTGCCGGTGGAGCAGTCGGCGCCGGGGCGGCCCGGTGACCATGCTCGACGAACGGGTGCGGTCGACCCTGGCGAGGATGCAGGAGGCTAGCGGGGTGCGGTTCGGGTGACCCCGGCCGCGAGGTACTCCGGGCCTAGGCCTGCAGCGGTCGCCGCTGCTACTGGCGTCAGCGCATCGATAGCGAGACCTGATCGCCGACCTGCAGGCGGGTGGTCGACCGAGACGGGCCGATGATCGACGGTCGACCACACCTGGCGATGGTCGAGGTCCGCCAGCAGCGGCCTCACCCTGGGTCGGCTGCTCGCGGCGCTGCGCATCCCGGTCGACGCCGAGCGGTCGCATGAGCCGCGGCGCGGTCTGCGTGACTTCTTACGGCCCGAAGGCCGGCTCGTGAGGCCGAAGCGGCGCCGCTCACCGTTGAAGCCTCCCGAGCGGTTGCGGACGTTCGACGCGGCGGCGTGGGCGAGGTCCGACGACCATCTCGGGGAGCCGTGGGCGGCCCGCCGGTGGTGGCTCGACGCTCGGGAGAAGTGGGGACTCGAGCACGGCTTCACCCCGCTCGACATGCTCCGCGCGGGATACAACGACCGCCGGATCGCCGACGGGCTGCCGCCGGTCGACTACGGGGACTGACGGGGCCGAGTGGTTGAGCTGATCGCCGCGGAGCCTCGGTGTCGGCACGGTGGACATGCTGCAACAGTGGCCGTCGCCGGCGACCCGACCCCCTTGTGAGCGGTCAGCACTGTCGAAGCGTGCCCGTTACGGTCGGGCCATGCAGCAGGCTCGACCACCGACCCGATTGCCTGGCCTCTTGCTTGGCCTGGGTCTCGGCGGGTTCATCGACGGCATCGTCATCCATCAACTGTTTCAGTGGCACCACATGGTCAGCGACACCGGTGACCACCCGGTGACCACGTTGGCCGGGCTGGAAACGAACACCTTCGCCGATGGCCTGTTCCACGTCCTGTCCTGGGTTCTCGTAGTCGCCGGCACCGCCGCGATGGTCGCGTCCTGGCAGCAGGGTCGCCTCGCTCCCACTTGGCGGTTCCAGATCGGGCTGCTCCTCGCCGGGTGGGGAGCCTTCAACCTCGTCGAAGGCATCATCGACCACCAAGTCCTCGGCGTGCACCACGTCCGCGACGACCTCGGCGGCCCGCTGTCTTGGGACCTTGGGTTTCTGGCCCTCGGCGCCGTCCTCGTCCTCGGTGGAGCGCTACTGCACCGAGCCGGGGCCAAGATCCTCAGCCGCAATCGCTGACCCAAACGACCCACTTGAGGCCCGGCGTCGGTAGTGGTCGTTGACTCCAGTGGGGCTCAGCGCGCGAGAGCGTTGAGAAGGACGGTGAGCACAACAGACAACACGACGGACACCAGGATCATCACCAGGCAGCCAGTAGCGCCACCGAGGGGGCGTATGTGTACGGGGCTCATGGCGTGGTCCGATGTGGTGGCTGCTCCCCCTGGAACCTGTGAAGCACGGGCGATGGTACCCGGGCAGGGTCAAGTCGAGCCGGTCGACCTCGTGCCCGCCGATCTCCGTCACGGAAATGTCTGTGTAGTTGAGGTCCAGCACACCTCCGACTCGGCGGGCAGGGTGCGGCCACCGGCCGCGGTGAACGCTCCGTCGCGGAGTGTGAAACTCGTCGCGACGGTGGCTGCTGGGCGCACCACGGCGGGCAGGGTGGCGGGGCCTGGGTCCTCCTGGATCAGCAGAAAGTCGATGCGGACGCCTGCGACCGTCGGCAGCACGTACGGATCCACGATGGTGGTCGGGGAGCCACGCTGGTCATCCGGCGCGCCTTGCGCGACTGCGCTGAGCGTGGTGGCGGCGAGGCGTCGACGTGACCGCGGCCGCGCCAACGGCCACCGTACGCCGCCGGTCGCTGACCCTGTCATGCGCACTCCTTGGGCCGAGCCGGGGATCAGCCGGTCGCGAACCGGCTCTGCCCAAGACATTGAGGGCCCTCCGACATGCCGCAGACGCAGGCAGACATTGCGCCCAGATGAACGACGTGTGGCAGGACCGGGCGACCTCACCGGATGTGGTGACGACCGCCGACGGGTGGCGCCCGTTAGAGGCTGCTCCGCGTCGGCTGCCGTCAATGGTCCGGCCGGGCTGGTGCCCGGAGGATCATTCAGCCGGAAGACCGGCGGGGGGAGGTGCCGCCGAGCTGGCGTAGTCCCAGGCCTGCCGTCGTCGCGGGTCGTCGGGCGAGCTCGCGAGGTTCTCGTCCACCAGGTGCGCGCAGGCCCTGGCGGCCGCGAGCGCCAGCTCGGCGGCAGTGGCGGCGTCGCCGCGTAGCCGCGGGTTGCCCTCTCGCACCAGCCGGTCCGCTAGCCGGCTGATCTCGGCAGCGGCAGCGGCGACCTGCAAGGGCACGTCGACGGCCCGATCGAGGGCGGCCTGCACGTCGCCGGAGCGGGCGCGGCGCGCGGCCGCGTAGGCCCCGTACGCAGCGATGTCGGCGTCGGCCAGGTCGGCCAGCCGGGTGACCAGGGTGTCGGCGGCTGTGGCGGTGGGCTCGTCGTCGGCGAACCGTGCGGCCATCGCGGTCAGGGCAGCCGCCAGCGCAGCGACCATGCAGGCCGCGGGGCCGCCACCCGGCGCGGTGCTGCGGTCGGCGACGGCGTCCAGCACGCTGCGTACGGTGCTGTCGACCAGCGGCCGGGTCAGGACAGCCCCACGATCTCGCCCGCGTCGTCGAGGTCGATGCGAAACGCGGCCGGGTTGGCCCCCAGGCCCGGCATGGTCCGCATGTCTCCGCAGATGGGGTAGACGAAGCCGGCTCCGACCGAGGCGCGCACCTCTCGTACGGGCAGTCGCCAGCCGGTGGGCGCTCCGGTCAGGGCGGGATCGGACGACAGCGACAGGTGCGTCTTGGCCACGCAGACCGGCAGGTGGCCGAAGCCGTTGCGCTCGTGGGTGTCCAGCTGCTTGGCCGCGGCCGAGCTGTAGTCCACACCGTCGGCGCCGTAGACCCTGCTGGCCACGGTCTCGATCTTGTCGCGCAGCGAAGCCTCGTCCGGGTAGAGCAGGCGGAACTCGGACGGCTCGTCGGCAGCCTCGAGCACTGCCTCGGCGAGCTCGGTGGCGCCGCGCCCGCCGTCACCGAAGTGGGTGCAGACCGCCACCCGTACGCCGAGCTCGGCGGCGATCTCACGGATCGCCTCGTGCTCGGAGGGGTGGTCGTCGGGGAACGCGTTGATCGCCACCACCGGGGTCACGCCGTGCAGGCGCACGTTGTCGACCTGCTTTCTCAGGTTGGCACCCCCGATGTGAATCTCGTCGGGGTTCTCGGCCAGGAGTGCTTCGGGAAGGGCCCGGCCGGCGACGACCCGGTGCCGGCCCGAGTGCGCCTTGAGCGCCCGCACCGTCGTGACGACGACGGCGGCATCAGGCGTCAAGCCGGAGGTGCGGCACTTGATGTTGAAGAACCTCTCTGCGCCCATGTCGGCGCCGAAGCCCGCCTCGGTGACCAGGACGTCGCCGGCACGGATGCCGATCAGGTCGGCCACCACGGAGGAGTTGCCGTGGGCGATGTTGCCGAAGGGGCCGGCGTGCACCAGCACCGGCGTGTTCTCCAGGGTCTGCAGCAGATTGGGCTTGAGCGCCTCGCGCATCATGACCGCCATCGCGCCCGCCCCGCCGATGTCGTCGGCGCTGACGGCGGCACCCGCAGCGGTGTAGCCGACCACGATGCGGGCCAGCCGCTCACGCATCTCGGGCAGGGACCGGGCGAGCGCGAGCACAGCCATGACCTCCGAGGCGGCCGTGATGTCGAAGCCGGTCTGCCGGGTGACGCCGTCCAGCTTGGGGCCCAGGCCCACGACGATCTGGCGCAGCGCCCGGTCATTGACGTCGAGCACGCGTCGCCAGGTGATGGCGTCGACGTCGAGGCCACGGGCGTTGCCGTGGTGCAGGTGGTTGTCGACCAGCGCGGCCAGCAGGTTGTGCGCGGCCGTAACGGCGTGGAAGTCGCCGGTGAGATGGAGGTTGAGGATCTCCATCGGCACGACCTGGCTGTAGCCACCACCCGCCGCTCCACCCTTGATGCCGAAGGTCGGGCCCATGGACGGCTGCCGGATCGCGATCGTCGCCGTCCGGCCCACGTGACGCATCGCCTGCCCGAGCCCGACGGTCGTGGTGGTCTTGCCCTCGCCGAGTGGTGTGGGTGTGACAGCCGTGACGACCACGTATCGCGCGCGCGGCCGGTCCGCGAGCTCGGCGACGGCCTCGAGCCGGATCTTGGCCACCTCGTCGCCGTGCGGCTCGAGCAGGTGCGGCGCTATCCCCATCTCGCCGGCGATGTCACCGAGGGGCTTGAGGGTGGCGGCCTGGGCGATCTGCAGGTCGGTCAGCACCGGGCGATGGTGCCACGTCGAGGCTGCGGTCGCCATCGGTGGCCGCGCAGAGTTCCACGGGGATCAGTCGTCGTCGGGGTCGTCGATCCCGGTCCCGGTGCTCTCGGCCCGCCAGCTGGCGAGCAGGCGGGCGAGCGCGGTGGTCGCGGTGTCCAGCAGCTCCTCGTCGGTAGGTGGAGCAACACCCGCGGCCGCATGGTCCCGGCCGGGGGCCGGGCGTAGTTCGTCGAGGTCCCCCAAGACTGCGTAGCCGGCGTCCCGGAGCCGCTGGATGCAGCGTTCGGCACGGGCCTGCAGCGCTGGGAGCGCCGCTGGGTGCAATGCCAGGCGCGCGCCACCCAGCGGAGCGAGGACGGGGTCGGCAAGCCTGCGCTTGACCCAGTAGCGGCTCACCTCGGCAGTGCTGAACTCCGGGCCAAGCTCGCTCACCACCCGCCGCAACAGCTCCGCCGACGGCGCGCCGAGGGAGGTGTTGGCGCGGGCGTGGTGAAGCTCGCAGCTGGTGGGATCGACGTCGCAGACGGTGGCGAAGCGGCGCCAGAGCAGGTTGTCGCCGGACCCGGCTGGCGGACTGACGATCAGGTGCACCCTTTCGGGTGGTATGTCGGGTGCCCAGCGATCGAGCACGTCGGCTGGGTCGAGACCGCGCCAGCTCCACATCGTCCCGTCGTCGGCCGGGACCTCGAACGCGTCCAGCGGGGCTGTCCCACCGCGCTTGAGGCGCTGCTGCCACACCGAGGGAACCAGTGCGCCAAAGTCGCGGGCGGTCACCACCAGATGAGTCTCGGCTGGCGCCAGGTCGGCCAGCACGCGGGCTGCCTGCTCGCGGCTCGCGGCGCCGAGCGACTCGTGGCTGACCAGTGCCGTGCCGTCCCACGGGCGGATCTCGTCGAGGAGCCGCTCCCAGGCCCGGACGTTGGCGCCGGGACGGCCCTGGACGGCATGAGAGGCCCTGCGGTGCAGGCCACGACGCTGTCCCGGGTAGAGCAACCCCTGTTGGGCCAGGGTCTCTCGATTGCCCCACACCACGTCCTGCAGGTACGTGGTGCCGCTCTTGGGCAGGCCCAGATGCAGCAGCACCCTGGTGGCCATCAGCGCACTCTTCTTTGTGGCTCGGCTCTCATGTCGCGACCATGATCACCAGCCACCCGCCGCCGATCAGCAGCGCCGCGGCCAGCTCGAGCAGGATCGACAGCCCGGCCGCCTCGAGTGCGTGCCTGGTGGCGGTCTTGGCCGCCGCATGATCGCGCAGGCGGGACCGCTCGGCTGCATAGACCCCGACGACGAAGCCGACCACGAGCCCCACCACCGGCAGTACGAAGAACCCGACCACGCCCGCGAGGCCGCCGATCAGGAGCGATCGGGTCGCGACACCGGCACGCTGCAGGCGTCGGCCGGGCACGGCGTACTTGACCACCTGGCTGATCGCGGCGATGACGGTCGCGGCGACCACGACCCACCAGCCGGTGGGTCCGCGCTCGACCACGCCCCAGCAGACGACGGCGGCCCAGACCAGGAGCAGCCCCGGCAGGACCGGGACGACCACCCCGACGACACCGATCAGCGCGACGAGGCCCACCAACAGCTCGCCCCACCACGCCATGGGTCGAAGTGTGGCTCATCGGCTACTCACAGACGCGACGAGGCCCCGGGGTCTCCG
>JACCWP010000019.1 GCA_013697585.1 Nocardioidaceae bacterium
GTGCGCCGCTTCCAGCTCGCCTCGAGCTGGGCCGAGCGTCGCGCCCTCCTCGTCGGCCTCCTGCACGGCGTGCTCGGTCGAAGCGGCCGGGACCGGCGGTACGTCCGCACGGTGGGCGAGCTGCCGCAGGTGCCCCGGACGGGTCCCGGCTGATCGAGACAACCCAACGCGCACGGGACCGGCCCGGGAGGGTCGGGGCGATGGCGGCGAGGAGTGCCGGCGGCGCAGCTACGGGTACGAGATGTTGATCATCTGGTCGGTCGCGACATTGGTCCGGGTCGAAACCGTCCCGTCCGGCCAGCGAACGGTCAGCTTGTCGATCGCCGACACCGCGCCGAGACCGAAGTAGAGGCGATAGTGGCCTTGCGAGAACAACGAGGTGTCTGATTCCCCGATCCAGTGCCGCTGGACCTTGGTCCCGGTCGTCGCTGTGACGTAGGCGCCGATCGCATTTGCGTTCCCGTTGGGGCCGGCCAGGTTCACCTGGAGCCAGTTGCCTTGGGGAGAGACGTTCCTGGCGATGTAGTCGATCTTGGTCTCCAGGTTTGTCACGATGTCACGCGCGCCGTCGTTGTCCAGATCCGCGAAAGTGGCACTGGCGATGTACGTCGGCTGAAGGTGGGCGAGCACGCCCGTCGTGGCGAATGTCCCGTTCGGGTTCTGCAGATAGAGGCCACCGGGCATCGCGAGCAGATCCAGAAGACCGTCGGAGTTGACATCAGCCCAAGCCGCACCGATCGCCGTGGCCGGTAGCGCAAGAGGCGCCAGCGCCTGGCGGGCCAGCACCCCGTTCGTGTTGCGCAGAAGGACGCTGCCGCTCTTGGACGGCACGAACACGTCCTGGTAGCCGTCGCCGTCATAGTCGGCGGATTGGATGCTCTGGCTCATGCCCGGCCCAGTGCTGACCGGGATGGACTGGGACAACTGATAGCTGCCATTCGCGTCGCGCTCGTAGATCACGACGCTGGTCCCGGCCGTGCCGACGAGCTCTTGGGCGTTGTCGTTGTCGAGGTCGACCCACCGGGTGCCGTAGATCGTCTGCGCTACTCCGGTCAGGGGATCGAGCGTAAAGTGTCCGGCCGAGTCTTGGACCCACAACATCGGGTGCTGTTTAAAACAACCTAGGAACAGGTCCAGTCTGTCGTCGCCGTTACCGTCGACAACTCGGGCGTCGTAGCCTCGACAAGTCGTCTTGCGCACCCCGGACGACGGACCGAGCAAGACCTCGACATCGCCCTCGTTCACAAAGACCTCGTCGTCGATGAGCCCTTCGTACAGCTGAGCCGTGTCCCCGGCCCCGCCGACTGCCCAGAACGCGTCCTGCAAGTTGTCGCCCATGAAGTCCGCGAACGCAAGGCCATGCCGATCCTTGGCGCGCAACGTGAAGGTACGACGATCAGGACGTACCAGGTCCGGGCCGACGTAGATCTGTGCTGCTGCGACGGAGCGGCGCACTGTCACGTCGATCGGCAGTCCAGTCTCTGTCGGGCGAAGTGCTGCCTGCCCACCGGCCTGGATCTTTCCGGACACGGTCCAGATCTTCCGGCCTTCACCATCGACCCCGGTGGTGAGGCTCAGGCCGGCTTTCTGCTGGTACTCGATCGTGGTAGCCGCGTAGAACGTCAGGTCAACTCTGGCGACCGTCGTGCCAGTGCTGTGCCACACCAGATTCAGGCTGGTGTTCGCCTCATCGCGCGGAGCACCCTCGAGCTTCCTGTAGACATAGAGGCCGGGTGCACCAAGTACCGGCGGAACACCAGTCTCCCACCTCGGGAAGTCTGCATCCTGTCCGAGACCGTAGGCGGCGATCTCGTTCGCGGAAAAGGTCAGACCTCCGGTGTTCCGGTATAGACGCGCCTCGAACGAGTGGGCCGGGGCAAAGATGTCCAGCAGACCGTTCCCGTCGATGTCCGTGACATCGACATCACGGAATCGGTCCCCTGGAATGGGAGGTAGTGGTTCGAACCAGGCTGCGGTCGAGTCGGTCGTGAGCGAGACGGGCACGACCTCCGATGGAATCGCGACGAGCCCCCCGAGGCAGACGCTTCCAGCCGTGGCGCAAGCACCGATCAGCGCGACCTTCATGGCGTCACGACCGGGGGGCTGCCTGCGATGCACCAGCTGCGCAGCTCTGGACCGACGCGGGCCAGCGGCCGTCCACCGATCGCTGCCATGGGTCTCCTTCAGGCTTCGTCCGAGACTCGCTCGTCGCGATGCGCCTGGTCGCCGTAGACTCGGGTAGTTGGCGCCGCACGCACGGTGAGAACTTCCACGTCCATGGTACGCCGTACTGGGGACCCACCGTATCGACCCAGCGCTACGGCGATGCATCGGTCAGCCAGGCACTCCACGAGCACGCCTCAGCCGCTTCGTTGCTGCTCGGCATCGCGTGAGCTAGTGCCGAGACCCCGCTCGAACCGCCGCTCGGTGAACACGACATTGAGCAGCACGCGCAGCGCAGTTGGCACGACGATGGTCGTCAGCGCCCACGCGACCAACCCGCGGGCCTTATCGATCGCGTCCTTCACAGGAGCTCTCCCTACGCCTCGAGGCGACCCCCACCGGCCGCGCTCGATCACGCCAGCCGCGTGAAGGCCAACATGCGCTGGTCGCGGGGGTGGCCCCAGTCGCCGAGGTCGTCCAGCGCCCACGGCAGGCCCGAAATCGCGTGCCGGAAGTCGTCGGTTCGGTAATGGAACGGATCCTTCGAACCGTGGGTTACTATGCCGCCGGGTTTGTGGACCAAAGGCCGGTGCGTAGGACCATCGGAGACGAGGAAGTAACTGGCGAAGAATACGCCGCCGATGCTCATAGCGGGCGCTAGACGCTCGAGGCACACACGCACGGTGTTGAACGACAAATGAGTGAAGACCGAAAGGGCCAGGCCGTAGTCGAACGGTTGGGCGAAAGCGCTGAAGTCGAACTCGTTTGTGCAGACGACGTTGTCGCGCGGCAGCCGTCCCTCGAGCCCCGCCTTCGCGAGCTCGATGTTGATGCCGGCGTCTATTAATGCCTGGCTTGCGTCGACCCCGAAGTAGTTGCCTTGCTCCAAGTAGCCGACGAAGTGAACGCCTCCGCGCAGACTTCCGCAGCCCACGTCGATGAAGCGGTGATGCGGCTTGAGACCATGGCCCGTCATGAAGTCGAACTGAAGATGGCCGACCGCATCCCACGAACCGCCCACGACGGCGCGGTGGTGGCCCTTGCCGACAGCCCGCTGCATGGAGGCTTCATTCAGGTACACGTTTTCCATGGGTGGAATCTACGATCCATCCGACCCGGCCGCCAGTGGCGGGTTGAACTGAGGTCGCTGCCGGGAGGTGTGCCAGGGCGAGTCGCCCTGCTCACTGTGAACGACATCCTCGATGCCATTGGGTTGCTGTGCCCGCCCATTGCCGCGAACGCGCCGCCAGCGCCGCTGGACCTGCGCCGAGCCCTCCGAATGCGGAGGACGAGGGCCCGCCCGGCTACCGCAACATCGAGCTGTACCTGGGCTGTGACTGGGACGGCGCCACGGCACCAACCTGCCAGAAGGCTCAGGCCAAGGCGGTTTCCCCGCTGTACCTCGGCGGCCCGACGTGCCCACTCGTCCGGATCACCCGGTCCGAGACCGAGGACATGGTCGAGGCGGAGGACCTCGTCGCTCGACTCCTGGGAAGGGGGTGCGGTACGGCAGCGGATCCGCGTGCCGTGGCCAGGCTGGCTGGTACGGAGCACGGGTGCGCCCAGTGGCCGCTCATCGGCCCGAGTGTGATCGCTGACCTGGACGAGCACATGAAGCCTGCCCCGCCGCCTCCTCGCACCTCCCCCCGGCGCGAGCTGAGTCCGGCTCGCCGGGCGACGACTCGTCCAAGCCGTTGCGGGTAAACTTCACGGTCAAGGACTCGACTCAGCTCGACGAACGCTCCGGGAGCTCGTAGTGAACCGACACCTCCGCAAGGACCTCGACGGCGGAACCGCTCGCCGGTCGTCGAAGCGGTCCGCGCACCGCCCTGCGCGTCGCGCGGCCATGACGTCGTTGGCGCTCAGCGGGGCGCTCGCGGTCACCGCTGCGGTCCTCACGCCGAGCGCCACCGCGGAGGTGACCGCCGACCGCGAGGGTGCAGCAGGGCGGACCGCAGCGATCGTCCCCTTCTATGACCTGAACTACAACTCCGCGGCGGACCCTCGAACCTGCGTCCCACCCAAAGTTGCGCCCGAGGACCCGGGATTCTGTCTCGACCTCTTCGCGAAGGACACCAACCGCTCGAAGCCGCTGGTCGTGATCATCCACGGCGGCGGGTGGATCGCCGATGCGTCCAGGCGCTCACCAAGGTTCGTCCGGGTGGCGAAGGACTTTGCCAAGGCCGGCTATGTCGCGCTGATCATGGACTACCCGAAGGCGTCGGATGTCCCCCGCGTCGTCGGCACCACGATGCAAGAGGACGCGGTCGAACAGGCAGTCGCCTGGGCGAAAGCCAACCGGTTGACGTACAAGATCGACCCGAGCAAGGTCTCGTTCATCGGCGGGTCATCCGGTGGTCAGATGTCGCTGCTCGCCGCGTTCAACGCGAACCAGGCCAAGCCCGGCAAGATCACGATGGCGTACAGCCTGTCCGGGCCGGTCGACATGTGGAAGGACATCAACGCCCTGCAGACGAAGCAAACACTGCCCAATGCGAAGGACGAGGGCCCGCCCGGCTACCGCAACATCGAGCTGTACCTGGGCTGTGACTGGGACGGCTTCGCGGCACCAAAATGCCAGGAGGCTCAGGCCAAGGCGGTTTCCCCGCTGTTCTACGGCAAGGACTGGACCCCCGGCGCCCCTGGCATCGACAGCTCGTGCCCGCTTGTCCGGATCACCCGGGCCCGTGGCGCCAACCCGCCGGAGGACCTCCCCGAGGTGAAAGCCCTCGACGACGCGCTCGCGGGGAGAGGCTGCCGCGTCACGGCCACTTCCGTTC
>JACCWP010000039.1 GCA_013697585.1 Nocardioidaceae bacterium
GCGTTGGGGTGGGCGTCGTCGTCGGGGTGGGCGTCGTCGTCGGGGTAGGAGCAGGGCTCGGCGTCACGGTGGGCGTGGGCTCAGGGGTGGGATTCGGCGTCGGTGTGGGCACCGGCGTGGGAGTCGGCTCCTGGGCCGCTGCCTCGGCCTCCTCCTGGGCCGCTGCCTCGGCTTCCTCCCGAGCCGCTGCCTCGGCCTCCTCCCGAGCCGCTGCCTCGGCTTCCTCCTGGGCCGCTGCCTCGGCCGCCTCCTCGGCGGCCCGCGCTGCCGCCTCGGCGAGTGCGTCCTGGCGCTGGCGGGCCAGCGAGACCGAGATCTGCTGCGCGTCGGCGAGGGCCGCGACCAGATCGTCGGTCTGGGAGGCCAGGGCCACTTCCTGTTGCTGCGCGTTCGTGACTGCTGCCTCCGCGGCCTCCCGAGCCGCAGCGGCAGCCTGGGCGGCCGCGGCACGCGAAGCGAGCGCGTCGGTCCTCGCCTGCTGCAGCACCTCGGCGATCGTCTGGGACACCGACCACTCGTCGAGTCCCGACTGCAACGCCGTTGTCGTACCCGTCCACGCGCCGTACTGCACCAGCAGCTGCTGCGGGCCGCCGGCATCCAGCAGGGTCCCGACCTGGCCGAGGGACGTGGCGTCCTGAGCGCTCTCGACGGCAAACCCTTCCAGCTCGCGCCGGTGCCGCTCGACCTCCGCGGCCGCGGCACGCGACCTGCCGGCGGCCACCTGCGCCGCGGTGCGGGCCTGCTGGAGCTGGTACCTGGCGCCGTTGTATGCCTCGCTCGCCTGCATGGCGGCGACCCGCACCTGGTCGAGCTCCTGCTCGGCCAACGCCAGCTGAGCTTGCAGCTGGCCAACCTGGTCGGCACGGGCAGCAACCTGCGCCTCGGCGTCGTCGATGTCGGCTGCCGAGGGGGTGCCGGGAGGCAGCTCGTCGTCGGCCACCGCCGGAACCAGCACGCCCCCGGCGCAGAGCACCGCCAGAGCGGCCGCGGCCAGCACGGTGCCTCGGCGCCGCGCGGTCATCCCGTTCCTGGCCAGGCCGGGCTGCCGCACGGTGCCACCACCTCTCCCCTACGTCTCCTGAACCACTTCAGTCACACAGAGAACACCAATACCAAACAACCCGCTAGCCCCACGGCGTGTCGACTTGCGAACTACACGCGTGTAGTGCTCAGGCGTCAGCGGGCAAGCGCGGCCGAGACGACCGCCTGGGCCTCCTCCTGCACCCGCTCCAGATGGTCTTGACCGACGAATGACTCGGCATAGATCTTGTAGACGTCCTCCGTGCCGGACGGCCGAGCGGCGAACCACGCTCGCTCGGTCAGGACCTTGAGCCCGCCGAGCGGTGCGTCGTTGCCGGGGGCCGTGGTGAGCCGCTGGGTGATCGGGTCGCCGCCGAGCTCGGTCGCGGTCACGGCGTCGGCGCAGAGCCGCGCCAAGGCTGCCTTGTCGTCGCGTGATGCGGCCGCGTCGACACGTGCGTACGCGGGTGCGCCGAAGCGCTCGGTCAGCCCGGTATAGAGCTGGCTCGGTGACTGACCGGTGACCGCGAGAATCTCGCTGGCCAGCAGGGCGAGCAGGATGCCGTCCTTGTCGGTGGTCCAGGTGGTGGCGTCGCGCCGGAGGAAGCTCGCGCCGGCGCTCTCCTCCCCCCCGAAGCCGAGCGACCCGTCGAGCAGGCCGGGCACGAACCACTTGAAGCCGACCGGCACCTCGAGCAGCTGCCGCCCCCGCGCCGTGACCACGCGATCGATCATGCTCGACGACACCAGTGTCTTGCCGACGGCGACGCGGTCCGACCACGACCGGCTCGCCAGCAGATAGTCGATCGCGACGGCGAGGAAGTGGTTGGGGTTCAGCAGGCCCGCGTCTGGTGTGACGATTCCGTGCCGGTCGGCGTCGGCGTCGTTGCCGGTCGAGATGTCGTACGCGGCCCGGCTGTCGACCAGCGAAGCCATCGCGGATGGCGACGAACAGTCCATCCGGATCTTGCCGTCGTGATCGAGGGTCATGAACGCCCATCGAGGATCCACCTGGTCGTTGACAACGGTGAGATCGAGTCGATGCCGCTCGGCGATCTCGCCCCAGTACGCGACGCTCGCGCCGCCCATAGGGTCGGCTCCGATCCGCACCCCCGCCTCGCGGATCGCCTCGATGTCGAGCGCGGTGGTCAGGTCGTCGACGTAGTGGCCGAGGTAGTCGTAGCCGACGCGGGCGTCCGTGGTCTGCTGGGAGCCTGCCCGCTTGATGCCATCGATGCCGCTGCGCAGCAGGGCGTTCGCCCGGTCGGCGATCCACCCCGTCGCCTCGCTGCCTGCGGGGCCGCCGTGCGGCGGGTTGTACTTGAACCCCCCGTCGCGCGGTGGGTTGTGCGACGGCGTGACGACGATGCCGTCGACCTGGCTGTGGTCACCCGCCCTGTTGAGCCGCAGGATCGCGTGCGACAAGGCAGGGGTCGGCGTGTAGCCGTCCCGCTCGTCGACCAGCGTCGTGACGCCGGCCGCGACCAGCACCTCGAGCGCCGTGCGCCACGCCGGAAGCGACAGCGCGTGGGTGTCGCGAGCCAGCAGCAACGGCCCACGAATCCCTTGCTCGGCGCGGTACTCACAGATCGCCTGCGTGATCGCCACGATGTGCGCCTCGTTGAACGCGCCGTCGAGGCTCGAGCCACGGTGACCCGAGGTGCCGAAGGCGACCTGCTGGGACGGGTCGTCCGAATCCGGAACGGTGTCGTAGTAGGCCGACTCGAGTGCCGCCAGGTCGACCAGGTCGTCCGGCTGGGCACGCTGTCCAGCTCGCGGGTCCATGACACTCGACCCTAGTGCGGCCCGCGATCCTCAGGCAGGTACGCCGAGCAGCGTCTCGACGAAGGCGCCCAGCGTGGGCGAGCAGCCGGCATCGACGCGCACGCTGGCGAGCTCGTCGCCCCGGGTGGCACCGCGGTTGACGATCACGATCGGCATGCCGATCCGTGCTGCCTGGCGGACGAACCGGAAGCCGCTCATGACTGTCAGGGACGAGCCCACGACCAGGAGCGCCTCGGCCTCGTCCACCCAGGCAGTCGCGGTGGTCACCCGCTGGCGCGGCACGTTCTCGCCGAAGAACACGACGTGCGGCTTGAGCCGCCCCCCACAGGCCTCACACCCCGCGATCTCGAACTCTGCGGCGTCCTCGACCAGCGCGTCACCGTCCGGCGCGATCTCGACGTCGTTGCTGTCGGCGCGCGCACGCGTCGGGTTGAGGGCTGCCAGTCTCGTCTGCAGCCGAGCGCGCGGGCTGATCGCCTGACAGGCCAGGCATACGACCTCGGAGAGCCTCCCGTGCAGATCGAGCAGGCGGCGGTGCCCGGCCGCGGCGTGCAAGCCGTCGACGTTCTGGGTGACCAGTGAGGTGACGACACTGCCGCGCTCGAGCGCGACCAGGCTGTGGTGACCGGCGTTGGGTCCGGCCCCTGCCATGTGCTGCCAGCCCACGAACGCACGCGACCAGTAGCGTTGCTGTGCTGCGCGTCCGCTGCAGAACTCGTCGTAGGTCATCGGCGTTCTACCCGGGGAGCCCGGGCCGCGGTAGTCGGGGATACCGGAGTCGGTGGACAGCCCGGCGCCGGTCAGCGCCACCAGCCTCCGACCTGCCAGCAGGGCGACCGCCCGCGCCAGGTCGTCATCGGTTCCCACGCTTGTCGAGGGTACGTGGCCGGGCCTCACCGGGTGCGGCTGCGCCCGTGCGCCTCACGCGCTCCCCGCGACTGGTTCGACGCACGTGGGGGCGTCTCCACCTCACCCACGATCGCGTTGTACGAGCGGGGCCACGACAGGTACCGCACCGACAGGTTGGCGATAGTCGCAATCCGGTTGCGGTTGTCGAGCAGCGAGATGATGTGCACGAACAACCAGATCACCCAGGCGACGAATCCGGTGAGCGCGGGGACGTGCCGGATCTGCGCGACGGCGGAGCTCCGGCCGATGGTGGCAAGAATCCCTTTGTCCCAGTAGCGGAACTGTGTCGTGGGCGCACCGCGCAGCAGCTGCGCGATCTGCCGAGCGGCGTGCTTCCCGCCCTGCAGCGCCGGCTGCGCGAGCTGCGGCAGGGCGTCCGGCCCGATCGCGATGTCGCCGACGGCGAACACGTCGTCAAAGCCGCGTACGCGCAGGTCGGCGCTGATCTCGATCCGGCCGGCCTTGCCTTGCGGCAAACCCCAGCCCCCGATCTCGTCGGGCGCCTTGATCCCGCTGGCCCACACGACCATGCCTGCTTCGATCAGCTCACCGTCGTCGACGACGACGCCGTCGGGACGTACCTGCTTGACCGTGGTGCCGAGCCGCAGCTGCACGCCGCGACCCTCCAGGGCCCGACGGGTATAGCCGCGCAGCCGACGGGAGAACGGTGCCAGCAGCTCGTCGGTCATCTCGACCAAGGTGATGTGCATGCGGTCAGCGTCCAGCTCGGGATACAGCCGCGCGGCACCGTCGTTGCGCAGCTCTGCCAGCGTGCCGGCCATCTCGACGCCGGTCGCGCCACCGCCGACGACGACGACGCGCAGGTCTCGCGGTTGACCACGGCGTACGGCGCGCTCGAGGTCGCTGAACATCCGGTCGCGCAGCCTGAGCGCCTGCGCCCGGGTGTACAGCGCCAGCGCGTGCTCCTCGGCACCAGGAACGCCGAAGTAGTTGGTGGTCACGCCGGTCGCGACCACCAGGTAGTCGTAGTCGTAGGACAGGTCCGCGTCGAGGTGCACCCGCTTTGCAGTCGTGTCGACGTGCGTGACCTCACCCTTGCTGAAGCGCATGTTGGGTTGCCGCTGGTGCACCGAGCGCAGGAAGTAGGTGATGTCACCGGGATTGAGTCCGGCGGTGGCCACCTGATAGAGCAACGGCTGAAAGGTGTTGTAGGCGTGCCGGTCGATCAGCGTCACGTCGACCGGCAGCCTGCGCAGACCGTGCACGGCAGCGAGCCCACCGAATCCGCCGCCGAGCACGACGACGTGCGGGCGCCGTTGCTGGTCAGCGGTCATGGCTGCGCTCCCTGTCTCGACACTTGGTTCCTTGACGGGTGCCCGGACTCCGTGCCGTCCGGGCCGGGACCTGGTTGGCAGTACGGGCACCACCAGGTCGCCCGCCGCGCGGCGTCGCCCGGCCGCTCGGGGGCGTACCGGATGGTGCTCCGACAGCGGCGACACGGTTGCCCGGACCGGCCATAGACCCAGTGTTCCTCGCCGGGCCGCGGGTTGCCCGTCGTGACCTGGCCGTTGCCGCGCACCGTGATCGACTGGCGGAGCATGCGTACGGCCGCCGAGAGCAGTGCTGGCCTGTCGACCGCGCCTGCGGGAGTCCACGGGCTGTGTCCCCGCACGAACAGCACCTCGTTGACCCAGAGGTTCCCGAGCCCCGCCAGGGTGCGCTGATCGAGCAGCGCCGCCGCCAGCGGCCGAGACGGCTGCGCGGCAAGCCGGCGCTCCGCCTCGGCGCCGTCCCAGTCGTCGCGCAGCGGATCAGGCCCGAGGTGCGCAGTGATCTCGGCCTCCGCGCTGGTGGCCAGGAGCTCCACCACGGGCATCCGCAGGGCGAGACCCTGGCGGCCGTCGGCCGTACGCAGCAGCACCCGGATGTCACCGGCCAATCGGCCGGGCAGCCGCCGACCCGGCCGCAGCACCGTCCACTCGCCGTCCATCCGCAGGTGGGTGTGCAGTGTCGTCTCGTCGTCGAAGCGGGTGAACAGGTGCTTGCCGTACGTGCCCGTGCCGAGCACCAACCTGCCTGAGAGGTCAGCGGTCGCGTACCGAGGTACCCGGAAGTCGCTGCAAACAATGCGGCGTCCCAGCAGACCGCGGTCGAGCCGACGAGCGGCCCGCCACACGCTGTCTCCTTCGGGCACGCCGGCAGCCTATGCAGAGCTCGCCGGCGGTGGTCTGCGGGCGCCGGCGGACGCGACGCCCAGCCAACTGTGCGGGGTGCCGGCAAAGCACCAGCCGAGGTGCGGGGCCCGCTTGCTGATCCAGATCGCGGGGACCCTGCGGTCGCCCGCACGCGAGCCCGCCAGCGAGAAGCAGTGATTGGTCTCCAGCACCTCGGGGTGCACTGTGATCAGGGCGACGCCCTCGGCGACGGTCAGCGGTGTGCGACCGCGTTCGGCGAGCGTGATCACCGCGAGCTCCGGTGGCACGCCGCAGAACTCCGAGCCACGCTCGACGTCGACCAGCAGGTATGCGCCAGCGGGCGGCTGCCCCACTGACCGCATCGGCGCGAAGCTGTCGATGTCACCCGCGTGCTGGTTGACCGATCCCGGCCTGCCCCCCAAGGAGGTGCGCGCCATAGCGCGCTCGGCGGGTATGCCGGCCCCCGGCACGACGAGCACGAACGGAACCCGCTCCTGGGTCGTGGGCGCGGTGGGGTCGTCGGCGAGTGCGGCGCGCAAGGAGTCGAGCGCGAGGTCGGACAGTTCGTGCCCGAGGCCTGCCCAGACGGCAGCCTGACGGTCGAGCTCGCTG
>JACCWP010000092.1 GCA_013697585.1 Nocardioidaceae bacterium
GCTGGACGAACAGCGGGTCCACCCCGGTCTCGATCAGATGCGAAACATGGGAATGCCGCAAGGAGTGCACCGAAAGCTCACATGGCAGTCCCGCCGTCGTCCGCCACAACGCGAACCGGTCATCAACCTGCCGAGTCGAGATCCGCCCGCCCCGCTCGGTCAACCACAACGCCGGATGCGCGGCAGCCCCGTAGCGAGGACGCACCTCGACCAGATACTGCTCGAGCGCCTCACTCGCCCACGGCATCACCGCCGCGACCGCCCGACGGCGCGGCGGCGAACCCCGCATCGCCTTCCCGTACCGGACCTGACACACCCCGAACCCGCCGAGCTCGGGTGCCGCCGGGTTCGCGGTGAAGTCCACGACATCGAGGATCGCCACCTCCTGACCTCGTCGTGGAACGCAACCTAGGCAGGCAGAACAGCACCGACGCGGGAGGACGCCCCGCCAATCCCAAGACCGCGAGGAAGCGGCTGTGGAAGGCGTGGGACGAGGCCGAGCGGTGGCTCAGTGAGCAGGAGAGGCCATGGTCAGCTGACGCCGCCCGAGACAACGCCCGAGCACTGGCCGACTCCCTCGCCACGTTCGCTCTAGAGGACAACGACCTCACAGCCAGCGAGCGAGCCCTACTCACGTACGTCGCCGCCGTCGCCGCCAAGCGAGGCAGCGACCTGTTGACGATCCCTCGCGCCGCACTCATCGAAGGCAGCGGCCTCGGGCTCACAGCGCTCCGAACGGCGCTAGCCGGGCTCGACCATCGCCGCGTGCTGACGCTCGCGACAGCCGGGACCAAGCGCGCAAAGGGGAAACCCGGCAGGGCCAGCGTCTACCGGCTAGGCGCCTCCCTAAACCAGTCCGCTTACGCGGTTAGCGGTGCCCCTCCGGATTTAGCGGTGCCCCCCTTAAGGTGCCCCCCGGAGTTAGCGGTGCCCCCACCGTTCCAACTACAGCCAAGGAGCCGGACGAAATGGACGGCATCACCTTGACGCGCCGCGAGATCGCGGAAGCACTCGGCGAGGCCGCACTCGCCAAACTGCTCGCTGCCAGAGGGAGCAGGCCGACGCTGAGGAACCTCGGCGCCTGCGGGTCGTCGGAGAACGGAGAGGCGCGCATGACCGGCCTTGTCGACCTCACAGACTGCCGGTCCGGACGGCTGCTCGTCAGTGGCAGGGCACAAGCCGCCGCCAACCCGGCGAGATTCTTGTCACCATGTGGGCTACCGATGCGATTGCGGCATCGAGGAGATCTGCTCGTCGGGTACCTGCGCCGCGGACTGTCGGTATCGTGCGGGCCAGTTCGTTCGACTCCACAAAGGAAGTGCGCCAGAGTGATGAGGGCGTGCGTTCCATTGGTCCGGATATCACCAGCATGGCTTGCTACGGGCCGCCGCGCATGCTCCTGGTGACCTAAAACAGCCCGGACCGCGGCAGCCGGTGTAGCAGTGCGGCGAGCAGGCTCCGGTCGGCGCGACCCAGTTTCGGAAACACCGCTCTCGCGCTCGAGGACGGCGAGCTGGTGGCCTAGCACCAAGATCTCCACATCCTTGACGGCGCTGTCGCGGCCCAGCAGCCGTATCGCGGCAAACAGGTGAGTAAGAGCAAGGTAGATCAGGCGCAGCAACACGGTCATCATCCTGACCGACAGCCCCGATGACCCACCGTCGGCCCTCAGAACACCGCTGCTCACGCCGCGGATGGAGTTCTCGGCACACACACCCCCTCGAGCTACGGGAGCGCATCCTCGCCCAGGAGGCGTACCGCTCGACAAGGACGGCACTGCGGCTGTACTTCGGCAACTACGCCGGAGGCCCGTTCGGCGCCTGACGCGGCAGCATCGATCACCTTCGCCTCGACGGCGCGGCGGTCGCTGCTGTGGCTCCGGCCCACACCGCGGAGTCCCCGTGCCGTTAGCCGAACGACATGCGGGTACGGCTGGCCGCCAGCGCTCGCTCTCAGAGGCTGTGTGCTGGCGGGTGTCGGGGCTGGTACAGCATCATCTCGGTTGCACCAGGGATCTTGAGCATTGTCGTCAGGCCGAAGCCCTCGTCCTTGATCCCGCGGGTGAACTCAGCGCCCCTGGCTGTGAGCTCGGCAACGGTCTGTTCGATGTCGTCGCACATGAGCGAGATCTCGTGGCGTTGGTTGGTCGACCAGTCGTTGCCGCCTTGGCCTTCTGAAGTGGGGTGGACGCCGAGTTCCGACGGCCCGGTCTTGAAGATCAGCCACCCACCCTGGGCGTCGATGTGTGCCCAGCCGAGGACGTCGCGAAAGAAGGCCCGCGCCAGTTCGGCGTCGTCGGCATAGACCAACGTGTGAACGGCGATAATCACGCCTCGATCGTACGCCGGCGACCTCCGGAGCCGACAGCGTCGGGCGCTCAGAGCATCACGGACCCATGTCAATAGCCCAACGTCGACCGGAAGCACCAACCGCGTCTCGCAGCGGATCGGCTTCCAGCAGAGTCTCCGCTGCGACACCGCCTGCGGGTCCGGGTGGCCGGCTCGCCGCAGACGTGTGGATGACGAGCTGCGCGTCGACGACACTTGACAGGCGGGAGTCCGCCCTGGCGGGCGCGATGGGCCAGCCGGCCAGCTCGACACCTTCGCGTGCGCGCGGTCGGGGTGTTCGCGTTGTCGGACCGCGTCCCTATGCTGCGGCCGTCGGAGCTCTTGACCCGCGGAGGTTGGCATGACGAACGAGGTCAACTATTTCGAAATCGGATCACCGGATCCCGAGAGGTCCAAGGCGTTCTACGGCACGCTCTTCGAGTGGAGCGTCGGGGAGCCCGCGATGCCCGCTCGGTACAGCATGATCGACGAGAATCGCGGCGGCCTGTGGGACACCCTCGCAGATGGGCGGCGCGAATTGGGCCATCTTCTACGTCCGAGTCGAGGATGTGCACGCCGCGATCGAGCGGGCACAAGAGCCCGGGGCGGTAGTGGTCGTCCCGCTCGTCGACAACGGGAGGATCGAGTTCGCACATCTCGCCGATCCGCTGGGAAACCGCTTCGGGATCTGGCGACCCAAGACCGCTCAGCCCTGATCCGGCTGACGGGCGTTGTCTGGCGGGTCGTAACGCGCGAATGCGCTTGCGGCACGGCGGGATGGGCGCCGCTGCTGACGGGGGCAAGCTCCACGTCCACCTCGACGTTGCTCGCAACGCCGTAGGCCAGGGCGGGACGCACGGCGGCCAGATGGCCTCGTCGGCCGTGTAGTCAGATGAGCGCCACGGCGTCCCGGACCTGCTGGCAGGCGATGCTGTCGTCGAGCCAATGGCTGCTGCCGCGGTGGTGGTCCACGGGCGCGCTCCGCCAGCGGCACCAGACCTGCGCACAGACTGGTTGGCACCGCTGCGCCGAGCCGGGTTGGTCACCGCCAGGCGATGCGCCCGGTTGGCTGGCGGAGCACGGCTGGCGCCCGGAGCTGCACGACCGACCAGCGGTAGTCGCCGACTACGGACGCGGTCCGGCCGACCCGTCCCCTGGCGGCTTCCTCGTCGCTACCCGCGCGTGAGGCAGCGGCCGTCCCGCCGGCCGTTCGTCCTCTGGGACGCTTGGTGCGCCTGGTTAAAGCGTCAGGCGCCGCGAGATTCGGCGAGCCGGCGGAGCCAGTAGCGGAACCAGTCGGGTCCGTACGGGACGTAGACACGGGTCGGGAC
>JACCWP010000108.1 GCA_013697585.1 Nocardioidaceae bacterium
GCGTTGGCCGGGGGTTGGGGGCGGTCAGCGGGGGAGGCGGCGTTCCCAGCGGCGCTCGCCGACCAGCGCCCCGCCCGCGGGGTCGCCGTCCGCACCGGCCGGGAGCTCGTGGGCCTCAAGGGTGATCGCGACGTCGTAGGCGTCCCGGCCGACCCGCACGTCGAGCGTCGATCGCGTCCGCGCGCCACCGCCCAGCCAGCGCACCACGAACGTGACATCGGCCTCGGCCCGCTGCACGAAGGTCCGGGTGTCGACCGACACCCGACCGCGGTAGTGCTCGGTCGCCTCACCACCCGGCCCGACCGAGGTCGAGCCGTGCTCGACCACGCACGCGGTCTCCCCGCGCAGTACGTCGCGCTCGATCCGCCAGACGACGCCAGCAGCGTCCTCAGCCGAGTGTTCGGCGCCGGGTGCGAGCCGGGGAGGCAGGTGCGGTGACGGGCCGGACCAGACCGGCAGCTCGACCGTGCCGCCATGCACAATCAGCGACACCGGCTCGGGCGGCGCGACGGTGTTCGGCCAGTCCGCCCCCGCAACGGCGACCCGCAGCCGCTGTCTCGGCGCGAACGCGTACGCGCACGCGTCCAGCTCGACCTCCACCTCGTGCACCCGGCCCGGCTCCAGCCGATCGAGCGCGCGCGAGCCGCGGGTCACCAGGGCGGACGTGCCGTCGGCGAAGACGTCGCACAGCTTGACCGAGAGCGCAGCCCGCGGCCGGTCGCTGCTGACCTGCAACCGCACCCGCGGGTGGCCGAGCAGCACCACCTCGCCGGCCGGCCAGTCCCAGGTCATCGACACCGCGTCGTCGAGGCGCTGGTCGTCCGACTGCCCCCACGGCAGGTGCCCCGCGCAGTCGATCCACGCTGCGGTACCGACGTCGGCCCGGACGGGATAGGCAGGGCGGTCGTCGAGGTCGCGCACCTGGACCGACACGCGCGGGCACGGCCACTGCTCGCGTATCCAGAAGCCGTCGTGCAGGTCGAGGGCAGGCTCAGGCACCGTCGACGAGCGTACGAAGATTGTGCACGTCTGCTCGTCCACGCCGTTGTCACGCCCGCGCAGCCACCGGTCCCACCAGGCCACCTGCTCGCGGAGCAGGTCGATCCGCGGACCGGGCATCGCGGTCGCCGGGTCGGCGTGCGCCCAGGGGCCCGCGAGCAGCCGGTGCGGCACCCCGGCGTCGCGGAGCGCGGCGACCGTACGGAACGAGTTGTTGCGATACCCGTCCGCCCACCCGGCGACCAGCAGCACCGGGCACGCGATCCGGGCGTAGTGGGGGCGCAGCGAGCCGTGCCTCCAGTACGCACCATCGGCGCGCTCGGAGAGCCAGGTCAACAGCCACGGCTCGCAGGTGTCCACCCGGCGTCGCCACTCGCCCTGCCACCCGCGTCCCCAGCGGTGGGGCACGGGTGGCAGGGCGTTCATCGCTGTCATGTAGTGGCAGTAGTCGATGAGGTCGACCAGCTTGCGCGCGCCGCCGCGCCAGTGCACGTCGTCGGTCCACCGATCGTCGGTGGCATAGATCGCACAGATCGCCTTGAGTGCGGGCGGGCGCTCGCACGCGACCTGCAGGGCGTTGAAGCCGGAGTACGACGTGCCGAACATGCCCACGCTGCCGTCGCACCACGGCTGCCGTGACAGCCAGTCGATCAGCGTGACCAGGTCGGCCTGCTCGCGGGGCGGGTACTCGTCGACCGCGTCGCCCCCCGACGACCCGGTGCCTCGTACGTCGGCTCGGCACACGGCGTAGTGGTGCTCGTCGCGCAGCAGTACGTACTCCGCGGCGTTGGACGCGGTGAGGTCGTCCTTGCGGTAGGGCAGCGCCTCGAGCAGGCACGGCTGCGGCCCGCCCGCGGGGTCGGGCAACCACAGCGTGACGTCGAGCTCGACGCCGTCGTCCATCGCCACGCGGACGTCGCGCTCGCTACTCACAGTGACCATTAGATGACTCGTCGTTCACTTCTCGTCACACACGCCATCGTGTCGTATCGGCGGTCATCCAGACGGCGCCCCGGCCGGCCGTTCGGTTGGGCTGAGCCTGCACGGGTCCCGCCGGCCCATCGCGGCGCTTGCCTTCCTGGTCTGCACACCTTCACTCGACCGAATCGTCGCCGGCAGCGCTGCCTGACCGAATGACCGCGCTAGTCGACGGGTGGGCGGTGCGAACGCAGGAGTCTCACCACGGCATCGGGGTCGAGCCCGGCGCTGACGTGGCCGGCCCGGCCCGTCACCGTGGGGGAGCCGAGCATCGAGTTGAGCACGGCCTCCTCGGTGGCGTCGACGACGGCCTCGAACAGTGGGTCGAGCGCGGCACCCGACATGGGCACGCCGTCATAGCGGCCGGCCCGGTCGGCGCGTAGCCCGGTTGCCGTACCGAGAAAGATCTCGCCGCTGCCGTGGTGGCCCGTCGATCCCGTACGTGCCAGACCGAGACCGATCCGCCGGGCCAGCCGGGAGCAGCCGAACCCGTCCACCGGGGCGTCGGTGACAACCACCCCGATACAGGAGCCGGCCGGCCGGCCGGCGGCCGGCGCCGGCGTGAGCAGGCGCCCCATCGGGACGCCGTCGACAGTCAACCGGGCCGCGTCGCCGAAGTTGGTCATCAGCAGCACACCGACGGTGTGTCCTTGTGCAGTCACCCGGGACGACGTGCCGATGCCGCCCTTGAAGCCCAGACAGGACATGCCGGTTCCCGACCCCACGCTGCCCTCGGGTGGCGGCGCGCTCGCACCGCGCGCGGCCAGCGCGGCCTCCCACGCGGCGGCGACATCGCTGTGCTCGACCTGCATGCGGCGGGCGTCGTTGAGCCACGAGTCATCGCACTCGGCGACCACTGGGATAGTGAAGTCCTCGGCCACCTGCGGCTCTCGCACGAGCATCAGCTCGCAGGCGGCGTCATAGACGCGGCCCAGCTGCAGCGTCGAGGTGAGGAACACCGGTGTCTCCAGCAGTCCCCACTCGCCCGCGGTGAGCAGGCCTGTGCACTCGCCCGCCCCGTTGAGCACTGCGCCACCGGCGGGGCAGCAGCGGGTGAACGCGTCCTCGGCCACCACGAGCACCGTGACGCCGGTACGAGCGATGCCTCGACCCGCCGGAGGATCTGGTTCATCGCGCCAGACGGTGCTGTGGCCCAGACCCACGCCGTCGACGTCGAGAACGGAGCTGGTCGCGCCGGCTGCTAGCTGGCCGATCCTGATTCCCAGGTCAGTAGCACGAGCCATGCGTCGCATCCTGCCCCAGCCGCTGCCATGCTGCCGATCGTGCCCGGCCCGCCTCCCCTCGACTTGGCACCGTCAGCCGGTGCTGTGACCCGGGTCGACGGTGACAAGCCGTTGGTGGTCTGGTCGCCGGTGACGCGGGCGCACGTGCCGTCGGCCGAGGTCTGGGTGGGAGTCGTGACCGCGGGCTCGGAGGTACCCGAGCGGGTCGACGCGATCCGGGTGTCGCTCGAGGCTGCGGGGCATCGGCTCGTCACCGCCGAGCCCCACGACGACAGCGTGCTCCGTAGGGTCCACGATGCCGCGCTCGTCGACCACCTCGAGGTCGTGCACGACGAGTGGATGGCCTCGGAGATCCCCGATCTCGTGGGGCAGCGCCAGGTCGTGCCCTACGCCTTCCCGACCGAGGCGATGCTCGGCGGGCTGCCGGCGCGGCGGGCCGTCGCCGTGCACGCTCGGGCCGGCCAGTTCGGCTACGACACGATGACCCTGGTCGGCCCCGGCACCTGGGAGGCCGCGCGGGCGGCGGTCGACTGTGCGCTGAGCGCGGCCGATCTCGTGGCTGCGGGCGCGCCGGCGGTCTACGCGCTGTGCCGGCCGCCGGGTCACCACGCGACCCGCGCCGCCTATGGCGGCTCGTGCTACCTCAACAACGCCGCCGTCGCCGCGCAGGCGTTGCGCAACCACGGGCACCGGCGGGTCGCGATCGTTGACGTTGACGCGCACCACGGGAACGGCACTGCTGCCCTGTTCTATGCCCGACGCGACGTCGCGTACGGGTCAGTGCACGTCGACCCGGGGGCAGGGTGGTTCCCGCACTACGTGGGCTTCGCCGACGAGACCGGCGCCGGCGACGGAGCAGGCGCGACGCTGAACCTGCCACTCGCACCTGGCACCGCCGACCGAGGGTGGACGGCGGCCGTCGGGCGGCTCGCCGACTGGGTGGCCGACCTGGGTGCGACCGCGCTGGTCGTCTCGCTCGGCGTCGACGCCGCAGCCGACGACCCGGAGAGCCCGCTGCTGGTGAGCGTGGACGGCTACGAGCGGGCCGGTGCGGCGCTGGCCGGGCTCGGCCTCCCGACCGTGATCGTGCAGGAGGGCGGCTATCACCTGCCGTCGCTCGGCGGCCTGGTCGCCGCCTACCTCGCCGGGCATGGCAACGGCCGCTGATCTCAGTGCGGGTCGGTTGCTCGCGCGGTTCCGCAGATCCGCATTGTCGAGTGGCGCACCATCGGCCGCCAACGCAATCGTCGTCGCCGACACCGGGCCACTTTGGGCGGCAAGGGTGGCGGGTGGTTGGTGCTGTCACCGCACCGTGCTGGGCATCACCCGGCGGGCGTGCAGCCGTTCGTACGCCGGACGGCAGACGTCCACCACGGCGGCGACCGGCGGCGCCAGATCGACCTGCCGAGGACGCCACGGCTCGAAGCCGGTGGAGGCCAGCACGGCGGCGTACCAGTGCGGTGCCCACACGCCGTCGCTGACTCGCGGACCGGGCGGCCAGCGGAGCATGCGCTCGGTGAACGCGACGCCGAGCCAGTCGCACCACCACTCGAGATAGCCGGCGGGATCGCGCAGGAAGTCGCCGGCGTCGATGACGGGCGGCGTCGCGCCGGTCGCCAGCTGGCGGTCGAGCAGATCCAGCTGGCGATGCACGCCGATGTCGGCGGGGCCCACCGCCGCACGTGAGCGGACATAGGAGGCGACCACCTCACCCGGGTCGCGGATCAGCAGGACCGTCGTGAGGGCATCGACCCACTCGGGTACCGGGCCGTCGGGCAGGTGATGGCACATGTGCTTCTGGTAGTGCACCCGCACGTCCCCCGGCAGCGGTGCCGTCAGGGCGGCGGCTGCGCGTTCCAGGTCGGTCTCGCCTGCGGCGAGGACGTCCGCACGGCCCGGGTGGTCGATGCCCGTCCGGGCCAGGTAGGCCGCGTACAGGGGTTCGTCGACGACCAGGGTGTCCGGCCGGTTCTCCCACGAGCGCATCAGCGCGGTCGAGATGTTGCGCGGGCCCGACCACACCGCCAGCCGGACTGGCCCGTTCACAGCCGCGCGCGGTCGGCGACGTCGCGCGCGACGAGCTCGGCATAGAGCTCCTGCAGCCTTCGCACCACCGGCCCGCGCTGACCGTCGGCGATGGGGCGCCCGTCGACCTCGCGGACCGGTACCACCCCGGCGAACGTCCCCGTGCAGAACGCCTCGCTGGCGGAGTAGACGTCGGTGAGGCTGAACGTCGTCTCCACCGCGGTGATGCCAGCCTCGCGGCATACCCGCAGCACGTTGCCGCGAGTGATCCCGCCAAGGCAGTAGCGCCCATCCGACGTCGACACCTCGGGTGCGGCGCCGTCTCGGGCGTCACCGCCACGGACGATGAAGAAGTGGGTGGAGTTGCACGTGGCGACGAAGCCGTGCGGGTCGAGCATCAGCGCTTCGTCGGCGCCGGCGGTGTAGGCCTGGATGCAGGCCGTGACGTCGCCCAGCTTGCTGTGCACGTTGAGCTTGGGATCCAACGTGTCCGGGGCCGCTCGGCGCACGTGCGTCGTGAACAGCGTGATTCCTCGCTCGAGGGTCTCGGGCCTGGGCAGCTTGTGCTCGGCAACCAGCACGATTGTCGCCGGACCGACCGTCACCCGCGGATCCTGGTACGGCGTGGCCTTGACCCCCCGCGTGACCATCAGTCGCACGTGCACGCCGTCGGTCATGGCATTGGCGTCGAGCAGCCGGTAGAGGTCGGCGGTCAGCTGCTCACGCGAGCGGCCGATGTCGAGCGCGATCGCCGCGGCACCCTGCTGCAGCCGGTCGAGATGCTGGTCGAGGAACGCGGGGTGCCCGCCGCTGACCCGCAGGCCCTCCCAGACGCCGTCGCCCAGCACGAACCCCGCGTCGAAGACGGATACCACGGCCTGATCCCGCGGCACCAGCTCACCGTTGACGAGCACCAGCACGGTTGTGTTGCGCGGATCATCGTCACCGTGCTGGCCGTGCTGGCCGTGCTGGCCGTGCGCGCCGGGGGGCATGGGCGGACCCGTGATCAGTCCGGGCGTCCGGCCGTGGCCGCGGCGACACCTTGGCCGGTCATCGACACTGCGCCGGCGCGGATCAGCGCGGCAGCGCCTAACGAAAGCACCTGGTCGGTCGTCACCATGGCGCGAAGCGTACGGCGGGCCTCAGGCGGGAGCCCCCGGCACGCCGTCGGTCGCCAGGTCCTCGTGCCGGATGGACAGCCCGATCACGGTGATCACCGTGGCCACGACCATCATCCAGATCGCCACGTCGAACGTCTGGGTGGTGCCGAACGCCCGGGCCAGCCGCTCGCCCAACGCCAGCTGTTCGGGGGTGGGAGGCTGCCCACCCCCCTGGGCCTCCAGCACGGCGAACTTGTCGGTGATGCCGTTGGCGTAGACCGTTCCGAGCACGGCGATGCCGATCGCTCCGCCCACCTGCTGGACGGTGTTGAGGACCGCCGAGCCGACACCCGAGTCGGCCTGACCGACCCCCGCCACCGCGGTGAGAGTCAGCGGGACGAACAGCAGCCCCATGCCGACCGACTGGACGACGATCCACGGGAACAGGTCGGCCCAGTAGCCGGAGTCGGCGGCAAGCTGGCCGTAGCCCCACATCGCGAGCACCGAGAGGGCGCCGCCTGCTCCGGCGATCCAGCGCGGGTCGGTGCGGGAGGCCAGCGCAGATGCGATCTGCGCCGCGATCACGATCCCGAACGTGAACGGCAAGAACGCCACCCCGGACTTGAGCGGGCTATAGCCCATGACCTGCTGGATGAACAACGACAGGAACAGGAACATCGCGAAGATGGCCGCGCCCACGATGAGCATGACCATGAAGCTGACCGCCCTGGTGCGGTCGGTGACGATCCGCAGCGGCAGCAGCGCGTGCCGCGAGCGGGCCTCGATCAAGAAGAAGGCGACCAGCAGCACGACGCCGGCGACGATCGGGCCGAGCGTCCACAACTCCGTCCAGGTGGCTGGCTCACCCGTGACCGGGTCGAGCTGCGCCTTGTGGTTGAACCCGTAGACCAGCGACACGAGGCCGGCGGTGGCAGTGAACGCCCCGGGCAGGTCCCACCGGCCCGGCTGCGGGCTCGACTCGGCCAGGTACTTGAACGCCAGCACGCCGACGGCCAGGCCAATCGGTGCGTTGATGAGCATCGTCCACCGCCACGAGATCTCGGTCAGCGCACCGCCGAGGATCAGGCCGACCGCGGCGCCAGCTCCGGACATGGCGGCATAGACGGCGAACGCCCGGTTGCGCGGCGGCCCCGGCGGGAAGGTCGTCGTGATCAGCGCCAGCGCGGTCGGTGATGCGGCTGCGGCGCCTGCACCCTGCAGGGCGCGGGCGGCGAGCAGCTGCCACTCCGTCTGCGCCAGTCCACCGAGCAGGGAGGCGAAGCCGAAGAGCAGCACGCCGAAGATGAACACCTTGCGCCTGCCGATGAGGTCGCCGATCCGGCCGCCGAGCAGCAGCAGCCCGCCGAACGCGATCGCATAGGACGTGACGACCCAGGTGAGGTTGGCCGCGCTGATGCCGAGGTCGGCCTGGATGCCCGGCAGCGCGATGTTCACGACCGACGCGTCCAGCACGACCATCAGCTGTGCGGTGCTGATGAGCACCAGCGCCAGGGCGAGGTTGCGCTGCGCCGTCGGGTTAGTGTCGGTGTCGTCTGGCCGGTGAGGCGGGGTGGTGCGCGGTTCACTGGTCATGGGTCTCCTCCAGGCGTGAAGAGGGCGGTCAGGGCACGGGCCGGGTGATGGCGGGGAGGACGACGTGGTCGAGCACTCGCGCGACGAAGTCGGCGTCCACCGGATTGCCCAAGACGGTGTGGTGGAACGCGCACAGGCTCGGCAGCACGGTGGTCAGCACCTCCAGGTCGGCGTCGCGGCGAACCTCGCCGCGCTGTTGGGCACGAGCAAAGATCCCCTCGGTGACCGCCAGACGTGGGGCGAGGAAGCGCTCGCGCCACGCGACGGACAGCTCTGCATCGGTGTGCAGTGCGGTCATCACAGCACCCAGCACCGACATCGGGAGCCGCTCGGAGAGTCCGGCCGGACCGCAGAACACGGCCAGCAGGTCTCCGCGCAACGAGCCGGTATC
>JACCWP010000122.1 GCA_013697585.1 Nocardioidaceae bacterium
GCGCTGGTCCGGGCGGGCTGGATGCTGGGGACCGTGCACCCCTCAGCCGTCCTGCGCGCCGACGATCGCGACACCGCGCTGACCGCGCTGGTCGCCGACCTCGCGGTGGCCGCCGCCGCACTGCCCCCCGGCTGACGGCCCGCGTCGTCGCTTTCGCTGGCCCACCAGCGAAAGGCGCGCTACCCCAGCGTTGTTTCGCCGGGGAGGCGCACCCAACGCTGGGAGAGTGGGGCTGGTGATCGACCGCAGGACCGACCAGTACGGCACGGCGACCCTCGTCATCGACGAAACGCACCGGGGCCCCTGGCGATCGGGCAACGGCGGCTGGACCGCCGGCCGGCTGGCCGCCTACCTGCCCGGCACCGCAGCCGTCACCGTGACGCTACGCAGCCCGCCACCGTTGGCGACGCCGCTCGAGGTACGGGTCGAGCCTGGCAATGCCTCGCTGCACCACGGCGACGAGCTGGTCGCCGAGGCAGCACCCGACGAGGTGCCTGCGGCCGTGCCAGCGGTGACTGCAGCCGCGGCCCGTGCCGCTGAGGCGGACTATCCCGGCCTGGTGGACCACCCGTTCCCCAGCTGCTTCGTCTGTGGCACCAGACCCCCGGTCGGCGAGGGCCTGCGGCTACGGCCCGGCCCGATCGCCTCCGGCCGCACGGCCTGCACCTGGACGCCCGCACCGGGTCACGTCGAGCTCGCGCACCAATGGGCCGCCCTGGACTGCCCCGGTGGTTGGACCGACGACATCGCAGGTCGCCCGATGGTGCTCGGGCGGATGACCGCGGCGAGCGTACGCGCACCGGTGGCCGGTGAGGAGCTCGTGGTGGTCGGCCTACGGCTGGAGCGGGTGGGGCGCAAGGTGATGACGGCGACTAGCCTGTACGACGCCTCCGGGCAGGTGGTGGGGACCGCCGCCCACACCTGGATTCGGGTGGACCCCCGCAGCTTCGGCTAGAGGGTGCGCCAGCAGGGGCGCGCCGGTCCGCCGACCTCGCCGATGGCGCACAACCACGAGCAGGAGCCCAACATGTCGCACGCGCCCTGGTGGCGGGACGCTGTCTGCTATCAGATCTACGTCCGCAGCTTTGCCGACTCCGACGGCGACGGCGTCGGTGACTTGGCCGGCGTCACGTCACGGCTGGCCTATCTGGTCGACCTCGGTGTCGACGCGGTCTGGCTGACGCCCTTCTATCGGTCCCCGCAGGCCGATCACGGCTACGACGTGGCCGACTACTGCGACGTCGACCCGATGTTCGGCGACCTGGCTGCCTTCGACGAGCTGAGCGAGCAGGCCCGCGAGCTCGGTCTCAAGGTGATCGTCGACATCGTGCCCAACCACTCGTCCGACCGGCACGCCTGGTTCCAGGCCGCGCTGCAGTCGCCCCCGGGCAGCTCGGAGCGGGCCCGCTACGTCTTCCGCGATGGTCGCGGCGACGGCAGTACGCCGCCGACCAACTGGCTGTCGGTGTTCGGCGGCCCCGCGTGGACCAGGGTGCTCGACGGCCAGTGGTACCTGCACCTGTTCGACGCCGGCCAGCCGGACTTCGACTGGACCCACCCCGAGGTGGGTGACGAGTTCGAGCGGGTGCTGCGGTTCTGGCTCGACCGCGGTGTCGACGGTTTTCGCATCGACGTGGCGAACGCGCTGGTCAAGGCCGACGGCCTCCCGGACCTGACGGCCGAGCAGCTGCGGGCCGAGCGCAGCGCCGACGAGGTGGACCGGACACTCAGCGAGTCGAGCCGGCCGTACAACGACCAGCCGGGGGTGCACGACGTCTACCGCCGCTGGCACCGGGTGCTGGCCGACTATCCCGGCGACCGGATGGCGATCGCCGAGGCGTGGGTGGGCAGTGCCGAGTCCATGGCCCGCTACGTACGCTGCGACGAGCTGCAGCAGGCGTTCAACTTCCACTGGCTGCAGGCCGAGTGGTCGGCCGAGGCGATGCGTGGCGTCGTGCGGCAGACCTTCGCGGCAACAGACCCGGTCGGCGCCTTCCCGACCTGGGTGCTGTCCAACCACGACGTGGTCCGTACGGTCACCCGCTACGGCGCAGGCGAGCAGGGACTGGCTCGGGCCCGAGCCGCGCTGCTGGCGATGCTCGCGCTGCCCGGCTCGGCCTACCTCTACCAGGGTGAGGAGCTCGGCCTGCCGCAGGTCGCGGTGGCCGAGTCGGACCGACAGGACCCGGTCTGGCTCCGGGGCGGCGGAGTCGGCCGCGACGGCTGCCGGGTGCCGCTGCCCTGGGCCGCGGCGGGCCCGACCTTCGGCTTCTCGCCGGACGGCGCAGCAGTCCCCTGGCTCCCGCAGCCGTCGGGCTGGGGTGGATGGTCGGTCGAGACCCAGCGGGGCAGTGCCGACTCCACGTGGGCACTGGTCCGGGAGGCCCTGCGGCTGCGGCACGAGATCGTGCCCGGCCTGGTGGACTCCGTGACGATGCCCGATGACGTACCGAGCGGCGCCTTCGTGGTCACGCGCTCGGGCGTCGACGGACCGGGGCTGGTGAGCGTCGTGGCCTGCGGCCCGGACGTCGTTGACCTTGCCGGGCTCGGGCTCGACGCAGATGCCCCGCTGCTGGTCAGCCGCAAGGAGGCGATAGCCGGTGGAGTGCTGCGGGCCGACGCGGCTGCCTGGTTTCGTACGGCGCGGGTCTGACCGAGGCGGGGCCTCGCCGCCCAGCCCGCCACGCCCACCAGGTCTGCCCGCCATCGGTGCTTGCGGAGGTCGTCGGGGATCGGAGGATCGCCCAGCGCGGAGACCACCTTCGTGCTCGCCTCGACGGAACGGTCCGCGAAACGGGTTGTCCCGCTGCGGGCGTGGACGTACGGTCAGCGGTACGCAGGAAGGAGGTGGTCCGATTCCATGAGTGACAGACGGACGAGCGAGGTGGCTGCCCGCTAGCCGCCGCCGCCGGGGATCCGCCGCAGGCCGCGCCCCCCGCGCGACCACCTGCACCGCGTCGAGACTCGGCGTGAGGCGGTCGGTGTAATCCCAGGCAGCCACCCGGCCCGCAGGAGACCGAGCAACGTCCGCTCGGTACGTGGCCCCCGTTGTGCGCGAGCGCACGACGAGCCGCACTCCTGCGGGCCGTCTTGCGTCCTGCTGGCTCCACGGCCGTCACGGCCCGAGTCGCTCCCGCTCCCACCCATCGACCGCGCGTCGGTAGCGCAGTCGGTCGTGCAGCCGGCCGTGCCGGCCCTGCCAGAACTCGACCACCTGCGGCTCGACGCGCCACCCGCCCCAGCCCTCGGGGCGTGGCACGTCGGTGTCGTCGAAGCGCTGCTGGATCAGCGCCAACCGCCGCTCGAGATCGGCCCGATCAGGCACCACCTCCGACTGCGGTGACGCCCAGGCACCAAGGCGTGACTCACGCGGGCGGGACGCAAAATAGGCATCCGACTCTGCCGGGGCCACCCTCGTCGCGGGACCCTCGACCCGCACCTGCCGTCCGACGTCATGCCACAGCAGGGCGAGCGCGCACCACGGCTCGACCGCGAGGTCGCGACTCTTCGCGGAGCCGTACCCGGTATAGAACACCAGACCTCGCTCGTCAAAGCCTTTGCACAGCACGATCCTGACCGACGGACGACCGTCGGCGCCCACGGTCGCCAGCGTCATCGCGTTGGGCTCGGTGATGCCAGCCGCCAGCGCGTCATCGAACCAGCGCCCCAACAGTCGGGACGGCTCGTCACCAGCGTCAGCCTCGGCCAGCCCGGCTTCGCCATAGTCGCGCCGCAGCCGCGCCAGCGTCTCCGGGTCCATAGGTCGAGCCTAGGTGCGATTGCCTCGCTGCTGCCGTCGTGGGCCGGGGTGGCAAGAGGTGGCGACCCGCGGCGCGGGAGCGCACCACCGGCCGCCACTCGCCGAGCCCCGCCACCGTGGCTGGCTCGGGCTCCTGCCGCCGGAGCCGCTCAGTCGAGCTGACGCCACAGCGCCCGGGGTATTCGGGCGCGGAGGACGTCCGGGTGGAGACCCTCTGAGGTGATCAGGAGAGCCCGGCCGTGCTCGTGCGTGATCGCCTCGCCCTGCGGCTGGGGCGGCAACGCGAACGCTCCGATGCGCTGCCAGCCCGGCAGGTCATAGACCGTGGCGATGTCGTGCGTGCGAAGCACCAGCCCACGTCCGCCCCGCAGCACGACACCGTCGGTGACATTGGCCGGGGCGTTCACGCCGGCAACCTCGACGAGCGTGCTCGTCGCCTCCGGTCCCGCGTCGGCCGGGACGCGGTAGACCCCGGCGGTGTCTTCCTTGGTGACGATCCACCGGACCCCGGTGGACCGGTTGACCAGCAGCGTCTCGGCGTCGTGCGGGCCGTCCGGGTAGCGCAACGGCA
>JACCWP010000155.1 GCA_013697585.1 Nocardioidaceae bacterium
TGGCCAGTTCGTTCACCGACGACTCCACATCGAGCATCGCCCATAGCAACCGCACCCGGGTGGTATCGGCGAGCATCCGGAACACCTCGACCGCGAGCTCGGCCTGCTCGACGGGCAGGGCCCCGCCCTTCTCATTATCTGCATGCATGCGCAGCTAGTACCGCGGAGGAGGTCGTCACACAGCAGCAGATCCCCTGTCGACCTCCGCGTCACGGGCGGCGTGGTGAGCAGTGCCGCGACCGCCTGGTTCTCAGACGACCCTGGCCGTGGTCGGCGCGGCGGGGTCGTCATCGCCAGTCGGAGCACGGGTCCACCCAGGACGCTCCGACTGCACCGACTGCGCCCTGACCTGCACAGTTGGAGCACTGAGACTCTCAGTCAGTGCAGTGAGAGTGTCTCCCCTAGTGGTGTGCTCCGACTGGCGCTCCGACTGGCGCTCCGATTGGCGCTGCAACTGCAACGGGCGGGAGTTTCCACAGTGTGCGGCGGGGGAATCCTTCACTGCGGTCGGTGATGCCGAGGCGGCGCTTCGCCCGCTTGAGGCAGTCCTGGGAGTGCCCTGCGGCTGCCCCTTCCTTCTTCGCGTCCGCGCTGCTGGCTTCGCCGCCACGGCTGGCGAGGTAGTCGGACAGCCAGTCGCCGGCCTCGGCGGTGGCGGTGCGGTCGCCGTCGTTGGACCGGCTCATCGCGTCGCGGATGGTGCCGGCGACCTCCCCGGCCCACTCGACTCGCCCGGTCCAGGCGGTGCCGTCGTCGGTGTCGACGGCGTGCGAGGCGACGGTGAACGCCAGCGTCGGCTGGTCGGTGCGGCCGAGGTTGTTTTTGGGGGTCCCGAACAGCCGGCGGGTGTCGGTGTCGTCGTCGGGGTCGCGGATGACGGAGTGCACGGACCTGGCGACGGCGGTGAACGCCTTGGACGCCATTACGACTTGGAGCGGGTCGGTGCTCCCGGACTTGTTGTGGTGGATCAGGCCGAGCACGGCCATCCGGGCACGGTCGGCGAGCGCGGCGAGCGGTTCGAGTGCCCGGCGGACTTCGCCGTCGCGGTGGGTGTCGAGGTTGCTGTCCAGGCGGGACATCAGCGGGTCGAGGATGAGCAGTGCGGCGTCGACCTGCCGGGCGGCGTTCTCGACCGCGACCAGATCGCGGGGCAGCGACAGCCCGACGTGAACGTCGTACGCCGTACGGACCTCGACCCGGAACACCCGTGGCAGGTCGGCGCCTGCGGCCAGCAGCCGGGGCACGATCGTGTGCTCCCAGCTGTCCTCGGTGGCGCAGACCAGGACACCGCGTGGGTGCCCCTCGTCCTCGCCGGGCAGCTCGCCCCGGGTGATCCGGGCGGCGACCCAGTAGGCGAGCGTGGACTTGCCGAGACCTTCCGGTCCGGCGAGCAGCGCCAGGGTGCCGAGCGCGATCCGGTCCGCCCATGACCACCGGACCCGCCTCGGCTTGATCGCGGATGCGGCGGTCAGGATGAGCTCGCGGGCCCCGTCGGACACGGAATGGTCGGTGGTTTCGGGCGGCAGCTCGGCCGGCTCGAGGTCGTCGAGGTCGTACCCGGCGGCGACGTGGTCGGCGGCGTCGTTGCCGACTTTCGGCCGTGCGAGCCGTACGGACGCGGCGAGGTCGTGCAGGGTGTCGACGGCGGCGGCGGCGTACGTCTTGCCGGTCTCATCCTGGTCGCCGACGACGACGACATGCGCGCCGGTCAGCGGCGCAGGATCGACCTTGGCCCAGTTCGAGGCGCCCATCGGGCTCGTCGTCGCGACCGCGCCGAGCGACTCGAGCGCATGAACGTCCTTTTCGCCTTCCACCAGGTAGACGGGCTGCCCAGCGGCGACGGCCTGGACGACCGCGGGCAGTCGGTACAGCGGCGCGGTGCCCTTGGTGTGCCCGGACTGCCGGAACCGCTTGTCCGGTGAGCGGTGCACCGTACGCAGGACGGTGCCAGCACGGTCTGTGTAGTCGTAGCGAGCACCCGTCGGCTCGTCGTACAGGGCGCCCAAGGTCAGGTCCAGCGCGGCGAGAACGTCGGCGGTGCCGCACCCGGCGTGGCAGTGCAGCAGCGCCTGCCCGTCGATCCGGCGCAGGCGGAGGGACGGGTTGTGGTCGTCGTGCGCCGGGCACTGCGCCGTCGCTGAGACGCCGTTGGCCTTCACCTTCGACCCGTGCTCGCCGAGCGCGTCGAGCACGCGCCAGTAGGCAGTCGTGGACAGTGAGCGGTCGTCGGCGGGCTGGCGACCGCTCACTGTCCGACTGAGGCTGGGTCGGCATGCGATTCGAGCCAGGCGTCGAGATCGCTTCGCCTCACCCGGACATGTTTGCCGATCCGGTGCCCGTGCGGACCTACACCCCGACTGCGCTGCGCGTACAGCGTGCGAAGCGGAATGCCGAGCTCCTCGGCGATCTGCTCCAGGCTGAGCCATTCAACGGACCTCATCGGTGCTCCTTATGAGTAGGTGCTGACGAGACGTTACCAGACACGGGTTGGCGTTGACGGTCCCTACCCATCCGTGGGAATGTCGAGCCATGCGATCAGGTGAGGTGAAGCTCCGAGGGGGGACGGCGACGACGGAAGTCGCGCCGGGCGTCATGGCCCCGGATCGCGCAACCGTCGAGGCGGGTGACGTCTCGGGGTACGACGTGCGGATCGAAGTGGTCCTCGATGGTGGGCGCTACATCGCCACAGCAGTCCATGTCCTACAGCGACCCGGCGGCCCGCCGGTGACGGGTGAGGCGATCCGCAAAGTTCCGGTGGCGAACATCATCCGTCGCGGCCTCCCGATGGGCGTCATGTGGGTGGCGAGCCGGTCGGGAGGGGTAACACGCTCGACCGGCGCGCACATGCCCGAGAACGTGACCCAATACGGCCCCACAGACGAGGCGCTGACTTGGGTGGCGCGGGTGTACCGGCTGGCGTTGCTGCTCGACATGCCACCCACGCGAGAGGTCGAGACTTCGCTGCGCTTGCCACGCTCCACGGCTGGGCGTTGGGTCGCGGCGGCGCGAGACAGGGGATTCCTCGGAACCGCTGAGGGTCCAGGGAAGGCGGGTGGTTGACATGGCAAGTGTCGAGAAGCGGGTCCGCAGCAGTCGTACGGCGTGGGTGGCCCGCTGGCGCGACCCGAGCGGACGGACGCTCACCCGGTCATTCGTGAAGCGCAGCGAGGCAGACGACTATCTCGACGGCATCAGGCACTCGCTGCGCAGCGGCGCCTACGTCGACCCCTACGCCGGGCGCATCACTGTCGGGGAGTGGTCTCAGCGGTGGCTCGCCGCACAGGGGCACCTGAAGACGTCGACTCGGGCCAGGTACGAAGGCATCGTGAACAGGCAGGTGGCTCCCAGGTGGGAACGTGTGCCTCTGACCGCCGTACGGCACGCCGACGTGGCCGGCTGGGTGGCAGAGCTGGCCCTCGCGCCGGCCACTGTCCGCTACGTACACCGCGTGTTCTCATTGCTGCTCGACCTAGCCGTACGTGACGGGCGGCTGGCGAGCAACCCGGCCAACGGCGTGCGGCTGCCACGGGTGGAGCCGGCCGAGAAGCGCTTCCTGACTCATCAGCAGGTGCGCGACCTGGCCGACGCGGCCGGACCGCACGCGACAGCGATCCTGACGCTGGCCTACTGCGGTCTGCGGTGGGGCGAGCTTGCGGCGCTGAGGGTGTCCCGGCTGGACCTAATGCGCCGACGCCTCACGGTGGCCGAGGCGGTCACCGAGGTGCGTGGACACCTCACCTGGGGGACGCCGAAGTCACACCAGTACCGCTCGGTGCCGGTGCCTCGCTTCCTGCTCGACGACCTGGCCGCGCTGGTCGCCGGGAGAGCACCCGAGGATCTCGTGTTCGTCACGAGCAGCGGCGCGGTGCTCCGTAACCTCAACTTCCGGCG
>JACCWP010000175.1 GCA_013697585.1 Nocardioidaceae bacterium
GACTGCGGCACCCGCTGGGCCTGGTACTCCTCGGCGCGCAGGCCGAACGCCTCGCGGTCGCCTCGTACGAGCCGTACTCGCTTGTCTGGCCCGACTCGGCCGAGCGCGCTGCCCCGCTCGGACAGCAGCACCAGGCCGCAGTGGCAGGGCAGGTCACGCGCCTCGTCGACATCGACGACGCCGTCGTCGTAGAGCTGGTCCACCAGCAGGCCCGCGACCTCGACCTCCTCGACCCCTGTCCAGCCCGACTGCGGCACCCGCTGGGCCTGGTACTCCTCGGCGGGCAGGCCGACCGCCGACGCCTTGACCCGCATTGGCAGGTCCTTCGACACCAAGGTGACCGCCAGCCCGTCCTGGGCGAGGTTGCGCGCCACCGCCAGGATGCGGGAGTCGTTGTCGGCGAGCCGGAATCCGGCGGGCAGCACCGCCGGGTCGGCGTGGTTGAGCTCGACCCGAAGCACGCCACCTGCAGTGCCGAGCGGGACGGGTGCGTCAAGGCGACCGTGCTCGACCCGCAGCTCGTCGAGCATCCGCAACGCAGCCCGCGCGAAGTAGCCCAGCTCAGGGTGGTGCCGCTTGGCCTCCAGCTCGCAGACCACGACGACCGGCAACACGACCTCGTGCTCCGCGAAGCGAAGCAGTGCGCCCGGGTCGGCTAGCAAGACGCTGGTGTCGAGCACGAAGGTACGGATGGCGGGGAGCTCGGCGGCCACGGATGGTCCTCTCCGGACCGCACGCTGCGGCGCCCAGCCCCGGTGTGGTTGCGGAAGAGTCGACGCGGATGGCACCGACGCTACGACCGCGTCCGAGGGCGGCACCGTAGACACGCCCGACCCCCGCGGTGAACGTTGCGCGGCTATGACCGGTGGAGGGCGGAGTGCCGGTAGGAGTAGCTGGCGTAGACGACCAGGCCGATGACCAGCCAGACCGCGAAACGCAACCAGGTGTCGGGGCTGAGGAAGGTGATGAGCCAGATCGAGAAGGCCACTCCGACCAACGGCACGAACGGCACCGCCGGGCATCGGAACGAGCGCGGCAGGTCGGGCTGCGTGCGCCGGAGCACGACGACCGCGATGCACACGACGATGAACGCTGCCAGGATCCCGATGTTGGTCAGCTCGGCGACCTGGGCGATCGGGAGCAGGCCGGCGATCAGTGCCGAGACGCCACCGACGATCCACGTGACCCGGGTAGGCACCCGACGGGTCGGATGCGTCTTGGCGAACCACTTCGGCAGCAAGCCGTCGCGACTCATCGCAAACCAGACCCGCGTGACACCGAGCATGAAGGTGAACATCACGGTCAGGATGCCGATGATGGCGGCGACCGCGATAAAGCTGGCCAGTCCTGGCAGCCCGACCGACTCGAAGGCGGTCGAGAAGCCACTGGTGGGATTGATCTGCCGGTAGTTCTGCATGCCGACGAGCACGAGGCAGGCCATCACGTAGAGCACCATCGAGATCGCCAGCGAGTAGAGGATCGCCTTCGGCATGTGCTTGCGCGCGTCCTTCGACTCCTCGGCGGCGGTGCTCATCGCGTCATAGCCGAAGACGGCGAAGAACACCGTCGCCGCTCCGGTGAACGCCCCACCCCACCCGAACGGCGTGAACGGGTCGAGGTTGTCGGTGTCCACATAGAACACGCCCACGGCCACCACGACCAGCACGGCGGCGACCTTGATCCCGACCACGTACGTCTCGAACGTCGCGGCAACCTTGATGCCAAGACTGAGCAGCCAGGCGATGAACAGGCACAGCAGCGCCGCGAACAGGTCAATCTTGTACGAGCCGCCCGGCCTCGGTCCCGCTGATCTGCTCGATGGGCTTGCGGCGCCAGATCCCGCGCCCTCCGGCGAGACGTGATGCAACTGTCATGGTCGCCGATCCTGCACCCGAAGGCGCGAGGTGGCACGTCGACCGCGCGCGCGGTCCGGAGTTGCCGCGTCAGTCAGCTGCGGCGGTCTGCTCAGGCGCCGTAGCGGCGCTCGCGGACGGCGTAGGCGCGCAGCGCGCGGAGCAGGTCGATCTTGCGGAAGTCGGGCCATAGCGCGTCGCAGAACCAGAACTCGGAGTTGGCGCTCTGCCACAGCAAGAAGCCACTCAGCCGCTGCTCACCCGACGTACGGATCACCAGGTCGGGGTCCGGCTGGCCACGGGTGTAGAGGTGGTCGGCGATGTGCTCGACGTCGAGGGTCTCGGCCAGCTCCTCGATCGACGTCCCCCGCCCGGCGTGCTCTTGCAGCAGCGAGCGCACCGCGTCGGCCAGCTCCCGCCGACCGCCGTATCCGATCGCCAGGTTGACCGTGGTGCCTTCGGTGTCAGCGGTGGCGGCCCCGACTTCCTTGAGCCGCCGGGCGGTGGCGGCCGGAAGCAGGTCGAGCGAGCCGATCGGGTGCACGCGCCAGCGACCGGTCGCGCCGATGGCGTCGACGAGGTTCTCGATGATCGTGATCAGCGGCTCGAGCTCGGCAGCCGGTCGGTTGAGGTTGTCGGTGGACAGCAGATACACGGTGACGATCTCGACCCCGACGCCGTCGCACCACCCGAGGAACTCCAGCAACCGGTCGGCCCCGGCCTGGTGGCCGTGCGCCGTGCCCCCTCCGGCGTTGCGAGCCCATCGGCGGTTTCCGTCGATCATCACGCCCACGTGGTGCGGCATCCGGGTCAGATCAAGGCGGCGCTCCAACCGGCGGGTGTACAGCGCGTAGGCCACGTCGCGTGCCGTACGCCTCGCCCTGCCCATCGGCAGTCCACCTCTCCGCCGGCCGCCACCACCGGCTTCAGGCTATCCCTGGGCGGTTCTCAGGTGCGGCACCTACGGTGGCCAGATGGCACGCGGTGACGGGTTGCATGCCGTCGGCCAGGAGGTCGGCGACCGCCTGGGCGAGATAGTCGAGGAGATCAAGCCTCGGCTGCGCGGCTGGTTGCACACCGGCACGGTCCCGCTCTCATTGGCCGCGGGGATCGTCCTGGTCGCGCTGGCGCCGCCCGGCGAGGCGCGCGGGGGGGCCATCGTCTTCGCGATCACGTCGGTGCTGCTGTTCTCGCTGAGCGCGGTCTATCACACGCCCAGCTGGAGCATCCGGGTGCACGATCTGCTGCAGCGCGTCGACCACGCCAACATCTTCATGCTCATCGCGGGCACGTACACGCCGTTCGCGCTGCTGCTGCTCGACGACCACGACGCCACCGTGTTGCTGACCATCGTGTGGGTGAGCGCGGTGTTCGGCATGGCGTTTCGGCTGCTGTGGTTCGACGCACCCCGCTGGCTCTACGTCCCAACCTATGTCGCGCTCGGCTGGGCGGCGATGTTCTGGCTCGGCGACTTCGCGGCCTCGGGGCAGATCGCGGTGCTCGTCTTGATGCTCGTCGGCGGGCTGCTGTACTCGCTCGGCGGGCTGGTCTACGGGCTGAAGCGCCCCGACCCAGTGCCGGGTTGGTTCGGCTTCCACGAGGTCTTTCACACCTTCACGGTGGCCGCCTTCGTGGTGCACTACGTCGGCATCTCGATCGCCACGTACAGCGTCTGACCCCGCAATGCGGGGTTGTGGTTGCTGCGGAGCACCTGAGGACCGCCAGCAGCCCGCATTGCGGGGCCCCACTGGGGTCAGACAGCGGGCGGGGCAAAAGGTTGCCCCGATCCAGCCCTTGCTGGGGCGGCTCGGGAGCCGGCGACTCCGGGTCCTGCGGCCCCGCCGACCAGCGGGGCAAGCCCCGGGCCGGGGATGTGAGTCGCGTCGGCCCGGATCAGGAGTCCGGGCCGCGGTCGGGGCCCTGGGCCCGGACTTCCTCGACCTTCTCCATCGCCCCGCGCAGGTCAGCGAGCCAGGCGTCGGTGTTCGTGGCCACCAGTCGTACGCACCACCCCAGCGCGTCGGCACGTGAACGCGCGACCCCGGAGTCGACGAGGGTGTCGAGCACCTGCCGCTCGGGTTGGCGCAGCCGGGTCATCACGGGGGCGGCCAGCTGGCTGAAGACCCGGCGGGTGGTGCCGCACTCGGCGCCCCAGGCCACCTTGCGGTCGCTGCGGTGCTCGAGCTCGCGCGCGATCGCGATCCGCCGATCGCGGGTGTCCTCGCGAAACGCCTTGATCCGGCCGCGCTCGGCGGCCGAGCGTTCGGCGTCGGAGGCGCCCTCGGCTGTCTGCGGCGGCGCCAGCCGGCCGACGACGAGAACCTCGTCGCGGTCGACGCTCACGGTGGGCTCGGACTCGAACCAGTCGGTGGGGAGGCGGCCGGTGAGCCAGCCGCGGATGGTCTCTGCATTACTCATACAATGATGATTACATCGTTGCACTACACGAACAAGTGTGTTCGCCAGCGGTGATCACGGGCTCGCTCGGCGGCCGCACTACAGCCCTGCAGCCGGATAGCGCACCGCCTCGGTGAGCCAGTGGCCGGCGACCGCGCCTGCCCTCAGCGGGCCGCCCGGGCCGAGCACCCGTCCACACGGCTGCAGGTCGACGCCGATCGCCCGCCACGACCCCGTTCGGTCCGTCAGCACCACGGCATGCATCGGCTCGCTGCCGGGACCCCGGCAGGTGCCGGCCGTGGGCGCGCTCCGCGCGAGGTACGCGGTGCGGATCTGCTCGGCGGCCGTTGGACCCAGCCGGTGCGCACCCGTCAACCGCGCTGCGCCCCCGGGCGCGGGTGCATACCGGCACACCAGTGCGCCCACGGCTGGGAGCGGCAGCTCGGCACCGGAGACCGCGGGGTAGTTCCGCACCGTTGTGAGCGTGGCTGATCGTGGGCGCGCCGGGTCGGCCGGGCACGCCGACTCGCCCGGCCACGCCGGCCCCTGGTCGAC
>JACCWP010000180.1 GCA_013697585.1 Nocardioidaceae bacterium
CCGTTCGCGGAGCACGTCGGCGAGCTCGAGCAGCTGATCGCTCCGTACGCGCCCGAGCGGCTGGTGCTGGCCGATCGGCACAGCTACGAGGTGGCGGCCAACTGGAAGGTCGTGGCCGAGAACTACCACGAGTGCTACCACTGCCCGCTGATCCACCCCGAGCTCTGTCAGGTCTCCCCGCCCAGCTCGGGCGAGAACTACCACGGGCGTCCTGGCGCGTGGATCGGTGGCGCGATGTTCCTGCGCGATGGCGTGCAGACCATGTCGCTGACCGGTGAGTCAGCCGGCCTGCCGATCCCCGGCGTGGACCCGACCCGGGTGGAGTACGTCCAGCTGTGGCCCAACCTGCTGATCTCGGCGCACCCCGACTACGTGATGACGCACCGGCTGGTGCCGCTCGAGCCGGCCAGGACCTGGATCGAGTGTTCTTGGTACGTCGTCGACCGGGGTGACGGGTCGACGCCAACTGCCGCGTGGGCGGCGGAGTTCTGGCACCTCACCAACACCCAGGACTGGTCGGCGTGCGAGTCCGTGCAGCGCGGGTTGTCGAGCCCACACTTCCGTCCCGGCCCGTTCGCACCGGCCGAGGACGCGGTGCACGACCTGGTCACGATGGTCGGTCGCGGCTATCGCGGCCTGCCCCTCGGCTGAGCGCGTCCACCCCCGCGCGCCGGTGGGCGACCAGCACGTTCGACCTCGCTGCCGCCGACAGTGACGGACGGTTCTCGCTGGTCGAGCACCTCGTCGCGCCGCGCACGCTGATCGCACCGCTGCACCGCCTCAGCCGCGAAGCCGAGTACAGCCTGCTGCTCCAAGGGCTGGTCGGAGCGGTCAACGACGGTACGGAGGTGGTGGCCGATACGGGCGACCTGCTCTGGAAGCCCCGGGGGCAGTGGCACACCTTCTGGAATCCCGCTGACGAGCCGGCCCGGATCCTGGAGATCATCAGCCCCGGAGGTCTCGAGGAGCTCTTTCGGCAATCGAAGGCTTCGCACCCGAGTTCTCGACCCCGAGACGCTGGGCCTCATGGCCGAGGGATTCGGTATCGAGCTGGACATCGAAGGCACCGAGCAGATTGCCCAGTCCCACGGCCTCGCATTCTGAGCCCTGCCTCCAGCTCGCCATGCCGAGTGGATGATCGGGCTGTGGTTCGTGGGCCGACCGGGTGCTGACGTCCTAGGCACCGTTCAACTTCTGCAACAGCGCCGGCAGCTCGCCCACGCCGTCGATGACGTGGTCGGGTGGCGGATCGGCGCTGTCGAGGTCCGCCGGCCGGAACTTGCCGGTCCGGACCAGCACGCCGGTCAGGCCGACTGCCTGCGCGCCGAGCACGTCGGAGCCGATGTCGTCTCCCACCATGACGGCATCTGCTGCTTCGACACCGAGGCCGGCAAGCGCGGCGTGGAAGAACGCGGCGGCCGGCTTGCCCACGACCGTTGCCTCGCAGCCCGTTGCGGTCTCCAGGCCGACGAGGAACGCGCCCATGTCCAGCGCCGGCCCGTCCGCGGTCTGGAAGCGGGTGTTGCGGTGCAGTGCCACCACCGGTGCGCCTGCGTCGGCGAGCCGAAACGCCGCATTGAGCTGGTCGTACCCGACGTCTGGCCCCGCGCCGCCCAGCAGCACGACGCCGGCATCCGCGGCCGCCGCGACCTCGACACCAGTCAGATCCTCGGCGAGGTCACCCCCGTCGTTGACCACGTAGCAGCCGACGCTGCGATGGTGCTCGGCCAGGTGCGTGGCGGCGCTGGTCACCGCGGTGTCGATCTGCTCGACACCGACCGCCATGCCGGCAGCGCTCAGCAGCTCGGCGATCTCCTCGCGGGAGCGAGACGACGTGTTCGTAACCAGCCGGAACCCGATCTCGTGCTCGCGCAGCCAGTCGATCGTGTGCGTCGCTCCCGGCAGCGGCTCCCACGAGACAGTCAGCACGCCGTCGATGTCGAGCAGCACCCCTTCGACCACGTTCGTACGGTAGCGAGCGCTTCGCGGTGGCGGGCCGACCCAGCTGGAACGTCCGATCGGCCGACGTGGCGCCGGCCCGATCTTTGTCGTGGCGCGGCATCATCGGCACGTGTCGATCCGCGCGGTGGTGCTCGATCTTGGCGACGTCCTCGAGGTCATCGACGACTCCGTCTTCCCCGGGCCTTGGGAGGAGCGGCTCGGCCTGCCGACGGGCGGCTTCGCGGCCGCCGCGCCCAACTCCGGGCTCAGTGGCGACCCGGCCCTCGGCGAGGTCAACGAGTCCGATGTCCGTACGTACTGGCAGCGCTGCCTGCACCTCGACGACGCCACCACCGACGCGATGATGGCCGACTTCTGGCGCTGGTACGTGGGCACGCTCGACCAGCCGCTCTACGACTGGTTCGTCGGCCTGCGGCCGCGCTATCGGCTCGGCATTCTCAGCAACTCCGGTCCGGGCGCGCGTGAGCACGAGGTGGTGTGGGGCCTCGAGGACGTCTGCGACGCGATCGTCTACTCCCACGAGGTCGGCCTCGCCAAGCCCGACCCCGCCATCTACGCGCTGACCGCCGAGCGACTCGGCGTGCGGCCGCACGAGATTGCCTTCCTCGACGACATCGAGGTCAACGTCCAGGCGGCGCGGGAGGCGGGTTGGCGCGCGGTCCGGCACCGCGACACTGCGCAGTCGATTGCGGCGATGCAACAGATCCTGTCGTCCGGCGCATCTGCGTGAGCGTCGGGCATCGTCGATCCGCGTAGCCGAGATAGCGTCGATCGGGTGTCGTCGGTGCTGCGCGTGCGCTCGCTCGACATCGCGCGCCGCGAGCTGCGCTGGCGATTCTCGCGGGCCGGCGGGCCGGGCGGGCAGGGGGTGAACACGACCGACTCACGGGTCGAGCTCTCGTACGACGTGGCGTCTTCTCCGTCCCTGCCCGAGCCGCTTCGCGATCGCGCGATGAGCCGGCTCGAGGACCGCTTGGTCGACGGCGTACTGACCGTGGTGGCCGCCGAGCACCGCTCGCAGCTGGCCAACCGGCGGGCCGCCGAAGGCCGGCTGGTGGCGCTGCTCGACGCCGCCCTGGCCC
>JACCWP010000186.1 GCA_013697585.1 Nocardioidaceae bacterium
CGAGTTCGAGCTCTACTACGACATCTAAGATCTCCTAGTCCACGGAAACTGCCCCTGACCTGCGGAAACGCGGGATCGGGGGCCGTTCTCGTTGGCCCGAACCGGGCCAAATTCCGCAGGAGATTCGGACTACGCATCGTTCGAGCCGGCTCGGGGACGGCGCACCTCCGTCACACGGTTCTCACGAGGTCGGACGGCAGGTGCACATGCGGAATGATGCAAGGCTCGGCTGCGATCGTCGCGGCAGGCGTGAGCCCCACAAACTTCGACACAGGCACCGGGGACCGCCAGGCGGTAGGGAGTGGGGGTCCCGGTTCCCACCGGGACCCCCGCCGTCGCCCAACACCCTCGCCTTGATCAATCGCGAAGCCGCATCGGTCACCTCGGTCGAACGGCAACCGCAGGGCGACTAGAACCCCCACCAGAATGGAACGTGCGCCGCTGGATGCGACGTCCGTGCCCTCCCGCCTTGGTGCAGCCCTGCGTGAGAGACTGGGGTGTCTCCTACCGCGACGCTGTTACCAAGACGTTCAGCGCCGCGCCCGACGCGTCACGTCTCTGGCTTCATCCGTGCAGGAGTCGGCGTCGCTGCCCGAGTGGACGTCGCGGTACGACGACGTCCTCGACCTCGACCAGCGCGGCGTTCTCGCGGTCTGGCGCGCCGCCCGCGGCCTCAAGCCCGACGACCGATCGCTGACCGGCCCGGCGCCCGACGACGATCGCGAGGCGGCGTACCACCGCCACCTGAACCGCACGATCAACGCCCGATACGGCGACGCCCTCCAGGTCTGGGAGACGAAGATCCTCGACTACACCCGCAAGCGCGACGACCACACGGCGACGTTGGCCAGGCAGCTCGACGGCCTCGCCCGTCGCGGCCACGACGCGGACCGCCTCCTCGACCTCGCCGCCGCAAGGAAGCCGCTGCCAGTCGACCATCCGACGTCGGCCCTCGCCTACCGGGTCAAGGAGCTGGTCACCCCGAAGAAGCGCAAGCCCCAGACCATCGACCCCTTCCCGCGATCGCCACAGCCCCACAGCGGTCCGACGCTTGGAATGTAGCCTTTTGATCCTTAACTTTTGCTTGGAATGTATCGGCCTCGAAGATACAATTCGAGTATGAGGGCGATTGAGGCTTTGCGCGCGCTCGCCGGGGTGACTGCCTTCCAGGGGGGCATGGTCACCACGGCGCAGGCTGCTGCGCTCGGCGTAAGCCGCCTGACCCTCTCTCGGCTCGCTGATGCAGGCCACCTGGAGCGCCTCGTCCACGGCGTCTACAAGGACGTCGGAGCGCCCGGCGATCAGTTCGACGACATGCGTGCTGTGTGGCTGAGCACCGACCCCAGCCGCCAGGCCTATGCGCGGATCAGAGATCGCGCCAACGATGTTGTCTTCGCTGCGGCATCTGCTGCGCGTCTCCACTGCATCGGCGAGCTGTGGGATCGCCATCACGACTTCATCGCACCTAGACGTCGCCAGAGCCAGCGGCGTGAGATCCGCTATCGGCAGCTCAAGCTCGACCCACGCGATGTCTTCATTATCGAAGGCCTCCCCACCCTGTCGCTGGAGGCGACCATCGCCGACCTCTTCAACGCCGAAGCGGATCTGCGCCACATCGGCAACGCGCTTCGCGATGCTGCACGCAAGCGCCCACTCGACTTCGACCACCTTCAAGAGCTCCTTGTTCCGCATGCCGCAGACGAGGGCTTTCGCAAGGGTGACGGAGCTGGGCTTCTGCAGCGACTAAAGGAACTAGCTGGCATCGACATCGAGTCGATGACCCGCTTCCTCGCTCGTTCAGAGAAGTACGCCGATCTTGCCCAAGTCGTTCGAGTGGTCGAGCACGTCGAGTCGTCTCGCAGATACGATCAATCCATGACCGAGACCGCAGCACCCGCGCGGAAGCCGCTCAGCGGCCCCGCGGGCCAGCGCGTGGCCGCCCATCGTGGCGAGCTGCGCGAGGTGCTGCACCGTCATGGCGTCACCAACCCCGAGGTCTTCGGCAGTGCCGCCCGAGGCGATGACCGCGAGGGCAGTGACGTCGACATCCTTGTCGACTTTCCGCCCGGCACCAGCATCATCGACATCATCGGCATCCAGCACGAGCTGGAGGACCTCCTTGGCGTGCACGTCGACCTCGTGCCCCGCAACGGACTCAAGGAGCGAGTGCGAGCACGGGCAGCGAAGGACCTGATCGCCCTGTGAGTCGCGCCGACGACGAACTCCTGGACGACATCGCCGCCGCCATCACCTCGATCCACTCCCACCTGCAATACGGACCGATCACGGTCGAGATCGTCATGGACGCAGTCGCCATGAGGCTCCTGGAGATTGGTGAAGCGGTGAAGTCCCTCAGCACCGAGATCACCAACAGCGAGCCCGAGATCAAGTGGCGAGACATCGCCGGCATGCGCGACTTCCTGGCCCACCACTACTTCGCGACCAATCCCGAGGTCGTCGAAGCCGTGATCGACAAGGACCTTCAGCCGCTCGCAGACTCGGTTGCGCGCATGCGTTCTCGACTGCCGGATGCTGCCGAGCCGACTGACGGCTGATCCGGGAACCGGTTTCAGTCCCACCCCAATCCGCTGATCCTGTCGAAAGCATCAGCGGCGTGCCTGCGGACCGTGCGCGCCGCCAAGACGTGATCCTCGCTAACCATCTGCGCCACCGAAGGCGATGTGAGCCCAGCTCTCCCTCGTCGCAACGGAGCGCCGATCCGGTGAGCCGCGTGGGCCAGGTCGAGAAGCAGGTCCCGGTCCGCGTCGGTGAGTACACCGACATCGAGAGCACGACGCAGGATCTCATCGAGCTGCTCAGTGACATCCTCAGCAGCGGGCGCAGGGATTGGGATCGACTCATCGAACCTGTCCGTCACCACAACGCTCGCCCACGCCGGATCGCGCCGCTTCGCGAGGTCGCCGACACCGAGCTCGACCTTCACCTCTCGCTCGCTGACCATGAGGATCTTCGCCGCGATGTAGCGGGCGTCCTCGGGGTCGTGCTGGCGAGCCTGGATCCAGAGTTGGCCGGCCATCAACTCGTCGATGTCGTCGGCGAGGTCGCCGAGGCGACCGGCCAGCGCCGTCGCCCCTGGCACCAGAAGCCAGATCAATGCGATGGTCGCCTCGGTCTCGACGACGCCGAGCCGGACCAACGCGGCCAGGACGTCATCGCGCTGCTTCGGCTCCAGCCGCCTCATGACGTTCGGCAAGGCAACGAGGTCTTCGGCGATCGCGAGCGCCGGCTCGACCTCGCACCACTGCGGCCATCGCAGCCGCACTTCCCTCATCTGCGGGCCGTCGACATCGTCGACGCCCAGGCACTTCGCAACGCTCATCGCGCTGCTCCTTCCTGTCAGCCCCGGGTTGGGCGACAGGTAGGTGTGATGGCCTTCCCGGACGAGAGGCCGAATACATCTGATCGGATATTCTGAGTCGATGGAGCGCCCGACGATCCTCGAAATCGCCCGCAAGGTCCGCGGCTGGACACAGACTCAACTGGCGACGGCTGCGGGCACTTCGCAAGCCACGGTGTCGGCGTACGAGCGCAGGGAAAAGTCGCCATCATTGGGCGTGATCGAGCGCCTCGTCGGCGAGGCCGGCTACACCCTGCGGCTGGATCACACCGTCGACTTCACTGAGTTCTTCGACGGCCAGACCGTCTACTGGATCCCCGATCGGCTGTGGCGTGTCGAACCGCGGTTGTGCTTCAGCAAGGTGAAGTTCCCCGACGCCGTCGCCCACCGCGAGTCCGGCGAATGGCAGCAGCGTTACTTCGACCTCGCCGACCGCGACGATCGCAGGCGCGTCTACCAATACCTCCTCGGGGCAGGTATCCCCGTGTGGATTTGGCGCTGGGTCGACGGCGCCCTCCTCGTCGACCTCTGGGACGAGCTCGACCTACCTCGCCAACTGCGAGCTCAATGGCAGCCGCTCATCGACCACACCCGCAACGGCGCGCAAGAGGACCCGATCCACGTTGGTGTCGACCACGCCCACAAGCAAGCTGCCGAAGAACGCAAGGAACGCATCGCCGCCCGCCGTGCCGCAGCGCGGGCGGATCTCCAACACTGATGCGACATCCGTCGGTTCCGCCGAACTTGTCGGACTTGCCAACTAACGTTTGTCACACAACGAAAAGGAGCCCATGGTGGCGAAGTACTCAGTGACGCAGTCGGCAGTGACGCAACTGCTGGCCGACGTTAAGAGCGATCGGATCGCCATCCCTGAGCTCCAGCGCCCCTTCGTGTGGGACAGCGTGAAGGTCCGCGACCTCATGGACTCCCTCTACAAGGGTTACCCCGTCGGCTACCTGATCACCTGGCAGTCGGTTGGCGCCAAGCTCAAGGGCGGCCAGGTCGCGGCCCACCAGCAGATCCTCATCGACGGCCAGCAACGCATCACAGCCCTTCGAGCCGCGGTCGCTGGGCTCAAGGTCATCGACAAGCGCTACAAGCCGGTGCGGATCGTCATCGCGTTCAATCCGATCACTGAAGAGTTCGCCACCCTGACCCCGGTGATCGCCAAGAACCCGCAGTGGATTCCCGACATCAGCGAGTTCTTCAACTCAGACTCGCCCCTCTCCTTCGCCCGCGAGTACCTGGAGCGCAACCCCGACGTCGAGGGCCGGGTGTTCGAGGGCAACCTCGCCCATCTCGAAGGGATCAAGAACGCGCAGGTCGGCATCATCGGTCTTGCAGATGACCTCGATGTCGAGACCGTCTCGGAGATCTTCATCCGGATCAACTCCAAGGGCGTTCCGCTCAGCAGCGCCGACTTCGCCATGAGCAAGATCGCTACTTACGGCGACCGCGGACGCAACATTCGAAAGCTCATCGACTACTTCTGCCACCTCGCAGTTGCTCCGCATGCCTACGTGGACATCAAAGAGAACGACAGCGAGTTCGCGGCGACCTCGTACCTACAGGCGATCGCCTGGCTCAAGGACGAGGCCGAGGATCTTTACGACCCCGCCTACGGCGATGTGATCCGCGTAGCCGGATTGCTGGGCTTCAACCGCGGCAAGGCGTCCAGTATCGTCAGCGAACTCTCCGGTCGCGACCCTGAGACGCGAAAAGTCGACGAGGACCGGATCCCCGTCGCCTACGACAATTTGGAGCGCGCTCTCCTGCAGATCGTGAACAAGTTCCACTTCGATAACTTCCTGATGCTCATCAAGTCGGCCGGCTTCATCGCTCCCGGCATGGTCAACTCCAAGAACGCCCTCAACTTCGCCTACGCCCTCTACCTCCGCCTTCGCGAGGACAAGGACATGCCCGAGGGCGAACGGAAGCGAATCGTCAAGCGCTGGTTCGTGATGTCTATGCTCACCGGACGTCACTCCGGGAGCTTTGAATCCACCTGGGAACAGGACATCCGTCGTATCGGGGAGCAGAGCCCGGCGATCTACCTGAAGCAGATCGAAGAGTCCGAGCTGTCTGACGCGTTCTGGGCAGTTTCGCTTCCGGCGTCGCTGGAGACCACCAGCACGGTTAGCCCGTTCTTCCAGACATTCCTCGCCGCTCAGGTGGCCAACAACTCGCGCGGGTTCCTGTCCAAGGGCATCACCGTCGCTGCGATGCATCAGAATTCAGGCGACATCCACCACATCGTCCCCAAGGACTACCTCCAGAAGAACGGCTACCCGGACCGCGGTGACTACAACCAGGTCGCCAACTTCGCGCTGACAGAGACGTCCATCAACATCAGCATCAGCAACAAGCCGCCGGCGACCTACATGGCCGAGGTGGATGCTCAGATCGAGGCCGGGACACTCAGCCTCGGCGAGATCACCGATTCAAACGACCTCGCCCGGAACCTGGCCGAGAACGCCATGCCAGCCATGCTCGCCGATGTCACCGCCGGCTCCTACCAGGAGTTCCTCGTAGAGCGCCGCAAGCTCATGGCAGCAGTCATCCGCGACTACTACCAGGCACTCTGAGGGAAAGGCCCGTCCGTGACGCTCTCCGAGTACGAGAAGAAAGAATGGGATCGCCTCCAACAGCGCAAGGCGGACGCTCTCGGCAAGAAGGCCCGCCACCTTCTGCCGACCGCAGCTCGGGATCGAATCTCCGCGGCCGTCGACGTCGCCAAGCAGTCTCCTGGAGCCGAGCTCGCGGGTTCCGCCTACGCCAGTGCAACGACCGAACTTGGGAAGATCATCGGGAGTGCTGCGTCGCTCACCGTGAGCAGCCCGAGCGTGGTCAAGCAGTTCCGAGAGGCGGGTCATGAGGTCGCGGCACTCGGCAACATCCAGGAGCTCGATCTTGAAGCCGTCGATTCCGTTGCGAGGTTGAACCGCATTCGATGGGGCCACTCGGGGTCGGCCGCACTCAGCGGCCTAGCGTCCGCAGCTGCTATCACGGGCGGCACCGTGTTACTCGCCAAGGGAACGGTGCACGACGAGGGTGCCCGAAAGGCTCCCGGTTTCGGAGTGGTGGCCACCGCTTACGCCGCAGATATCGCAGCCGTTCTCGGACTTGCTGCACGAACAGTCACATCGACCGCCCGCTACTACGGATACGACCCTCAGCGGCATGAAGAGCAGGTGTTCATGATGTCGGTAATCGGTCTCGGCATGGCGGCCGGGACACCTGCCAAGACCGCTGCCTACGCTGAACTCTCGCAGTTGACGCAGCTCCTGTTCCGCGATGCAACGTGGGCGAAACTCAACGAGAAGGTCCTCACGAAGATCGCCCAGCAATTCGCGAACAAGTTCAGCGTCGGTCTCACCAAGAAGAAGCTCGGCCAGTTCGTGCCAGTTGCTGGGGTTGTCGTCGGCGCAGGGCTCAACTTCGCGCTCATCGACCGTATTGCGGCCGCAGCCAACGATGCATACCGAGAGCGCTTCCTCGTCGAGAAGTCAGGCGGGACACTCGTCGGCATCACCGACGAGGCTGGGTCCCCCGTCCCGCTCGACGACGGGACCATCAGCGTCATCGAACTGCTTGAAGAAGAGGACGCTCTCCCGGCGCTCGACCCGGACACCGCATCGCCCGAAGAGCACGAGGGCTGACCCCCGCGAAATTCCGCAGGGATTCCGCAGGAGAACCGTTCGAGGCCCAAATCGGCCAACATCGGCCGACAGCCAGATTCTGCGATTCCGCAGGTCAGACCGTGTTTTTCCGAGATATCCGGAGGTGTTCAACACCCCCTCGGGTGTTCGAGCTCTACTACGACATCTAGGATCGTCGTAACCCCGAACCGGCCTCTGACCTGCGAAAAAGCAGATTCAGAGGCGGCAGAATCAACTGGTTGTTGCAACCAGCAGTGTTTGTAACGCGTGGTGAGGAGTCTGCCACGACAGGGTCTGTCGGGGCCGGTTGTTGAGCTCGTCAGCCACGTCGTCGAGGCTCGTCTGGTTGAGGGTCTTGAAGTCGGTGTAGCCCTTGGGGAAGTACTGGCGGAGTAGCCCGTTGGCGTTCTCGTTCGATCCGCGTTGCCACGGCGAGTGAGGGTCGGCGAAGTACACCGGGCAGTTGCTCGTCACGGTGAAGGTGCGATGTTTGGCCATCTCGGTTCCGCAGTCCCAGGTCAAGCTGCGGAGCAGCTGCTCGGGCAGCCGCTGGGCCAGCACCGACAGGACCGACATGATTGCCCTGCTGTCTCGGTTGGCCGGCAGATGCCCGAGCATGACGTAGCGGCTGGTCCGCTCCACCAAAGTGACGATCGCGCTCGCGCCGTGGGCGCCGAGCAGCAGGTCGCCTTCCCAGTGCCCGGGAACCGCACGATCGGCGACCTCGGCCGGGCGGGTGCTAATGTTGAAGCCGTCGGCCCACGGTCGCGCTGACCGCGCAGCGCCGGCTGTGACGGCTCGGCGGCGACGAACCCGTCTGCCCTGCCGCAGCGCGACCTGGGCGCTCAGCTCGCGTCGCAGACCACCGCGAGATTGCACGTACAGGGCCTGGTAGATCGTCTCGTGTGACACCTGCAGCTCCGGGTATTCGGCGAAGTGGTGAGCCAACCACGAGGAGATCTGGCGCGGAGACCATCGCAGGTGGAGCTTTCCCAGCACGATGGTGCGCAGGTCACTGGGCATCCCCTTGCTGAAGCCACTTCCCCAGCCGTGTCCTGCCGTTCCGCGCGGACAGTACTGCCGCGGCGACGACCGCGGCGTCGCACGGAATCCGAGCTTCACCTGCCTCGGCCTGCGGGCCTTGCTCGCCGCACGTTGGTGGGCGGCTCGTGCCTCGTACCCCCAGCGGTAGAGGCCATGACCCCGCCCCGCCGTCGACCGCAAAGCCTGTCCCTTCTCGCGGCCCGAGTGCTTGAACCCGTGCGTTCGCGAGTGGTTGCGCCGGACCTCCCGCCACACGGTGCTCCGGTCCCTACCAAGGACCACGGCGATCTCGGGGAAGGTCAACCCACAGACCCACATCGCCTCAATGCGATTTCGCTCTTGCTCCGTAAGTCGTACACCCGGCATCTCGTGAGCACCCTCCGTCGGTGGGCTAGGCAGGCGTTGCAACAGCCCACTGATTCTGCCGGCCGGTTTGGTGGCTCTTCACGATCCAGGGTGTAGTCGGGGTCTGAAGCCGCCGGTCTCCAGGAGTGATCTGGCGTTGTAGTTGGTGCGGTTGCGGAATCCGAGGGCGGAGCCGCGAAGGTGCTCGAGTCGACCGTTGATCGCCTCGGTCGGGCCGTTCGACGTGCCGGGACGGTCGAAGTAGGCAAGCACATCAGATGCACGTTTCTTCAACGTCCGCCCGAGCGTGATGACCTCGGTGAGCGCGCGGGGGACGCCCCGGCTGACCGACTCGATCAGCCCCTGCATCAGCTCCCGGCCCCGGGTCCGGTCAGGTTCGCGGTAGGCGGCGATCATCCGCTGGTAGATGCCCCAGGTCCCTTCGACCTCGACGTGCTCGTCGGCCTCGAACACCGTCGCCAGCCGGTCCTTCTGCTTGTCGGTGAGCAGGTCGGCTCCGGTGTGCAGGGTCCGCCTCGCGGCATAGAGCGGGTCACCCTTGTGGCCGCGGTGGCCGTGGGTGTGCTGCTGGACGCGGCGGCGGCATTGGTCCAACGCATCGCCTGCCAAGCGCACGACGTGGAAGGGATCCATCACCGCCACGGCGTCGGGGAGCTCTTCGGCGGTGGCGGTCTTGAACCCGGTGAACCCGTCCATCGCGACGACCTCCACGCCGTCGCGCCAGGCCTGCGGCCGTTCGCTCAGCCATGTCTTGAAGGCCTGCTTCGAGCGACCCTCGACCATGTCCAGCAGCCTGGCCGGCCCGGTGCCCTCACGCACGCTGGTGAGGTCGATGATCACGGTGACGTAGTTGTCCCCACGGCGGGTGTGGCGCCACACGTGCTCGTCGACCCCGACGACCTTCACGCCGTCGAACCGGCCGGGGTCCTCGATGAGGACGCGCTTGTCCTCGGCCAGGACCGCGTCGTTGGCGGTGTTCCACGACACCCCGAGGCCCTCGGCGACGCGGGCGACGGTGAGGTGCTGGCACACGATCCCCCCCAGCGCCCACCGCAGGCCGCGGCGGGACACCCTGGCTCGTGGTTCGGCGGCCTGGTTGGTGTCTTGGCGCCACACGTGCCCGCAGCCGGTGCACCGGTAACGGCGGACCGTGACCAGCAGCCTCGTCGGGCGCCAACCAAGCGGCTCGTGCGCCAGCCGTCGGACCACGGTGTCGCGCGGCGTGCCTTCGCAGCCGCAGCGGCGGCACCACCGGTCCGGCTCGACCCGCTGCCCGACGACCTCAAGCCCGAGCTCGTCGACCCGGGCGAACGTCGAAAGGTCAGGGCGAGCGAAGGTAGCGTCAGACACGTCGAGGTCTCCTGGATGGGTGGCGTAGGAACCTCCATCCTCAGGAGACCTCGGCCCTCACCCGACCCGCGACGCGCCGACCCGTGCTACACCCTCAACTGTGAAGAGCCGGTTTGGTTCTCCCCAGTCCGCAGCCAGTCCGCAACATGCTCAACCGCGGCACGCGACAGCACGCTCCGACACGCTGTCGGTCGCCTCTCCTACACTGGAGTCATGTCCGAGCACCGCGACGAGCTTCACCACTGGATCGACTCCCTCCCCGAGGAGCAGGTCGAGCAGATGCTCGCTGACGTGCGCCGCCGCACCCAGCCACACGTGACGGCGCCGGACTCGGCGTTCGCCTGGATCGGCGCTGGTGTCGCCAACAACGGACGCACCGACAACGCCATGCGAGTCGAGGAACTGCTGGCCGAGGGCTTCGGCCGCGACTGATTGTGATCCTGTTCGACACCGCGCCCATCGTCGCGGCTGCCTTCCGATCGGAAGAGCACTACGAAGTCTGCACTGACCTGTTCACCGGCCTCCGCCTTGCAGGTCGACGGCTGCTGCTTCCAGCGACAGTCGCCGCCGAAGTCGGCTTCATGCTGGACCGGCTCGGTGGCCCGGTGCGCGAGGCAGGCTTCCTCGCGGGTGTTGCCGAAGGCGCCTTCGAGTCGGTCGACCTAACCAAGGCCGACTACGCACGCATGGCCGAGCTCGTCTCGCAGTACGACGACCTCCGCCTCGGCACCACGGACGCCTCGGTCATCGCGCTCGCGGAGCGGTTGGGGGTCGCGGAGATCGCCACGCTCGACCGACGACACTTCACGGCGGTCCGGCCACGTCACGTCGAAGCGTTCACGTTGTTGCCCGAGAGGCTCTGAGCCCGAGTGACCATCACCGCGTCGATGGCTGCGCGGGTGGACTCGTCGGAGTCCGGGCCAAAGATGCGCGTCGCCCGCCTTGATCTACCTGTGCACCCGACGCTCGCTGAGGTCGCCGCACTGCTGGACGCGACGGGCGGAACATTTCACTGCCAACAATCGGAGTGAGCGCGCCGAGGCCGCCCAGATCTGGTGGCTCGCCGTGGTGTTCGGCAGCGCCACCGTGACCACCGGCAACCGCGGCAAGGCTGTCATCGAGTCCACCGGCGACCAGGATGTCTTCAGGATCAAGTCCACCGGCGGCAGCTACACCGTGACGGCGAAGCCGGCCGGGCTGGGCGCCAACCTCGACATCGCTCTCCGGCTGATGCGGCCGGGAGGCTCCCTGGTCGCGCAGGCCGCCCCGGCCGTCGGCACCGTCAACGCGGAGACCGCCACCGGCCTGGGCGCCTCGGTCACCCGCAACCTGCCGGCGGGCAACTACTTCGTGCAGATCCGGGGCGCCGGGTTCGGCAGCCCGGCAACCACCGGCTACAGCGCGTACGGCAGCCTGGGAGCGTTCTCGGTGCGCGCCGTGCACTAGCCCGCTTCAGCAGCCAGCGTGCCCGGGACCCCCGCAGCCCTCCGGCTCCGGGGGTCCATGCGCGCGGCTAGCCGGCGGCCGCGAGACGCGGGGAGCGGCCGGGCCTACCAGCCGGTGCTGCCGAAGACCGCCCGCACGATGGGCCCGGGTGTACGGATTGCCTCGGCGTCGTTGAGGAAGGGCGTCATCAGCGAGTTGCGGTTGCCCGGACCGTAGGTCGTCTCGTTCAGGTGGGAGTAGCTGCTGCCCTGCTGCCAGGACGCAGGCGCATACAGCCGGGCAGTCTTGCCACCGTTGGCGTTGCGGACCTTGGGGCTGTCGAAGAACACGCTGTTGCTGGTCAGCTGGTTGGCGAGCTGCGTGGACGGGTCGGCAAACGTCGTCAACCTGGTCCCACCGCCGTTCTCGGTGAACCGGTCGTAGCCGCTCGGGAAGCCGCTGACGCGGATCGAGCCCTGCCCCGACGACACCGTCGCGAGTCCGAGGAAACCGAGACCGTGACCGAGCTCGTGCAGCACGACGCTCTCGAAGTCGTACCTGTTGTTCGGCGGAGCGCCGGTACCGAAGTACCAGTCAGACCGGGAGCTGTTGAAGTTGGCGATGATGTCGGCAGCGGGGTCGAGCTGGCGGCCGGCGCGCTTGTTGGCGATGGCGTCGACGTACCAGGTGTTCGGCTGAGGCGCGTTGCGGAAGTCCCGCCAGATGAACGACGGACCGGCCGATCCCAGGTTGCCGGGCGACGAGGGCTGGAACGTGGCATCGACGGTGATCGGCACCGACGAGGCGAGCAGGGGTTCCCACGTGTTGACGGCGCGTTGGAAGGCAGCCCTCGCGGACTGGCTGAAGCCGCTGTAGGAGACGTTGATCGTCGCAGCCTGAGCCCGCTCGGGGACGGCCTTCGGCGCCGGTACGAACGACGAGCCCACCATGGTTCCAGCGCGCAGGACCGCGAGCGACGCCGCGCGAGAGACGCCCTTCGCAGGGTCGTCGCCGGACGAGTCGTCGCCAGCAGCAGGCGCCGTGGTCAGGGGCAGGGCGAGCAGCGGCAGCAGGCTCGCGACGGCCAGGGTGCGGACACGGGTCATGAGAACTCCTCCTCGGGTTCAGCACCAGTCAGCGTCACGGGTTCGGGCCAGGCAGGCAATGGCCCGTTCGGACGACTCCGGCCCAGTCCGCGGCACAGACGCCCTAGTCCGCTGCGCCCCAGGAGGCCCGCCGTGAGGCGCGACGCAGAACCGCCAGCACCGCAGGCCCGAGCAGCACCAGCGCGAGCGCGTTGGTCACGGCGCGCCCGGTGTCCCAGCTCAGCGTCGACGTGAGCGCGGTGAAGACCGCAAACCGGTGCAGGTTGCCGAGCAGCGAGGCGCCAGGGTCGTACGACAAACCCCCGTCGTCGAACCCCGTCACGAAGGGCCAGAACCACAGGTTCATCAGCATGCCGAACCCGTACGCCACGACGACGCCGTAGCCGACGAGCACCGCGATCTCGGCCCGGCCACGGAGCCTGGTCGGCAGCAGCCCCGCCCCCAGGCCGATCCACGCCGCCGCCATCATCTGGAACGGCAGCCAGGGGCCGACGCCCGCGGTCACGAGCGCCGACGTGAACAGCGAGGTGCACCCGAGGACGAACCCGAAGCCGGGACCGTAGACCCGACCGGCGAGCACCAGCACGAAGAACACCGTCTCGACGCCGGCGGTGCCGGCACCCAAGGGCCGCAGCGCGGCGTTGACCGCCGACAGCACGCCGAGCATGGCCAGAGCCTTGGAGTCCATGCCGCCCTCGGACAGCTCGGCCAGCACGACCACGACGAGCACCGGCATGACGACCATGAACATGAACGGCGCGTCGCCCACGTGCCCCGCGCTGCTCGGTCCGACACTCGCCACCAGCGGCCAGCAGAACATGGCGAGCCCGGCCACGGTGGCGAGGGCGAGGACGAGTGCAGACCGCCGCCCAACCCGTACGGCGCCGGGCGCGGGCGCGCGGTGGTGCCACTGGCCCGGCGAAGAGTGCGCTTCCCCGGCGAACGAACGCCGGGGAAGTGCACCTTTCACTGGGTTACCTGCGAAACGTGCGGCGGCGCGGAGGACGCGGCGAGGGCGCGCTCCACGTCGGCAACGGTGAGCCAGGGGCTAGGGGCGAGGATCCGGGAGACCTGCGGGGCGAGCGCGGGCGAGCCGCCCATGACGTGGGCGACCGCACCGTCGGCGACGACTTCGCCCTCGGCGAGCACCACGACTCGCTCGGCGACCTCGGCGACCAGCTCCACGTCGTGGGTCGCCAGCACCACGGCGCGCCCCTCGCCGGCCAGGTCCCGTACGACGTTGCCGAAAGCCAGCTTGGCGCCGTAGTCGAGGCCGCGGGTCGGCTCGTCGAGCAACAGCACGCGGGGTGCCGCGGTGAGCTGGACGGCGAGCACGAGGGCCAGCCGTTGCCCCTCGGACAGGTCGCGGGGGTGCAGGTCCCGCCCAAGGCCAGGCACGATCCGATCCAGCAGCGAGCCAGCTGTGCCCTTGGCGACTGCCGACTCTCGATCGGCGCTCGCACACTCGGCGGCGACAGTCTCGAGATACAGCAGGTCAGAGGCGGTCTGCGGGACCAGGCCGACCAGGCGCCGCCGGCGCGCGCTCGACCCGTCTCGTGGGTCGGCACCGTCCACGTCGACGGTTCCGGCCGAGCGGGGTCCCGAGCCCTGCAGCGCCCACAGCAGCGACGACTTACCCGACCCGTTGCGGCCCATCAGGGCCGTGACCTCGCCGTCGTTCAGCGTCAGGTCCACCTCGCGTACTGCGACCAGCTGGCCGTGGCGCACGCTGACACCCGCAGCGGTGAGTGCCGGGCGACGTACGCGACAGTCACGCACCGGCGCGGGAGCGGCGGCCTCCGCCTGGGCAAGCGCCGCCCGCAGCGGCCCAGCGGCCCGGCGGGCGTCGCGCACAGAGAGCGGCAGCGGGCTCCATCCGGCGTACCGCCCGAGCCGCACGACGGGTGGCACCGACTCAGCATCGGCGAGCAGCACGCCGGGCGAGCCTTGATGCACCGCCCCGTCGCCGCACAGCAGCAGCATGTCGTCGGCGTACTGCACGACACGCTCCATCCGGTGCTCGGCCAGCACGACGGTGACGGCGAGGTCGTGCACCAGCCGCGTGATCGCCGCGAGCACTTCCTCTGCGGCGGTCGGATCGAGCGCCGACGTCGGCTCGTCCAGGACCAGCACCCGCGGGTGCGCGGTGAGCACCGACCCGATCGCCACCCGTTGCTGCTGACCACCGGACAGCGCCCGCAGCGGGCGGCGGCGCAGGTCGGCTATGCCGAGCAGGTCAAGGGCCTCCTCGACCCGCTTGCGCATCAGGTCGGGTGGCGTGCCGAGCTGTTCCATTCCGTAGGCCAGCTCGTCCTCGACGGTGTCGGTGACGAACCCCATGAGCGGGTCCTGGCCGACCACGCCCACCAGGTGCGCGAGCTCGCGGGGCGGGTGCCGTCTGGTGTCGACGCCGTCGATGGTGACCGAACCCTGCACATGGCCGCCGGTGAAGTGGGGCACCAGCCCGTTGAGCAGGCCGAGCAGGGTCGACTTGCCCGACCCGGTGCGACCCGTGACGAGCACCAGCTCTCCCTCAGGGATCGTGACGTCGACGTCGCGCAGCGTCGGCTCGGGCACTCCCGGGTACGTCACCGTGACGTGGTCGAGCCGGATCACCTGACCCCCTGCGGGGCGCGCGTCGCTGGCTCTGTGACCGGCTGCTGGTCGACCGACCCGAGCGCGGCTCCGCCCGATCCGGCGCCCGGGTCTGGCGGCGGCCGCGGAGTCAGCACCGCGGGCAACACGCCGACCAGCACCGCGACCAAGGGCAGCCACGACACGGTGGGCCAGCCGAGCGGCACCAGCGAGGGGTACAGCTGCATCGGGTCGACCCAGCTGCTCGCCCACAGCAGCACCCCGGTCGCGATCCCGCAGCCGGCCGCCATCAGCTCACCGGTCCGCCACCGGTCGGGCCGGTAACGGCTCGTGTTGACCCGACGGCCGGTGAGCACGAAACCGGCGCCGGCAGCCAGGACCCCGCCCAGCAGCAACGGCGCGGCGAGGTAGCGCGGGGACGACCCGTCGAGCGTGGCGTAGATCCCGATGCAGATGCCGAGCAGCCCACCCACGGTCAGCGTCGCGGTCACCCGCCGGGCCAGCGGGGTGGCCTGACCAGACCGCCCATAGCCGCGCGAGTCCATCGCCGCGGCGAGTCGCAGCGAGCGCTCGAGGGCGTCTTCGAGGACGGGAATCACGATCGACCGGATTGCCGTGACGCCGGTCCGCACGCCAGCGCGATCACCGCGCAGCCGCCGGGCGACACGCACCCGCAGGACACTCTCGGCCAGCTGCGGGAACACCGACATCGCCACCGCCACGACCGTCCCGGTCTCGTACAGCGCCCCCGGCATGGCCTTGAGCAGGCGCTTGGGGTTGGCCAGCGCGTTGGCACCACCGATGCACACCACCATCGCCGCCAGCCGCAGGCCGTCGTAGAGCCCGGCCAGCACCGCCTCGGCCGTCACCGGGCCGAGCAGACGCAGCCCCGAGGTCCACGCCGGCAGCCCCACCTCGGGCAGGCCGAGCAGGACGGTGCCCCCGGGACCAGCGCCGAACAGCACCCGGAACACGACACGCACGACCACGATCAGCAGAGCGAGCCACAGATAGAGCCGGAACGCCCGCGCCCACGGCGCATCGCTGCGCCGGGACACGACCACGGTGCTGACGACCGCGATCAGCAGCAGCAGCAGCACCGGGTTGGTCGTACGGCTGGCAGCCGTCGCCAGCCCGATGGCCCACAACCACCAGGCGCCCGGGTGCAGGTGCCGCTCGAGCCCCCAGCGTGCCCGCCTCCCGCTCACGAACCGCTCACGGTCGGCTCACGGTCGGCTCACGGTCAGCGGGCCGCGGAGCCCTCGACGTAGTCGCTGTCGCTGTCCTTGATCCAGCTCATGAGCCCCCGCAGCTCTTTGCCGGTGGACTCGATCGGGTGCTCGGCACCCTTCTTGCGCAGGGCCTTGAACTCCGGGGCACCGGCGTCCTGGTCGTCGATGAAACGCTGCGCGAAGGCACCGCTCTTGATG
>JACCWP010000187.1 GCA_013697585.1 Nocardioidaceae bacterium
GTCGGCCAGGCGGGGGTCGGCCAGGCGGGGGTCGGCCAGGCGGGGGTCGGCCAGGCGGGGGCGGAGATCGCCAGCGCGCGGTCAGCTGTGGTCAGGCAGTCATGCGCTGGCCGATCAGGACCCCCACCCAGCCAGCCGCGATGCCGAGCACGACGCTGGCGGCCACGTACGCCGTGGCGGCCCAGGCCCGTCCGTCGGTTGCCAACGCGACCGTCTGCACCGAGAAGGCCGAGAAGGTGGTAAAGCCGGCCAGGACGCCCGCGATGATGCCCGTGCTGACGATCTCGGGCAGGCGGGCCGCGCCCCACTGGGCCATGGCACCGGCCAGCAGGGAACCGGCGACGTTGATCCCCAGCGTGGTCCAGGGCCAGCTCTGGCCCTCGCCGAGCAGCCCCAAGCCCCAGCGGAGCAACGACCCGGCGGCACCACCGAGAGCGACAGCCAGCGCGACCATGGGCCCAGGCTACGAGCCGACGGGCACTGATCGGACAGGTATCGGGAGTGCGGGTCGTGTCCTCGTGGTCCCCCGAGCCACTGTCATGGCAAGAGATTGGTCGGCGGGCGGGGCGCGGCGGTCGCGTCTACGGGCCATGACCGGCACCTGCGGGCGTGGGCTCAGACGCTGCGGTCGGGCAGCTGGTGCACGGCCCAGGTGTTGCCGTCGGGGTGTGCCTGCAGCCCACGAACGAGCCCCAGTCGAGGTGCTGCACCTCGCCGACCGTGACGCCGCGCTCGAGCAGCTCGGCCCTTGCCGCCTCCACGTCGGCGTCCACGACCTGCAGCCCCTGCACCGACCCGGGCACCCCGTCGACGATGCCCTGGCCAAACGCGAACGAGCAAGCCGACCCCGGCGGTGTCACCTGCACGAAGCGGACGTGCTCGTCGACCCGGACGTCCAGGTCCTCGGCCCAGCCGACCTGGTCGGCATAGAACGCCTTTGCCCGGTCGACGTCTGAGACGGGGATGATCACCAGCTCCAGCTTTCAGTCCATGCGGCGTCCTGTTCGTACGGGTGCGAGGCCGCCCGGTGCGTCGCGCCGGTTGCGACGCTACGGCCGAGCACCGACAGTCCCGACCCGCGCTCGACATCGCCATGACCGGCATCGTCCCCGGGGGCGCCGGAGCTCGAACAGCCGCACAGGTGTGCCGCTCAGAGCACGGGCTGGGGAGCTGGTCGCAGCCGAGCGTGAGCTTCAGCTGTCGAGTTCGACACTGGCGAGAGTGGCCCGCCGGAAGGCAGCGAGTCGCTCGGCCTGCTCACCGACCGCGCGCCGGGCAGCCGCCGTGAGCCTGGCCCACGGCGTGACGACGACGGTGAGCTTCTTGCCCGCTGCACGCGGCCGCCAGGTGCCGACGATCTCGCCATCGACGAGCACGGCGCCGGGCCGGCCGAGCCGCGGCCACAGCTGCTTTGCCCGCCCGGGGTCGGGGACGAGCAGCGGCCGGTCGCGCGCCTGCAAGAACAGGTCGAACGGTCCGAGCAACCGGGTGCCCCGCGGCTGGTCCAGGTCGGTGAGCTCGGCGCCGGCCAGCAGGCTCCGCTGCTCGCCGTCGACCCGGACCTCGACGACCTCGTCCGGCCAGCGGTCCGAGACGTCGTGCACCGGTGCGTCGAGGTAGGCGGCCACCAGCTTGGGCGTGGCCGGGCCGAGCAGCCGCAGGTACGCGCGGACCAGGTCGTGCGCTTCGGGTGGCGTGGTTGCCGACCGGAACGCCTGGATCGGACGCAGTACCGGCGGCGACGTGCCGAGCTCGAGCTCGAGCCCGGCCCGCAGCGCCGCCAACCGGAACGGCATCTCGTGCAGGTGGGTGGCGCCGCACGGCCGGCAGTAGCGTAGGTAGGGCGGGTCCATCCGGGCGGCGACCTGGCTGGACACCTCCCCCTTGACCGTCGGCTCGGTGACGACCTCGCGCATCGTGGCCGCGACCGCGTCGAGTGCCGCGAGGTTGGTGATGCCCGCGGCCTTCAGCGGCTTGGCTGCGTCGAAGATCCGCTTGCCTGCATCGGCATCGGAGTACGGCGCGGTCGCGGCGGCGGCTGCCGCCAGGTCGGCGCGGCGGTAGACGTGCGGTGCCCCGCGGATGGTCCAGACCTTGGCCAGCTCGTCACCCGACAGGGAGCCCACGTCGACTCCGCGGATTGCCAGCGCCCACATCGCCCCGTCGGGTCCGGTGTCTTGCGCCCCGATGTCGAGCACCGCGGTCTGAGCGAGGCTGCCGTGCTCGCGGTCGAGCTGCTGCGCCCGGATCCGAGAGCCGATCACCTGCGCCCGGGTGACGACGGGGGCCATGGGTTCACCGTAGGGCGAAGCGGGGGTCACGAGCGCTGCTTGTTCCGTGCCCGAGCTCGCGCCGCGACGGCTCCGAGTGCGACCAGGCCCAGCAGCACCAGGGTCAGCGCCTGGGCGCCGGTCTCGCTGACCAGGCGAGCGGCAGAGCCCTGCACCTCGCGCGCGGCGTCGATGACCGGGTCCCGGGCGTCACCCCCGCCGAACACCCTCAGCTCGTACCAGCCGTAGTAGGCGACGTACATTCCGGCGGCGAGCAGCAACAGCCCGCTCAGCCGGTTCACGTACGGCAGGAGCCGCCGTGCTCGCGCAACAACCGTCTGCTGGGCAAGGGCAATCGCGATCGCAAGGATTGCCACCACGAGGCCCATACCGGCGCCGTATGTGGCGACGACAGCGAGCCCTTCGAGCACGCCGCCCGCGCGCGTCGTGGTGGCGAGAATCGCGAGGAACGGGCCGATCGTGCACGACAGCGAAGCGATGGCGTACGCGGCGCCGTAACCGACCATCGACGCGGTCGAGCCGGTGGGTGCGTAGCCGCGAGTGCGGGGTAAGCCGAGGGTCAGCTCACGGCCGGCGAGCAACCAGCCCCCGCCGACCACGAGGGCCAGGCCGATCGCCACGGTCGCCCACGGCAGGTAGCGCTCGATGGACAGTGCCAATGGCACGACCACCGCGCCGAACAGTCCGAAGACGGTGACGAACCCGACGCTCATCGCCGCGGTCATGCGCAGCGCGCGGCCCAGCGAGCGGCCCAGCTCGCGTCCGGTTCGCCCCTGCTCGCCGTCGGCGACGACCAGCGCAAGGTATGCCGGAAGCAGCGCGAACCCGCACGGGTTGAGCGCGGCTACCAGCCCGGCGGCGAGCGCGAGCGCATATGGGCCCTGTGTCATCTGGCTAGGGTCACCGGCTCAGCCGAACGCCTCGTCGACCACTGCCTGCGGGTCCTCGTCCGTGCTGTAGCCGCTGATCGTCTCGACCTCGCCCTCGGCCGAGACGAACACGTAGGTGTCCTGCTGGGTCACGCCGAAGCGGGTGTAGACGCTGCCGTCGCTGTCGGCCAACTGCGGGAACTCCAGCCCGTGCTGGTCGACGAAACCCTCCATTGCTGCGACGTCCGAGCTCAGTCCGGCGACCCCGACGAAGTTGACGTCGCCGGTCGCCTCGGCCGCGGCCTGCACCCCCGGCGCTGCGGCGGCGCACTCGGTGCACCACGGCGCCCAGAACCAGAACACGGTGTCGGTCCCCGCGAGGTCGGCGCCCGCGAACCCTTCGCCGGACACCTCGGTGGCCTCGAAGTCGAGCACCTCGGGTACGGCGGTGGGTTCCGCGTCGTCCGTGCCCTGGCCGTCGTCGCCGTCGTCGTCGCTGCCGCGGTCGTCGCCCTGGTCGTCGTCACCGGAGCCGTCGCCCTGGTCCGGAACGTCTGTGGTCGCGGGTTGTTCTGCGGAGCTGGCGGCGCTCGGGACGTCGGCAGCGGTTGCGGGTTGGCCGGAATCGTTACCGCATCCGGCGAGTGCGGCGGAAACGATCAGGCCGGCCGTGATGACGAGTTGGTGGGGGCGCATGTGTCCATGGTGCGGTCTGGATGGCGGCGATCCAACAATCGGTGTTGCTGCGAGTGGCCGTGCGACCCAGTAGGCCCAGCCCCCGATCTGGAGTCTGCTCGCGCTGTCGATCCACTTCGCCATGACAATCGACTCGGCTGTGATGGACAGTGATGCTGTGACGCATCACGCCGCCTCGTACTTTGCCGCGCTGGACCGAGCGGTCGCGCACAGCCATGCCGGGTTGGCGTCGTTGGCCGATCGGCCGATCCCGCCCAGGTTGGGCGCCGACGACCTGGCCGCCGGCCTCGGCGGACCCTTGCCCGACGGCCCGACTGACGCGGCGAGCGTGGTCGACCGGCTGGCCGAGTGCGTGGAACCGGGGCTGATGGCGATGCCCTCGGGGCGCTTCTTCGGATGGGTCATCGGTGGCACGCTCCCGGCCGCACTGGCCGCGGACTGGCTCACCTCGGCCTAAGACCAGAACAGCGCAATGCGTTTCGCCACCCCAGGGACCGTCGCCGCAGAGGAGGCGGCCGCCGCGTGGTTGCTCGACCTGCTCGGGCTGCCTGCTGGCGCCGCCGTGGGTTTCGTGACCGGCGCGACCATGGCCAACTTCACGGGTCTGGCAGCCGGGCGCCAAGCCGTGTTGGCCGAGCATGGTTGGGACCTCGACCGCCTCGGCCTGACCGGCGCACCTCGCGTACGTGTCCTGGTCGGCGAGGAGCGGCACGGAACGGTTGACCTCGCCCTGCGCTACCTCGGGTTGGGAGAGCCGACCCTCGTTCGGGCCGACGCTGAGGGCCGCATCCGGTTGGACGCTCTGGCCGAGGCGCTGTCGGCCGGAAGCGGCCCGACCATCGTGTGTCTGCAGGCCGGCAACCTGCACTCTGGCGCTTTCGACCCGCTCCGGGCGGCCATTGCGCTGGCCAAGCGGCACGACGCCTGGGTGCATGTCGATGGTGCGTTCGGGTTGTGGGCGGGAGCCTCGCCGCGGCTCAGGGGCCTGGTCGACGGCCATGAGACCGCGGACTCGTGGGCGACCGACGCACACAAGACGCTGAACGTGCCGTACGACTGTGGCGTCGCGATCGTGGCCCGTCCCCGCGCCGTGCGGGATGCGATGGGGATGCACGCGAGCTATCTCGTCCACGCCGAAGGGCCCGGAGACCCGCTGGATCGGGTACCCGAGCTGTCGCGCCGCGCTCGCGGCGTCCCGGTGTGGGCCGCGCTGCGCTCGCTTGGTCGCTCCGGCGTCGCCGACCTCGTGGACGGGCTTGCCAACCACGCTCGCACCATTGCCGACGGCATCGCGACCGTGGACGGCGCCGAGATCCTCAACGACGTCGTGTTCACCCAGGTGTGTGCCGCGTTCGGCGACGACAGGACGACGCGGGCCGTGACGTCCAGGCTGCTCGCCGACCGGACGGCGTGGATGTCCGGCTCGCGCTGGCGTCAACGTGAGGTGCTGCGCGTCTCGGTCAGCAACTGGTCGACCGACGCGCACGACGTGACCCGTTCGGTGGATGCCGTTCGTCGGGCTGCCGCCTCGCTGTAGCGCGACCGTCACCGCGCCGCGGCGCGACCGTGGCGGCGGCTCGACTGGCAGCCGACGAGCGCGCGGGCTACGCGCGGCTGACGACCGCCTCGAGCTGCTCCAGCCCCCACAACAGGTCGGCCTCGTCGATCACGAGCGGGGGAGCCAGCCGGATCGTCGAGCCGTGGGTGTCCTTGGCCAGCACACCGCGCGCCATCAGCGCCTCGCAGACAGCGCGGCCGGTGCCGACGCCCGGATCGATGTCGATGCCCGCCCACAGGCCACGGCTGCGTACGCCGACGATGCCGCTGCCGACGAGGGCGTCCAGCCGCGTACGCAGCACGACGCCGAGGTCACGGGCGCGCTCCTGGTGCTCCCCGGTGGCCAGCATCGCCACCACCGTGCGGGCAACCGAGCACGCGAGCGGGTTGCCGCCGAACGTGCTGCCGTGCTGGCCCGGGTGCAGTACATCGAGCACGTCGCTGTCGGCGACCACGGCCGACACCGGCACGATTCCGCCGCCGAGCGCCTTGCCCAGCAGGTAGACGTCAGGAACGACGTCGTCGTGGTCGCAGGCGAACGTTCGCCCGGTACGCCCGAGCCCGGACTGGATCTCGTCGGCCACGAAGAGAACGTTCTCGAGGGTGCACACGTCTCGTACGCCACGCAGATAACCCGGGGGTGGGAGCACCACGCCGGACTCGCCCTGGATCGGCTCGATGAGCACCGCCACGGTGGTGGAGTCGATGGCTGCTGTCAGGGCCGCGAGATCTCCGTACGGCACTTGCACGAAGCCGGGGGAGAAGGGCCCGAAGCCGCCGCGCGCGTCGGGGTCGTCGGAGAAGCCGACGATGGTGGTGGTTCGGCCATGGAAGTTGCCGGCTGCGACGACGATTCGCGCCTGGTCTGCGGGCACGCCCTTGACGTCGTAGCCCCACTTGCGGGCGACCTTGATGGCGGTCTCGACCGCCTCGGCGCCGGTGTTCATCGGCAGCACGAGCTCCTTGCCGGCCAGGTCGCCGAGCTCGGCGCAGAACGCTCCGAACTGGTCATGCACGAAGGCGCGGCTGGTCAGCGTCAACCGGTCGAGCTGGTCGTGCGCGGCGGCGACCAGGTCGGGGTGCCCGTGGCCGAAGTTGAGAGCGGAGTAGCCCGCCAGCAGGTCGAGGAACCGGTTGCCGTCGACGTCGGTCATCCACGCGCCCTTGGCGTGGGCGACCACGACGGGCAGCGGGTCGTAGTTGTACGCGGTGCGGGACCTGGCCTGCTCGACCATCGCCGGCCCGCGACTCTCGGTCATCGACACAGCCACCAGAGATCCTCCTCAGCAGGATTGTCCGACAATCTATCGTCGAGGGTACCGTCTCGGGCGGCGTCTTCCGACCAGGCCGAGCCCGCGTCCTGGGGGGTGGGTAGGCCACGGGGCGCGGATGGTGCAACCACGGGGCGCGGATCGCGCAACCACGAGCCGCGGATCGCGGGGGACGTACCGTGTCGGCGTGGCTGTGGTGCTCGGCATCGAGACCTCGTGCGACGAGACCGGGGTCGGACTCGTCGCCGACGGCGTTCTGCTCGGTGACGCGCTCGCCTCCAGCGTCGACGAGCACGTCCGCTTCGGCGGCGTGATCCCCGAGATCGCGGCTCGCGCCCACCTCGAGGCGCTCGGGCCGACGGTGGACGCCGCGCTGGCCGACGCCGGCCTGGCCC
>JACCWP010000190.1 GCA_013697585.1 Nocardioidaceae bacterium
TGGGTGGGGCAGGGGTCGGCGTCGAATCCTCGTCGCCCCCCGTGCAGCCGCCGACCAGCAGGGCGATGAGCGCCGCCCCCAGCACGCTGGCGCGTCGCTTCCGCGACCGTCCCCGGGCTGTGCGCATGCCCCACCTCCGACCGATGGGCGGCAGATTAGTCATCCCGGAAACCGGACATAACTCCCTCGATGCGAATCTGTGGACGGGCGGCGTCCCATGGGTCTCATTGTTCGTCAACTGGCCCAGCCGCCTCCCCGACGCCACGCATGCACGCGACGGCCTTGGCCGGAACCGCTGACTGCGGGTCTCTGCGCGTGCGACGCTGCGCAGCGTGGACCTGGCGGAGGAGAACGCGCTGCGCCAGCAGATCTTCGACGCGCTCGCCCCAGTCGTCGCCGACCGGGGCACGGTCACGCGGGATGAGCTCAGCGCGTTCCACGTCGCGGGCGTGGTTCGCCGCCTGATCGACCAGTCGCGCGGCATCTGGAACCCCCAGACGATGGCCGCGACCTTGTCCGTGGTGTCTTCGCCGGACGGGCCGTACGCCGACAGCGAGGTCGAGGGCGGGTTGTTCCGCTACGACTACCGGACCGGGTCCACCGGAGGTGACAACACCAAGCTGCGCCGTGCGTTCGAGCTGCAGCTCCCCATCATCTTGCTCCGCAAGATCGGCAGCAGCGTGTACGTGCCGATCTTCCCGGTCTACGTCGTCGGTGACGACACCACGGCGCGACAGTTCACGCTGGCGGTGGACGAGCAGCTGCGGTTCCTCGCCGAGCCCGGTCACGACTCCCTGCTCGAACGCCGCTACGCCGAACGCATCGCGCGCTTCCGGCTGCACCAGGCGGAGTTCCGCGGCCGGGTGTTGCGCGCGTACGAGACGCGCTGCACCGTCTGCTCGCTGCGGCACGGCCGCTTGCTCGACGCCGCGCACATCATCGGCGACCGAGAGTCGGGCGGCGAACCGGTCGTGCCCAACGGACTGAGCCTGTGCAAGATCCACCACGCCGCATTCGACGCCAACCTGCTCGGCGTCTCACCGGACTACGCGGTGAGCATCGACGCCGCCCTGCTCGCCGAGACCGACGGCCCGATGCTGCGGCACGGGCTGCAAGAGATGCACGGTCAGCTGCTGTGGCTGCCCTCACGTCGAGCTGACCGCCCCGACCGCGACCGGCTCGCGCAGCGGTGGGTGGACTTCGGACAGGCGGGCTGACGTGCCTCAGGGAGCGACGACGTAGTCGACGCCGACGAGGCGGTCCCGAAGCCTGGCGTCCGCCGTCACGAGCCGGTGGCCAATCCGCTCGGCGAGAGCCACGTACAGCATGTCGTAGACCGGGTGGTCGTCGTATCGACGCGAAAGCTCCCAGGCACGCTTCACGTCGGCCGAACTGTCGGCAAGCTCGACCGGCAGCCTAAGTAGCAGGCGGAAGCCGGCGTCCGCCTCGGGACCCGACCACCGGGCTCGACGACACCCGGTGAGCAGGGCGTTGGCAACCTCCTCGATCAGCAGCCGAGGAGCGAGCACGCGAGCGTCCTCGACGGCCCACCGCTCGAGCAGCCGCCGCGAAGGGCCGCGCGGGTCTGCGTCGGGGACGACCCAGTCGACCACCACGCTTGCGTCAACGACGGGCATCGGAATCGCTGCGCGCGGCACGGTCGTCGAGAACGAGATCGCGTGCAGACGCGCCCCGGCGGCCACGGCTCGACTGTGCGGCGGCGAGATCCGTCCACGCGCGGAGAGTCAACGCCGACCGGTCCGCGTGCGGAGCACTGGTTTCAATGGCCGCCAGTACCTCGGTCTTGGCCAGCAGCAACCGGTTGCCCGCCTTGCGAGCGGTGATTCGTCCGCTCCACACCCAGCGGCGAACGGTCTCCGGCGTCCGGTGGGCCAGCTCGGCGGCCTCACGGACGTCGAGCATCTCTACACCGTCGACCACCAGCATGATGTCAAACTACTACACCGTGGCGAGGCCGGAGCTGGGCGCCTACGCCGCGTGTGGCCCCGGGATTACCTGGGCAGCCGGTGTCCCGCGGGTCGGCGACCTAGCGGCGCTGCAGGGTGGGGCCGACGAACTCGCGCACCAGGTGCCGCGCGATGGCCAGGGAGGACGTCGCGGCCGGCGATGGCGCGTTGCGTACCAGGACGACCCGTCCGGCCACCTGCACGGCGAAGTCGTCGAGCAGCCGGCCGCCGCGGTCGACCGCCTGGGCACGGATTCCGGACTGGGCCGGCAGCAGGTCGTCGGCCGACAGCGCAGGAACATAGCGACGGGCCGCCCGCGCGAACCAGCGGCGCGACACCGCCCCCGGCAGCTCGGTGAGCCCGGCTCGCCAGTGTCTGCGCACCAGGTGTGCCGTGCCCGGCCAGGTGAGCATGTCGCGCAGGTCACGGGCAGACACGTCCCAGGGACGGTAGCCCTCGCGGGCCAGAGCCAGCAGCGCGTTCGGGCCGACCAAGACCTCGCCGTCGACGCGCGGGGTGAGGTGCACGCCGAGGAATGGGTAGCGCGGGTCGGACACCGGATACACCAGCCCGCGTACGAGGTGTCGCCGCTCCGGCACGAGTCGGTGGTACTGGCCCCGGAACGGCAGGATGCGCGCCCCGCCACCCACCCCGGCCGCGCGGGCCAGCGGCTCGGTGCCAAGCCCGGCACAGCGCACCACGGCGTCGAAGGCATGCTCGTCGACCGCCGTCCGCACGCGTACCGCATCGCTGGCGTCTCGTACCCCGAGCACTGGGCTCCCCAGCGCGACCCGTCCCCCAGCCGCCTGCACGTCGCTCAGCAGCACTCGGGCAACCGCGACGAAGTCCACGACCGCCGTCCGCGGCGAGTGCAGGGCGGCGACGCCGCGAACGTGCGGTTCCAGCTCGGCCAGCCCCCTTCGGTCGAGCCGGGCAAGCCCGGGCACGCCGTTGGCGACGGCCCGTCGTTCGAGGTCGGCGAGCCCCGCACCCACCACCCCGATACGCACCGGTCAGCCCATGCGGGCGCCGGTCGGCGTACCGAACCGGCCGGCGGTCAGCGCCTTGAGGCCGTGCGGCCACTGCCGCCCCGCCTCCGCGTGCGCCGGCAGCAGCCGCAGCTGCGCGTCGGCGTCACCGGTGAAGGCGGCGATCGCCAGCTCGGGTTCGGCGTTGGCCACCGCGAGGATCGCGCCGGTGCAGCCCAGCGGGCCGCCCATCGAGCACAGCACCGCGCTGCCGACATAGAGCCAGCCGTCGAAGCTCGCCCGCGTGCGCAGCAGCCGGTCGGCGTCACCGCTGGAGTCCTTGCAGCCGGCGACCGGGAGCGCGGGCAGGATCTCGAGCGGGATGCCGGGCGTCGACACCGCCGGGAAGTGGTAGCCGAGCACCGGCATGTCGCCGGCTGCCTCGGCAACGCGGCGATAGTACGGAGTCGGATCCGCGACCCGCGGTGGGGACAGCGTGAGAACGGCGTCCGCCCCTCCGGCTCGGGCCCGCTCGGTCTGCCGGGCGGCCAGGCCCGGCCACGCCGCGCCCGTGCCGGCCAGCACCGGGACGCCAGGCACCGCTGACCGTACGGCGGCGAGCAGCCGGTCACGCTCGTTCTCGGCGAGCGCCGCGGCCTCACCGGTGCTGCCCGCCACGACGACGGCGCGGCAGCCGAGATCGACGAGCCGGGCTGCGTGGTCGGCGGTCGCCGCCTCGTCGACCTCCCCGTGCTGGTCGAAGAACGTCGCCAACGCCACACCGACGCCGGTGAACAGCGGGGCCCGGCCAGGCAGGGTCACGACGCCTCCCCTCCAAAGACCCTGAACCCCAGGCTGGTCAACAGGGCGGCCAGCACCGCGGTCCAGGTGTCGAGCCCGGCGGTGAGCAACAGGTGGCTGACGTTCACAGTCGAGACTCCTCGCGATCATCGGCGCGACCATCCAGGGTCGCATGGACGAGCTGGTCGCGCCGGTGGTCGAGCCCTGTTCTGACCACATGGCCGGGTCGACCGGTCTGGGACTCTGGCCGGTCCAGGCCGCACCGCCTGAGATCCTCATTCAACCGATCGGTTGACAACTTGGGGAGTCTGGCATAGGTTGCATTCAACCAACGAGTTGAACAGGGGCCGGGACGATGGCGGACCAGCTCTCCCGGGTGTTCTCGGCTCTCGCCGACCCCACCCGGCGCGACATGGTGTCGCGGCTGGCGCTCGGCGACGCGACCGTGAACGAACTCGCGGCGCCCTACGACGTGACCGTGCAGGCGGTCTCCAAGCACCTCAAGGTGCTCGGGGACTGCGGGCTCGTCAGCCGTACGCGCGAGGCGCAGCGCCGGCCCGTACACCTCGAGGCGGAGGTGTTCGACCTGATGACGAAGTGGATAGAGCGTTACCGGCGCGAGGCCGAGGAGCGCTACCGCCGCCTCGACGCCGTGCTGACAACGATGGCAGACGACCCGACCGACGACGAAGAGGGAGCACCATCATGACCGCGCACCAAGAGACCACGATCACCGCGGACCCGAACCTGCCGACAGTCGAGATCGTGCGCGAGTTCGACGCACCGGTCAAGGCAGTGTTCGGCGCCCACACCGACCCGGATCTGGTCACTCAGTGGCTCGGCCCACGCGCATTGACGATGCGGATCGACCACTACGACGCCCACACCGGCGGCTCGTACCGGTACGTGCACATCGAGGAGGACGGCACCGAGCACGGCTTCTTCGGCGCCTTCCACGAGGTGCGACCGCATGAGCGCATCGTGCAGACGTTCACCTACGAGGGCTTCCCGACGGCGTCAGCCTGGAGACACTGACCCTCGAAGATCTCGGCAATGGACGGACCCGCCTGCGGGGCCTGTCGGTCATGGACACCATGCAGGCCCGCGACGCGATGGTGGCCAGCGGCATGGAAAGCGGCATCGTCGAGGGGTACGAGCGCCTGGACGAGCTGCTCGACAGCTGACCGACCCGATGCGGCCCGGTGGGGCGCAGCGCCGCCATCCCCCAGGTGCCGCGGTCGCGGCTGGTTGACTGGCGCGGTGCTGGGCATGGACGACTGGATATCGTCGCTGGACGCCGAGGAGCTGGCGGTCGTCCTCGGCAACCGGCCCGACGCGCTGCAGGGAGTCGAGCCGCGCGGACCGGTGGAGCTGGCGCACCGCCTGGCCGGCCCGCACGCGATCGTGCTGGCCTTGCAGCCGGCCCCCACGCCGGTCTTCGAGCTGCTGGAGGCGCTCGTCGCACTTGGCGTACCCCATCGGGGCGCGCTCGTCGAGCTGCTCGACGACAGCCATGGCACCGACCACCCGGAGCAAGTCGACCGGGTGCTCCACTGGCTGCGCACGCGGGCGATCGTGTGGCCCGACCCGAGCACCGAGGGGGCGGCCGACACCCTGGCGTACCCAGTGGCACTGCACGACCTCATGCCAGCGCCCCTAGGGCTGGGTACGCCGGCTCGACTCCTGCTTGAACCGATCAGTGCCGCCAACCTCAACACGATGCTCACCCAGCTGGGTCTGCCTCGCCGGTCCACCAAGCGGGCAACGCTGGACGCCGTGGTGACCGCGTTGGCTGACGGAGACCGGATCCGCACGCTGGTTGCCTCCGCACCGCCGGAGGTGGCCGCCGAGCTGACCCGGCTGGCGGTGGAACAGTCCGCTGACGACGGCGATGGCTACCTGTACGCCGGTCAGGCCGCGTGGGAACGCCGCCGCCAGGCCAGCCAGTGGGCTGGTGACCGGGCGTTGTTGGTCCGGGCCGCCTGGGGCGGCCACGCCGAGATGCCGGCGGAGGTGGCGCTGGCGCTGCGCGGGCTGGACTACCGCGCGCCGTTCCACCCTGTGGCCCCCCGGTCGCATCGCCAGCCCGTCGACCCCGTGCTCGTCGAGCGAGTGGCGCGAGGCGCGCTGGCCGGGTTCGTCGACCGGTGCGCGTCGGTGCTCGACCTGGTTGCCCGCACTCCCGTCAAGGCGCTGAAAAGCGGCGGGTTGGGCGCGCGCGAGCTGGGCAGGATAACCAAGCAGACCGGGTGCTCGGAACCGGAGCTGCGGCTGGTGCTCGAGCTGGCCGGCGCCGCCAGCTTGCTGACGCACGGCCCGCAGGTCGCGGTGTCCGACGACTTCACGGCGTGGCGCGCCGAGGAGCCGGCGGCCCGCTTCGCCCAGCTGCTGTGGGCGTGGTGGGAGCTCCCCGCGACACCGACCGAGACCCGTGACGAGGACGGCAAGCCGAGGCCAGCCTTGCGCCACGCCGGGGGCTGCCCGTCCTGTCTCGAGGCCCGGAAAGGTCTGCTGACCGCGGCCACCGACATGGCGGCTGGCGAGTCGACCGAGCCGCGCGAGCTGGTCGACACGCTGCTGTGGGCGCGGCCGCTCGTCCACCTGGTCGCAGGCCCCGGCGCACCCGCGGTGTGGCGGGAGGCCGAACAGCTGGGCGTGCTGGCGCACGGTTCGGCCACCGACCTGGGCCGCGCCCTCGCCCTCGGGGACACGGCGACCGTTCGGCGACTGGCGGTCGATCTGCTGCCTGCGGCGACCGAGGCAGCCACGTTCGGCAGCGACCTGACCGCGGTCGTCGCTGGGCCGCCCTCGGCGAAAGTCAGTGCCACACTCGACGCCGCCGCTGACCGGGAGAGCCGTGGCCCGGCCACGGTGTGGCGGTTCTCCACCGGCAGCGTGCGCCGTGCGCTGGACGAAGGAGCCGAGCCCGACGGCCTGCTGGCCGGCCTGGAAGCGGTGGCAACCGGCAGGCTGCCCCAGCCGCTGCGCTACCTTGTCGCCGACGTCGGCCGCCGGCACGGGTCGATCCGAGTACGCGAGGCGGTCTGCGTGCTCGTCGCGAACGACGAACCGCTGGCGGCCCAGCTGGCCGCCGACCGCTCGCTTCGCACCCTTCGGCTTCGGGTTGTGGAGCGCACCGTGCTGCTCGCCAGCGCCGACGCCGCGACCACGACAGCCGGGCTCCGCAAGGCCGGCTACCTGCCCGTGCGCGAGGACGACGCCGGCGTACGCGTGGTCGAGGGCGCACGTCAACAAGCGGCTGCGGTGGCGACCCGACGTGTCGCGCACCGAGCGGTGACCTCGCGGCCGAGCGCTGCGGGGCCAGTCCCGACGCGGCCGACCGCGCCGGAGCCCGCGGACATCACCGCGGCCGCGGCGCGCATCCTGGCCGGCGAAAGCCGTGACGACGTGGCCACGTCCCGCACCGAGCTGCTCGTCGCGCGGCACACGAGGCGGCTCGCGACCCCCGACGTGCGGCTGCTGGCGCACGCCATAGACACCGACGGCGCTGTGAGCATCGAGTACGTCGCGAGCAGCGGCGGGCACACCGTGCGCACGATCAGCGAGATCGAGCTCATTGGTGGGCAGCTGTCCGCCTGGTGCCACCTGCGCACCGACGACCGGCAGTTTGCGCTGGACCGGATCCGCTCGGTGTCACCGGTCGTCACCGCTTGAGACGACGGCGGGGTTTGCAGCGCGCGCCGACTGGTCGATGCCTCGACACCGTGGTCACCCCTGGGCGGTGTCGGGCTCTGCGGGGGGCGCGTGTCCGGCTGCCTCGTCGCGGTCGGCCCACCCCAGCAGCGGCGCCAGGTCGAAGTGGTGGCGGTCGATGTCCGCGTGCAGGTCGCCCAGCTCGGCGTACCGGGCCGGCACGGTCGCGATAGTGAACTCTTGCGGCTGCAGGTCGTCGATCTCATCCCACCGGATCGGGCAGGAGACAGTGGCCTCGGGGTTGCCGCGGACCGAGTACGCGGCGGCGATGGTGTGGTCGCGGGCGTTCTGGTTGTAGTCGACGAACAGCGCCGCCGGGTCGCGTTCCTTGCGCCACCAGGTCGTGGTGACGTCGTCGGGCGCCCGGCGCTCGACCTCGCGGGCGAAGGCGAGGGCGGCGCGGCGGACGGCGCCGAACCCGTGCTCCGGCGCGATCCGCACGTACACGTGCAGGCCCCGCCCGCCCGACGTCTTCGGGAAGCCGACGGCGCCGATCTCGGCGAGCAGCTCCTCGACGACGTGGGCGACCCGGCGCACGGTGGCGAAGTCGCAGCGCGGCATCGGGTCGAGGTCGATGCGCCACTCGTCCGGGGACTCGGTGTCGGCCCGACGGCTGTTCCAGGGATGGAACTCGACGGTCGACATCTGCACCGCCCAGATGACGCTGGCGAGCTCGGTGACGCAGAGCTCGTCAGCGGTGCGGTCCCACCGGGGGAAGTGCAGCCGCACCGTCTCGAGCCAGGGCGGGGCGCCGGCCGGGATCCGCTTCTGGTGCACCTTGTCGCCGGCCAGCCCCTTGGGGAACCGGTGCAGCATGCACGGCCGCTCGAAGAGCGCGTTCACGATGCCGTCGCCGACGGCGAGGTAGTAGTTGACGAGGTCGAGCTTGGTGGCGCCGGACTCCGGGAAGTAGACGCGGTCGGGATTGCTCACCCGGACGACGCGGTCGTCCACCTCGATCTCGGTGCTGGGAGAGGTCGCCATGCAGTGAGCCTAGCCAGCGG
>JACCWP010000191.1 GCA_013697585.1 Nocardioidaceae bacterium
GGTCGGGTGCGGCGTACGAGCGGCCGACCCGAGGTTCCAGGTCCGCGCGGTCGGCGACACAGACATCCGGGACGGCGCCACGGGCGCCGACCTGGGTCTCGCCGATGGCGAGGTGCTCACGCTCGACGGTCTCGCGATCACCGTGGTCGCGACTCCCGGCCACACGTCCGACTCGCGGTCACTGCGGCTCGCCGACGGCTCGCTGCTGACCGGCGACACGGTGCTGGGCCGGGGTACGTCGGTCGTTGCCCACCCCGACGGCCAGCTGGGTGCCTACCTCGGGTCGCTCCAGCGGCTGCGCGACCTCGCCGAGGACGGGCTGGTGACACGGCTGCTGCCCGGCCACGGCCCGACCATGGACGACGCGCTTGGGACCCTGGACGGCTACCTCGCGCACCGGCGCGAGCGGCTCGAGCAGGTCCGTCAGGCCATCGAGGCCGGCGCACGTACGCCGCGAGACGTGGTCGAGCGCGTCTATGCCGACGTGGACCGAGCGGTGTGGCCGGCGGCCGAGCTGTCCGTGGCCGCCCAGCTCCACCACCTCGCAGCCGGCGGCTGAGCCCGCGCTTTTCGCTGGTGACCCAGCGAAAGGTGCGCCTCCCCAGCGAAACAACCCTGGGAAAGCGCGCACTTCGCCGGGGCAGTGCGGCGCGCGCGCCGTGCGGAGGGAGACTCAGCGCGAGCGGTGGCGCAGCCGCTCCAGGTCGACCAGGACGACCGAGCGGGGCTCGAGGCGCAGCCAGCCGCGGTTGGCGAAGTCGGCCAGAGCCTTGTTGACGGTCTCCCGCGAGGCGCCGACCAGCTGGGCCAGCTCTTCCTGAGTGAGGTCGTGGTGCACGTGCACCCCGTCGTCAGCCTTCCGGCCGAATCGTGAGGACAGGTCGAGCAGCGCCTTGGCGACGCGGCCGGGCACGTCGGAGAACACCAGGTCGCCGACGACCTCGTTGGTTCGGCGCAGCCGCGCCGCGAGCTGGTGCAGCAGCCCGCGTGCCACGTCGGGATGACCGGTGAGCCAGGGGGAGAGCTCGTCGTGGCCGAGGCTGCCCATGGTCACGTCGGTGACGGCGGTCGCGGTGGCCGACCGCGGCCCGGGGTCGAACAGGGACAGCTCGCCGAACATCTGACCCGGCCCGAGCACGGCGAGCAGGTTCTCGCGACCATCGGGCGAGCTGCGGCCCAGCTTGACCTTGCCGTCGACCACCAGATACAGCCTGTCGCCCGAGTCGCCCTCGCGGAAGAGGATGTCACCGCGTCGCAGCTCGATCTGGGTCAGCGACGAGCGCAGCGAGTTGGCCGCATCGTCGTCGAGACCCGAGAACAGCGGGGTCTGGCGGAGCACGTCGTTGTCCACCGGTCCTCCTCACGCCTAGGGCGAAGCGTAGCCGTCGGGCGCGGAGGTGGGCCGTCGCCCAGCCGCCGTACTCTGGCGCGGTGTCACGAACGCCCTCAGCCCCGCCGTCGGCTGCGCCCTCGACGAGGCTGGTGCGGCGGGCTCGCAAGCTCAATCGCGTGCTGGCTGAAACCTACCCCGAGGCGACGATCGAGCTCGACTTCACCGGGCCGTTCCAGCTGGTCGTCGTCACCGTGCTGTCTGCACAGACCACAGACCGCCGCGTCAACGCGGTCAGCCCTGCCCTGTTCGCGGCCTACCCCGACGCCGCCGCCCTTGCTGCTGCCGACCGCTCGGCGCTCGAGGCACTGATCCAGCCGACCGGGTTCTTCCGGGCCAAGACCGACGCCTTGCTGAGGCTGTCCGCCGCGCTGGTCGAACGCTTCGACGGGCAGGTCCCAGACCGTCTCGACGAGCTCGTTTCGCTGCCTGGCGTGGGACGCAAGACTGCCAACGTGGTGCTGGGCAACGGCTTCGGCAAGCCCGGCATCACCGTCGACACCCACTTTGGCCGGCTGGCCCGGCGGCTCGGCTGGACCGAGCAGACCGACCCGGTGGCACTCGAGCACGAGGTGGGGGCACTGTTTCCCAAGCGGGACTGGACGATGCTCAGCCACCACCTGATCTGGCACGGCCGGCGGGTCTGCCACGCGCGCAAGCCGGCGTGCGGGGCCTGCTCGGTCGCTCGCTGGTGCCCGTCGTTCGGAGCAGGCCCGACCGACCCGCAGCAGGCCGCCGGCCTGGTCAAGGCAGAGGGTCGGGCGTGAAGCGGCTGGCTGCGCTCCCCGGGTGGGTACTGGTGGTCGTGTGGATCGCCGTCCCCGTCACCGCGGTCGCGCTGCTGGTCGAGTCCGTACGCAGCGACGACGAGCCGGCGGTCGGGCGGGCGGGACTGCTCGGGTCGACCGGCATCGACGTGCAGACCGCAGAGCTGCGACGACAGCGAGTCGAGCAGGGCATCGCCGACTGCTCGGGACTGCCGACTGCCCGGTCACCCGCCGCCGACGGGCTCCCCGCGCTGCAGCTGCCCTGCCTCGGTGGCCGTGGCACGGTCGATCTGGCGACCCTGCGGGGGCCAGCGGTCCTGAACGTCTGGGCCCAGAGCTGTGCTGGATGCCGCGAGGAGATGCCACTGTTCCAGCGGCTCCACGCGCGGGCCGCCGGGCTCACCGTGCTCGGGGTCGACTACCTCGACTTCCAGCCCGAGCGTGCGATCGCGTTCGCGGGGCGGGTCGGGGTGACATACCCGTCCGTCGCCGACGTCGACGACGAACTCGGTCCCGCCCTGCGACTCACCGGGCTCCCGACGACGCTGTTCGTCGATGCGCAGGGGCGGCTGGTGGCCGCCGAGGCGAGGACGTTCACGTCGTACGCCGAGCTCGTGGGCGCGGTCGAGGAACACCTCGGGGTCGGCGGGTGACCGACTCCCCGACGCAACCCCCTGATTGGGCACGCCGCATCGCCGACGCGGTGCGTGACGTCGACGACGTCGGCCTGGCTCGCACCCTGCCGGCACCACCGAGCACTGCTCGGGCGTCGGCGGTGTTGATGCTGTTCGGGTCCGGAGCGGCTGGGCCTGATCTGGTGATGATCGAGCGGGCCCACGGCATGCGCTCGCACGCCGGCCAGGTGGCCTTTCCCGGCGGTGCCGCCGATCCGGGCGACCCCGGACCGGCAGCGACCGCGCTGCGCGAGGCGCACGAGGAAATCGGGCTCGACCCGGCGGGGGTCGAGCTGCTGGTCGAGCTGCCGGCGCTGTGGCTGCCACCGAGCAACTTTGCGGTGACGACCGTGCTGGGCTGGTGGCGGGAGGAGTCGCCGGTCGCGGTGGTCGACCCCGGCGAGGTGGCGGCCGTGCTGCGGGTACCGGTCAGCGAGCTGACTGATCCGGCACGACGGTTCACCGTCCGCCACCCGTCGGGCTACCGGGGCCCCGGCTTCGACCTGCCCTGCCAGCTCGTGCTCTGGGGTTTCACCGCTGCGCTCGTCGACCAGGTGCTACGGCTCGCCGGTCTCGAGCGACCCTGGGACCGTACCCGCACCCGGTCAGCGCCGCTGGAGCCGACGGCTGGTCCGAGCGAGCGCCGATGAACCTGATCGACCTCTGCCTGCTGCTCGCCATGCTGAGCTATGCCCTCTCGGGTTATCGGTTGGGATTCCTGGTCGGGGCGGCGTCCACCGTCAGCCTGCTGACCGGCGGTCTGGTGGGCGTGCTCGTCGCACCCGCGCTGCTCGACGGTTTCGACGCCTCCGTCGCCCTGAGCGTCGCAGCGCTGGTCGTTGTCGTCGTCTGCGCGACGGCCGGTCAGGCACTAGGCGCGATCCTTGGCGCTGCAGTGCGCGCCGCCGTCACCTGGAGACCGGCTCGTACGGTCGACGCGGTCGGCGGGGCGGCGCTGTCCACTGCCGCAGTGCTGGTGATCGCCTGGGGACTGGGCTATGCGGTGAGCGGGGCACGCATACCGTGGCTGGGCAGCCAGGTTCGCGGGTCGTACGTGTTGTCGGTCGTCGACGTGGCGATGCCAGACGGGGCCGAGCAGGTTCTCGGCGCCTTCGATGACGTCGTCGGGTCGGAGCTGTTCCCGCGCTACCTGCAGCCGTTCGTGCCGGAGCAGATCATCCCGGTCGCTCCGCCCGACGATTCGCTGCTCGCCGACGGCGACGTCCGCCGCGCCGCCGCCAGCGTGGTGAAGGTCCTCGGCGAGGCCGAGCAGTGCAACCGGCTGCTCGAGGGTTCGGGCTTCGTCTATGCCCCTGACCGGGTGATGACCAACGCGCACGTCGTTGCCGGGGTGAGCGACGTGGTGGTCGAGGTCGCTGGCGAGGAGCTCGACGCCGAGGTCGTGCTCTTCGACACCGAGCTCGATGTCGCGGTCCTGTCTGTCGAAGACATCGAGGCGCGGCCGCTCGACTTCGGCCCCACGGGCCGGGAGGGCGGCGGCGCGGTCGTGATGGGTTTTCCCGAGAACGGCCCGTTCGACGCGCGGCCCGCCCGGATCCGAGCCGAACAACGGTTGCGCAGCCCTGACATCTATGGCGATGGCAGTCACGAGCGCGAGGTGCTGTCGGTGCGTTCAAGGGTGCGGTCGGGCAACTCGGGCGGCCCGCTGGTGTCACCGCAGGGCGAGGTCCTGGGCGTGATCTTCGCCGCCTCCGTGTCGGACACCGGGACCGGTTATGCGCTCACCGCCGACCAGGTTGCCGGCAGCGCAGGACTGGGCCGCGGCGCCGACGAGGCGGTGTCGGCCGGCGAGTGCAGCTGAACGCGAAGGTTTCAGCGGCTCCGCAGGGTCGCCACGGTGTCCTTGGTGGTGGCGATGGTCTGCTCGGGGGGCTTGACCTTCTTGAACCGGCGCAGCGCGAGGAGTGCGAGCACGGTTGCGACAAGCAGATAGAAGCCGAACACGATCAGGAACGCCCATGCCTCGTCGAGACCGGCCATGACGATGAAGTATGCGGCGGCGAACGACAGCATGACGACCGCCAGCACCGCGAGCAGCCCGGCCACCGCGATTAGGGCGGCCCCGATACCGCCGGCCGTGGCACTGATCTTGAGCTCGGTCTTGGCGAGCGCGATCTCGGCGCGGATCAGGCTGGACAGGTGCCGGCTGGTGTCGGCGACCAGGCGGCCGATCGTGGGTTCGTCCAGGGTGAGCGCCGCCGGGGGTTGGCCCGGTCCGGCTCCCTGACGGCTGCCTGGTCCGGTGCGCTGGTCGGTGCTGGTCGACATGCCGCTCACCCTAAGGGGATGCGCCAGCAGGAGGCTCGGTGGGCTCGCGTGCCCTGCTGGCGCACCACCCCCGAGGTTTGCCGCCGCAGCCCTGGGCCGGCCACAGGTGCTGGCGAGCGTCGACTCCACCAGTGCCAGGCTGCGACCAGGTTTTGCGGCAGGTTCCCTGCGCCACGGGCGCAGTGTGCGACGAACCAGCCGTGCGCCAGCACCAGTGCCCCCTCCCGACCTGTCACCGTCACACCGGGCTGGAGGGCGGCGTCACGGTGACAGCACGGGGCGCGTGGGCCGCGGCGTCAGTCGTCGTCGGACCTTCCGTCGGACATGCCGCCCTTGATCTGATCCATGACCGACGAGTCGGTGAGGGTGGTGGCGTCGCCCATCTCGCGGTTCTCGGCGACGTCGCGCAGCAGCCGGCGCATGATCTTGCCCGAACGGGTCTTGGGCAGCTCGGGCACCACCATGATCTGACGCGGGCGGGCGATCTTGCCGATCTGGTTGGCCACGTGGTCGCGCAGCTCCTGCACGATCTCCTCGCCACCGTCGCCGGCCTCCTCGCGCAAGATCACGAAAGCGACGATTGCCTGGCCGGTGGCCTCGTCGCTTGCTCCCACCACCGCCGCCTCCGCGACCTTGGCGTTCGAGACCAGCGCCGACTCGATCTCGGTTGTCGACATCCGGTGGCCTGACACATTCATCACGTCATCGACGCGACCGAGCAGCCACCAGTCACCGTCGTCGTCCTTCTTGGCTCCGTCGCCGGCGAAGTACTTGCCCTCGAACCGCGACCAGTACGTCTCCCGGAACCGCTCCTCGTCGCCCCACAGACCACGCAGCATCGCGGGCCACGGCTCGGTGAGCACGAGCAGCCCGGAGGAGCCGTCCGGCACCTCCTTGCCCTCGTCGTCGAGCACCTGGCCCGAGATGCCCGGCAGCGGGTTCATCGCCGAGCCCGGCTTCCCGGCGGTCACCCCCGGCAGCGGGCTGATCATCATCGCGCCGGTCTCGGTCTGCCACCACGTGTCCACGATGGGCGCCTTGTTGCCGCCGATGTGCTCGCGGTACCAGATGTAGGCCTCGGGGTTGATCGGCTCACCGACGCTGCCCAGGATCCGCAGGCTGGACAGGTCGCAGCGCTGGGGGATCGAGTCGCCCCACTTCATGCAGGCGCGGATCGCGGTCGGAGCGGTATAGAACAGCGTGACGCCGAACTCCTCCACGATCCGCCACCAGCGGTCCTTGTCGGGGGTGTCGGGCGTACCCTCGTACATCACCTGGGTGGCGCCGTTGGCCAGCGGCCCGTAGACGATGTAGGAGTGGCCGGTGACCCACCCGATGTCGGCGGTGCACCAGAACACATCGGTCTCCGGCTTGAGGTCGAACACCGCCCAGTGCGTCCACGCCACCTGGGTGAGGTAGCCGCCCGTGGTGTGCAGGATGCCCTTTGGCTTGCCGGTGGAGCCTGACGTGTACATGACATAGAGCGGGTGCTCGGAGTCGAACTGCTGCGGCTCGTGCTCGGTCGACTGGCCGTCGACCGCGTCGTGCCACCACTGGTCGCGGTCGTCGTCCCACTCGACGTCCTGCCCGGTGCGCTTGACGACGAGGACGGTACGTACGTTGGGGCAGCTCTCCATCGCCTTGTCGACGGCGGGCTTGAGTCCCGATGGGTCACCGCGTCGGTACTGTCCGTCGGCCGTGATCACGACTCGTGCGTCCAGCTCGGTCACTCGGGTCACGATGGCGTCGGCGGAGAAGCCGCCGAACACCACGGTGTGCACAGCCCCGATGCGGGCGCAGGCAAGCATGGAGATGACCGCCTCTGGGACCATCGGCAGGTAGATCGCGACCGGGTCGCCGGCCTCGACCCCCAGCGCGGTCAGCGCGTTGGCCGCCTTGCAGACCTCGTCGGTCAGCTCAGCGTACGTGAGCGTGCGGCGGTCGTCGGCGGGCTCACCGACCCAGTGGAGCGCGACCCGGTCGCCCCGGCCCTCCTCGACGTGGCGGTCGAGGCAGTTGTACGCGGCGTTCAGGGTCCCGCCGACGAACCACTTGGCAAACGGGGCGTCGTCCCAGTCGAGAACGGTGTCCCACCTCTTGCCCCAGGAGAGCCGCTCGGCCTGCTCGGCCCAGAAACCTAGGCGGTCCCCGGCGGCGCGGTCGTAGGCCTCGGCGGTGACGTTGGCATCGGCCGCCAGGTCATCGGGTGGCTCGAAGCGGCGCTCCTCCCTGGACTCGTTGGACTGATTCTGTTCGCTGGACTCACTCACGGCGGCTCTCTTCCTCTCCTCGGGACGTGTTCATCATGCCCTCATCCCGGCGACCCACCACCGCTGTGACGTGCGGCTGCCAGACGTCCCCCAGCGTCATGCGGTCGGCAGGTCAGTGGTGGGCTCCTTCGGCCCCGGCGCCGGTGAGCGAGCGAACCTCGAGCTCGGGGTAGCGCTCCTGGGCCTCCGGCTCCCGCGAGGTCACCGTTCCCAGCCAACCCAGGAAGAAGCCGAGCGGGATCGAGACGATGCCGGGGTTGCTGAGTGGGAAGTAGGACCAGTCGTAGTCCGGGAACAGCGGAGGAGTGGTGACGACCGGACCGGACACGACCGGCGAGAAGATCACCAGCCCGACGCATGAGACCAGGCCGCCATAGATGGCCCAGGTCGCGCCGCGGGTGTTGAAGCGCCGCCAGAACAGGTTGTAGAGCAGTGACGGCAGGTTGGCCGACGCTGCCACCGCGAACGCCAACGCGACCAGGAATGCGATGTTCTGATCCTGCGCCAGGATCGACAGCCCGATCGCGACAGCACCGATGACGAACGCCGCGATCCTGGCCACCCGCACCTCGTCGCTCTCGGACATCCGTCCCTTGCGGAACACGTTGGCGTACAGATCGTGCGCCACAGACGAAGCCGAGGTGAGCGTCAGCCCGGCGACCACCGCGAGGATCGTCGCGAACGCCACGGCCGCGATCAGCGCCAGCAGGACTGCCCCGCCGGTGGTGCCCTCGCCACCACCGACCGCCTCGGCGAGCAGGGGCGATGCCAGGTTGCCCGCCGGGTCCACGCTGGCGATCTGCTCGGTGCCGACCAGGGCGGCCGCACCGAAGCCCAGCACCAGCGTCATCAGGTAGAAGATGCCGATCAGCGTGATCGCCCACTGGACCGAGGTCCGTGCCACCCTCGCGGTGGGGACTGTGTAGAAGCGAATCAGGATGTGCGGCAGACCGGCCGTGCCCAGGACCAGTGCGAGGGCCAGCGAGATGAAGTCGATCTTCGCCGTCGTCGTGGCTCCGTACGCCAGCCCCGGCTCGAGGAACGCCGCGCCGCTGCCCGACTGCTCTGCGGCCTGGCCGAGCATCTCGGAGATGTTGAAACCGAACTCGGCAAGTGCCAGCACGGTGACCAGGGCGGTGCCCGACATCAGCAGCACCGCTTTGACGATCTGCACCCAGGTCGTCCCCTTCATGCCACCGACGGTGACGTAGAAGATCATCAGCGCACCGACACCGGCGATGACGAGGTTCTTGAGCAGGCCTTCGTCCACGTCCAGCAGCAGGACCACGAGCGTGCCGGCGCCCACCATCTGCGCCAGCAGGTAGAAGATCGAGACTGCCACGGTCGACACCGATGCGGCCGTGCGCACGGAGCGCTGCCGCATCCGGTACGCCAGCTGGTCGGCCATCGTGTAGCGACCCGAGTTGCGCAACAGCTCGGCCACCAGCAGCAGGGCGACCAGCCAGGCCACCAAGAAGCCGATGGAGTACAGGAACCCGTCGTATCCAACTTGCGAGATCAAGCCGGAGATGCCGAGGAACGAGGCGGCCGACATGTAGTCGCCTGAAACCGCCAGGCCGTTCTGGAAGCCGGAGAACTGCCGACCACCCGCGTAGTAGTCGGCCGTGGTCGCGGTTTCACGGCTGGCCCAGATGGTGATCCCGACGGTGATCGCCACCACCACGAGGAACAAGACGATGGTCAGTGTCTGGTCGCTCATCGTCCCGTCTCCTTGTCGTAGTCGGCGAGCAAAGCATCAGCGAGTGGGTCGAGCTTTCTGTTCGCGTACTTGCTGTAGGCCGCCGCGATCAGGAACGTCGAGGCGAACTGCAGCAAACCGAACACCAAGCCCACGTTGATGTTGCCGACCACCCTTGTCGACATGAAGTCGACGGCGAACGACGACATCAGCACGTAAAGCAGGTACCAGGACATGAACGCGATTGTGAACGGCAACACGAAGGCACGGAACCTGCGTCGGAGTTCGACGAACTCGTCACTCCCATGGATGCGCAGGTAGGTCTCGTGTTTGGTGGTGGAGATGTCTTCGGCCATGACGATCACCTCGACGTGGTCACCGGGGACGGGCGGGGGCGGTCCTGAGGTTAGATGGCGAAGGGGTTGAGGGCCAGCACTACGGCCAACCAACCTTGCGTCCTCGGCCGCTGCAGCGCGATCGTCAGCCGAGCAGCGTCCGGTCTGCGGACCAAAGAGCTGCCCGCGTGTCGGAGTTCCCTGGCCTACGGACCGGGGTCGTCGCGCTGGTACACATCAGGGACCCCGTCCCCGTCGTCGTCGCGGGTCTCCTCGCCGACCAGGGCCAGGTGCACTGCTTGGCGCCGGCGCAGCAGCACGGCAGCAGCGACGGCCGAGAGCAGCGAGCCGACGACGACGGCGGTCTTGGCCTCGTCGACCAGTGCGGGCGCGGCCGGGAACGAGAGCTCCGCGAGCAGCAACGAGATCGTGAACCCGATGCCGGCAAGCAGTCCGACCCCCACCACGTCGCTCCATCTCAGCTGTGCGCTCAGCTCGGCCCGGGTCAGCCGGGCGGTCAGCCAGGCCCCGCCGGCGACGCCGACGACCTTGCCGACCACCAGACCGGCGGTCACGCCGAGAGCGACGGGCGACTCGATCAGCCCGCCGAGCGCGTCCGACGACAGCGGCACCCCGACCGAGAACAGCGCGAACACCGGAACGCACACCGACGCGGAGAGCGGCCGGAGCCGGTGCTCGAGCCGTTCGGCCGGGGAGGGGCCTTCGCCCGCGTCGGGGCGCACCCGGGTGAGCAGACCGATTGCCACCCCCGCAACGGTGGCGTGCACCCCGGCCTCATGCACCAGCAGCCATGTCCCGAGCCCGAGCGGGAGGTACACCCACCACGCCCGTACCCGTCGCCGCTGCAGGGCGGCGTACGCGACCAGCAATCCGCCCGCGCCCGCCAACGCGACCAGCGAGACGCCGTCGGTGAACACGACCGCGATGACGAGGATCGCCAGCAGGTCGTCGACCACAGCCAGCGACAGCAGGAACGCCCGCAGCGCGGTCGGCAGCCGCTCCCCGGCGATCGCGAGCACGGCGAGGGCGAAGGCGATGTCGGTCGCGACCGGCACCGCCCACCCCGACCGATCCCCGCCCAGCGCGCTGGTGAGCGCGAGGTAGGCCGCGGCTGGCACGAGCATGCCCGCAACCGCGGCGACGACTGGCAGCACCGCCTCCCGCCGGTCGGACAGGTCCCCGACGACCAACTCGCGCTTGAGCTCCAGCCCGGCGAGCAGGAAGAACACCGCGAGCAGTCCCTCACCCGCCCAGTGCTGCAGGTTCATCTCGAGCAGCCCCGGCACGCCGACGACGGTCGTGCGGACGTCGTCGTACGACCCACCGAGAGGTGAGCTGGCCCAGGCGAGCGCCAGCGCAGCGGCGGCCAGCAACAGGGCACCGCCTGTGGTCTCGCGGCGCAGGATCCCGGTGACGGTGGTCGTCTCGGCTAGCGAGAGCCTGCCGAAGAGCCGGCGGGCACCGGTGGCGGGGGTTGGCACGAGGAGACTCCTGGGGTCGCATGCGCGTATGCCGACCAGACTTCCCGGCTCTCCGTGCTCCACCGTACCTGTCGTCAGCCGCCCAGGTAGTAGCGCAACCAGAGGTACGGCCAGGCCAGCGAGACCGTCACGACGGTGACGACGAGGCCGTAGCGGGTGAACTGCCAGAACGAGATGGGGTAGCCGTTGCGCGCGGCGATGCCAGTCACGACGACGTTGGCACTGGCCCCAACCGCCGTCGCGTTGCCGCCCAGGTCGGCGCCGAGCGCGAGCGCCCACCACAGTGCGGTCGCCTGCCGCGACCCGTCACCGGATTGCACCAGGCCGTCCACCAGCGGCGACATCGTGGCGACGTAAGGGATGTTGTCGACGATGCCGGAGATCACCGCAGAGCCGAACAGCAGCCCGGTCGCGGCCAGCAGGTAGCGGCCGTCGACCGCCTCGACCGCCTGCTCGCCGAGGTACTCGATCACGCCGACGTTGACGAGCGCCCCCACCATCACGAACAGGCCGGCGAAGAAGACGAGGGTCTCCCACTCGACGTCGTCGAGGAACTCGTCCGACGACGTCCGCGACACCAGGATCAGGACCCCGGCCCCGAGCAGTGCCACGACGCTGGGATCGACGTGCAGGGCGGTGTGCAGGCTGAAACCCACGAGCACCAGCGCCAGCACCACGAGGCAGCGCATGAGCAGCCCGGTGTCGCGGATCGCGCGCCGCTCGTCGAGCTCCATCACGGCTGCGGCGCGCTCGGGGTCGTAGGTGAACGAGCGGCGGAACAACCACCGGGCCAGTACCAGGAACACGGCGAGCAGCACGACGGCGATCGGCGCCAGGTTGACCACAAAGTCGTTGAACGAAAGGTCAGCCCGGCTGGCGATGATGATGTTGGGCGGGTCGCCGATCAGCGTCGCAGTGCCCCCGATGTTCGAGGCGAGCGCCTCGGCTATCAGGAAGCCCTCCGGCCGCACCCCGATCCGGTCGCACACCAGCAGGGTCACCGGTGCGACCAGCAGCACCGTTGTCACGTTGTCGAGCGCTGCCGACGCAACCGCGGTGATGGTGCAGAGCAGGACCAGCACCCGGTACGGGCGGCCGCGGGCCTGCTTGGCCGACCACACCGCGAGGTACTCGAAAACCCCGGTCTGCTTGACGATGCTGACCACGACCATCATCCCGAACAGCAGGAAGATCACGTTCCAATCGATGCCGGTGTCCTCGCTGAAGAACGCCGCCTCGCCGGTGCTCGCGCCGAGGACGAGCATCAGCGCGGCTCCGATCAGCGCGGCCTTGATCCGCGGGATGACCTCGGTGGCGATGGCGACGTAGGCACCGACGAAGACCAGGATCGCTGCGGCGACCTGCCAGCTGGGCGCGGTCACGACCGCGGCAACGTCGCGCCAAGCAGTCGGTGCACGGTGATCACACCGAGCACCTCGCCGTCGTCGTCGATCACGGCGACGACCGGTGAGTGCTGGCGCGACATCGCATTGGCGACCTCCATCACCGTGGCGTCGGCGCTGATGACCGGTCGGTCGCGTTCGCGCTTGGGCAGGTACTGCTGGCCCGGCATCAGCTCGCGCACGGTCTTCCCCGACAGTGGCCGGCAAAGCTGGTCGGCGTCGCGTTCGCCGTACAGCCGGGCCAGGTTGGGGTCCTCCTCGACGTAGTCGGGGAGGGCGAAGCGCAGCACCTGTGAGCCGGGCAGCACTACCAGCGGGTGGCCCTGGTCGTCGACCACGACCAGCCCCGGAAGTCCCTGCTCGGCGAGCATCCGGGTCGCCTCCAGCGCGTCGTCGTCGAGCCCGACGACGGGGAAGGGCTCGGCCAGGTCGGAAGCGTGCACGGGGAGAAATCTAGAGGCGCGCCCCGTGTCGGCGACAGGACGGGGGTGGCCTCACCAGCTGGCGTCCAGCGGGCGACCCTCCTCGTAGCCAGCCCGGCTCTGCAGCCCGACCACGGCGCGCTCGTGGAAGCTGGCGACGTTACGCGCGCCGGTGTACGCCGCGGCCGACCGCACTCCGGCGGTGATGGCGTCGATCAGGTCCTCGACACCCGGACGTTGCGGGTCGAGGTACATCCGAGCCGACGAGATCCCTTCCTCGTACAACGCCGAACGGGCTCGCTCGAAGCTGTCGGCGTCGCGGGTGCGGTGACTGACCGCGCGGGCGCTGGCCATGCCGAACGACTCCTTGTACGGGCGCCCGTCGGCGCTGACCGCGAGGTCACCGGGGCTCTCGTACGTGCCCGCGAACCACGAGCCGACCATCACGCTCGCCGCCCCGGCGGCCAGCGCGAGTGCCACGTCGCGCGGATGCCGTACGCCGCCGTCTGCCCAGACGTGCGCACCGATCTCGCGGGCCGCGGCCGCGCACTCCAGCACAGCGGAGAATTGAGGCCGACCGACCCCGGTCATCATCCGGGTCGTACACATGGCGCCGGGCCCCACGCCGACCTTGACGACGTCGGCTCCCGCGGCGACGAGCTCGCGGGTGCCCTCGGCGGACACCACGTTGCCGGCCACGAGGGGCACTCGAGCACCGGTCGCGGCCTGGTGGGCGTCCCGGGACGCGCGCACCACGTCGAGCGCGGCGAACATCTTGTCCTGATGGCCGTGCGCGGTGTCGACGACCAAGACGTCGGCGCCATGCCGGAGCAGCACCTCGGCCTTGTCGGCCACGTCGCCGTTGATGCCGATGGCGGCGGCCACCATCAGCCGGCCCTCGGTGTCGAGGGCCGGCGCGTACAGACCCGCTCGCAACGCGCCGGTTCGAGTGAGCAGCCCGACCAGTAGCTCACCGGCGACAACGGGCGCGAGCATGAGGTGTCGCTCCGCAAGCGTGTCGAAGGCGGCGCGCGGCTCGGTGCCTGCGGCCAGAGTCACCGGGTCCGCGGACATCACCTCGTGCACCTGGGCGAAACGGTCGGCCCCGACCCCGTCGCGTTCCGACATCACCCCGACCGGTCGGCCCGCCTCCACCACGACCACGGCGCCGTGTGCCCGCTTGGGCATCAGGCTCAGCGCCTCACCGACGGTCGTCTGCGGGTCGACGGTGATCGCAGTGTCGTACACGCTGTGGGCCGCCTTGACCGCGGCGATGGCTCGGCCGACCACGTCGAGGGGGATGTCTTGCGGCAAAGTCGCGATCCCGCCGCGGCGTGCGATCGTCTCGGCCATCCGGCGGCCGGACACCGCGGTCATGTTGGCCACGGCGAGCGGCAGGGTGGTGCCGATCGCGTCGGGGGTCGTGAGGTCGACGTCGAACCGGGAGCCGACGTCCGACCGGCCTGGGACCAAGAAGACGTCGTCGTAGGTCAGGTCGTGAGCCGGACGCACTCCGTGGAGGAACTGCACGTCAGGCGAGGCTACCGGGCGGGTGGCCCCTTGCCCTTGCCCGTCGATCGGGGCGAGCATGAGCGCGCCCTGCCAGCAGCGCCCGGTCTGGAAGAACCATGAGCCGCCCTCGGGCACTGATCATCGTCGCGACCGTCGTCAGTTGCGTGCTCCGGGGTGCTCGTGCGGTGACCTGGCACCTAGGTTGGGGGAGTAAACCCAGAGCAGGAGGCACCCGTGCGCCGTAACCGCGTCCTCGCTGCAGTGGCGATCCTCGCCGCGGCGCTCGCCCTGGCCGCTCCCGCCGGCGCTGCCGCGCAGCGGTCGATCGACCGGGTGCCCGCGCCCGCGTTGCTGTCCTGGCGGTCGGTCGACGTCGACAGCGAGGAGCAGTTTCGCGGCCTGGACGCGGTCGACCGGACAACTGCCTGGGTGGGTGGCAGCGACGGGAGCGTCTTCCGGACGACCGACGGCGGTGACACCTGGGACGACGTGTCGCCCCGCGGCAGCGACGGCCTGCTGTTTCGCGACGTCGAGGCCCGCAACGCCGGCCACGCCAGTGTGCTCGCGATCGGCGAGGCCAAGGCGTCGCGGATCTACACCACGACCGACGGCGGCCTCACGTGGACCCGTGCCTTCACCAACCGCTCGCCCAAGGCGTTCTACGACTGCATGGCCTTCTGGGGACGGGGCAGGCACGGGCTCGCGATGAGCGACCCGGTCGGAGGCAAGTTCCGCATCATTGCCACCGACGACTTCGGGAAGACGTGGACGCGGCTGTCCAACGCGGGGATGCCGAACGCGAGGCCCGGCGAGTTCGCCTTCGCGGCCAGCGGCACCTGCCTGGTCACCGCCGGCAGGCGACAGGCCTGGCTCGGGACCGGTGGGGGCGCCTCGCGGATCTTTCACACCCGCGACCGCGGCCTGAACTGGGAGGTCACGAGAGCACCGATCCCCGCGTCACCGGCAGGGGGCGTCTTCTCGTTGGCCTTCGACGGCGTCAACCGCGGGGTGGCCGTGGGCGGTGACTTCGAGCGGCCGGCCGCTGGTCGGGACGCATCCGGCCGCACGTTCGACGGTCGCCGCTGGCGGGGTGGTGGCGACTTGTCGGGCTACCGCTCCGGGGTCGACTGGCTGGCCAGGACCCAGCGGCCCATCCTCGTCGCGGTGGGCCCGACCGGTTCCGACGTCACCTACGACGGCGGGCGCACCTGGGCCCGCTTCAGCCGCGTTGGCTACGACGCCGTCATCTGCGCGGACGACGGCGGCTGCTGGGCCTCCGGTCCGGAGGGCGCGGTGGCCAGGCTCCGCCGCTGAGACGGGTGGCCGCCGGCGACGTACGCTGCGCCGGTGCCCGCCGACCCGTTCGCTGCCGTGGCGGC
>JACCWP010000198.1 GCA_013697585.1 Nocardioidaceae bacterium
GCACCGAGCCGCCCGTGGTCGAGGTGTCGTCGACGGCGAGCACCCGCCGGCCGCGTACGTCGGGGCCCTCGATGTGGCGTTGCAGCCCGTGCGCCTTGCCCTGCTTGCGCACCACGCAGGCATGGAGCACGCGGCCCTGCGCGGCTGCGGCGTGCAACATCGCCGCCGCAACGGGGTCGGCGCCGAGGGTGAGGCCGCCGACCGCATCGAGGTCGAGGTCGGCGACGAGCCCCAGCATCACCCGACCGACCAGCGGGGCGGCCTCGGCGTCGAGCGTGATCCGGCGCAGGTCGACGTAGTAGTCGGCCTCGCGGCCCGACGACAAAGTGACGCGCTCGTGCACGACGGCCTTGGCGTTGATCTGACGACGCAACGCCTCGCGGTCGGCACTCAGGTCGGTCACGGACCGGCACTGTAGTGCGCCGCCCAATCGGTTTGAGCGCGGTTAGGGTCGGGCGCATGCAGCGCAGGGCGCAGCGGGTCACCGGGCTCGGGACGACGGTCTTTGCGGAGATGTCCGCGCTCGCCCTGCGCACAGGCGCGGTCAACCTCGGTCAGGGCTTCCCCGACACCGACGGTCCAGCCGAGGTCGTCGAGGCGGCGGTCGAGGCACTGCGGACCGGTCACAACCAGTACGCGCCCGGCATCGGCGTGCCTGCCTTGCGGGCCGCGATCGCCGAGCACCAGCGGCGCCACTACGGGATCGACCTCGACCCAGACACGGAGGTGCTCGTGACGACTGGCGCGACGGAGGGGATCGCCGCCGCGCTGCTGGGTCTGATCGACCCCGGCGACGAGGTCGTCGTGCTGGAGCCCTACTACGACTCGTATGTCGCCTGCGTGCAGATGGCCGGTGGGGTCCGTCGGCCAGTGACGCTGCGCGCCCCCGACTTCAGGCTCGACGTGGACGAGCTGCGGGCGGCCGTCTCGCTGCGCACCAGGCTGCTGCTGGTCAACTCGCCGCACAACCCGACCGGCACCGTCCTGCGACCGGCCGAGCTCGGTGCGCTCGCACAGGTGGCCGTCGAGCACGACCTCGTGGTGCTCACCGACGAGGTCTACGAGCATCTGACGTTCGACGAGCACGAACACGTGCCGCTGTCGACCTACCCCGGCATGGCCGAGCGGACGCTGACCGTCTCCAGCGCCGGCAAGACGTTCTCGTTCACGGGATGGAAGGTCGGCTGGGTGTGTGGTCCGGCCGGGCTCGTGTCGTCGGTGTTGACGGCCAAGCAGTTCCTGACGTTCACATCGGGTGCGCCACTGCAGCCGGCGGTCGCGCACGCTCTCGGGCTCCCTTCGACGGTCCTCGACGACCTGCGGGAGTCACTGGAGGGCAAGCGCAACCTGCTGTGCGACGGCTTGGCATCGATCGGCTTCGATGTCCACGTGCCAGAAGGAACGTACTTCGCGACCACCGACGTGCGACCGCTCGGCTATGCCGACGGGACGCAGTTCTGCCGCGATCTGCCCACCCGCGCGGGGGTGGTCGCCATCCCGCACCAGGTGTTCTACGACGACGTCGACGCCGGGCGGCCCCTGGTGCGATGGGCGTTCTGCAAGCGCGACGACGTGCTGAGCGACGCGCTGGACCGGCTGGCGAAGGCGTTCGGTTGATCAGACCGCTCCGCCGACATCAGACCGCGCCCGCCTTCTTGCCCGCGAACCACGCGCCGGCGGAGCCCGCGAACAGCAGCGCGATGGTCGCAATGCCGGCGAGCACCCAGGGGATGCCGAGGCCACCGGCGAACGCGAACACGACGCCGACGACGACGGTGAAGACCGACAGCACGACCAGCCCCACGCGGGCGACGTTGCTGCCGCGCAGCACGCCGATCGCCGGAACGAGGGTGAGCAGGAACACCACGCCCGCGACGATCGCGCCGGCGCCGAAGGCGCCGAGGCTGTCCTCGACCTGTGCCAGGGTCACGCCGCTGTCGTCGAGCTGCTGGCGCAGGTTCGCGTCGTCACGAATCGCCTCGATGATGGCATCACCGCCACTCACCATGAACAGGCCGATCACCAGCCAGAACCCGCCGGTCAGTACAGACATGACGATCGCGATCACCGCTGCGGCCGTGACCCCGCCCGGCCGCTTGGCGGGGTACGGCGACGGCGGCTGAAGGGGCTGCTGGCCGTAGGGCGCGCCATAGGGCTGCTGCCCGTAGGCCGGCGGCTGTTCATACGACGGCTGCCGCTGGGGGGGCTGCTGCTGCCCGTAGCCCTGTCCGTACTGCGGGGGCGGCGGCGCACCGGGCTGATCGTGCGCCGAAGCTGCACCGGGCCGGTCGTGCGGCTCGTGGCCGGGGGGCGGGGCGCTGCTGGACATTGCGACTCCTCGGGTCACGGGGCTGGGCGACGCCGGCCCGCCTCGCACGGCTGCATACCAGGCTCGCGAGTCGGGCAACCACAACAACACCACGCAGCCCACCGCGAGCAGGGCGGGAAGCAGCCCGAGCCATCCTGACACAAGCCAGGACAGTCCTCCGGCGGGCACCAGCACGGTGAGCGCGATCCTCGACGGTCCGTGTCCGCGGGCAGCAAAGATGCCGAACACCACGGTCGAGACGGCAAGCACGGCCACCACGGTGAGCAGCCAGCGCAACACCTCGGCGAGCGTCTCCCGATCGAAGCGGTCGGCCGTACCGGCCTCGATCATCGCCCGGTCGATCTCAGCGGCGATCTGCGGTGAGTCCAGCTGCGCGACGCTCGCGACCGATCCCACCAGCACGAACAGGGCCGCGACCACGACCACCCGGCAGGCGACCACCACGGCCCGCGGACGGGGCGGCGGTGGGGCCGGCGCACTGGTCACGCGGTCATCCCAGCACGCCGCCCATCAGCTTTCCGGGCTGACCCGCAAGGTGTCGGAGTCGGTGTCCTCGTCGACGCGTACGCGCGACCCATCCGTGACGTCGCCGGACAGCAGGCCCCGGGCAAGCTGGTCGCCGATGGCGGTCTGAACGAGGCGCCGCAGCGGCCGGGCCCCGTACGTCGGGTCAAAGCCGGTCAGCGCCAGCCACTCGCGCGCTGCGGGACTGACCTCGAGCGTGATCCGCCGCGACACCAGCCGGGCCGCGAGAGCCTCGACCTGGAGGTCGACGATCCGGGTCAGCTCGTCGGTGCCGAGCTGGTCAAAGAGCACCACCTCGTCGAGCCGGTTGAGGAACTCCGGCTTGAACGCCTGCCGGACGACGGCCATGACCGCGTCGCGGGTGGAGGCGTCACCGACGGTCGGGTCGGCCAGGCTGTGCTCAACCAGCAAGGCTGAACCCAGGTTGGACGTCAGCACGAGGAGCGCGTTGCGGAAGTCGACGGTGCGGCCCTGGCCGTCGGTGAGCCGACCGTCGTCGAGCACCTGCAGCAGCACGTCGAAGACCTCGGGGTGTGCCTTCTCGACCTCGTCGAGCAGCACGACGGTGTACGGGCGGCGTCGCACCGCCTCGGTGAGCTGCCCCCCCTCGTCGTAGCCGACGTAGCCCGGTGGGGCCCCGACGAGGCGGGCGACCGAGTGCTTCTCGGCGTACTCGCTCATGTCGATGCGCACCATCGCGCGCTCGTCGTCGAACAAGAAGTCGGCCAACGCCTTGGCCAGCTCGGTCTTGCCCACACCGGTCGGCCCGAGAAACAGGAACGACCCGGTCGGCCGGTCGGGGTCGGAGACTCCGGCCCGGGCGCGGCGGACAGCGTCGGACACCGCCTGAACGGCGTGCCGCTGGCCGACGAGCCGACGGGCCAGCTCCTCCTCCATCCGCAACAGCTTGCCGGTCTCGCCCTCGAGCAACCGCCCGGTGGGGATGCCGGTCCAGGCAGCCACCACGTCGGCGACCTCGTCGGGACCGACCTGCTCGCGCACCATCGGGTCGGCGGCCGACCGCTCGCTCACCTCCTGGGCTGCCTCCAGCTCGCGCTCCAGCGCCGGGATCTCGCCGTACGTCAACCGCGAGGCCGTCTCGAGGTCACCCTCGCGCTGCGTCCGCTCGACCTGCATCCGCAGCTCGTCGATTCGTTCCTTGATCTCACCGATCCGGTTGAGGCCCTGACGCTCGGTCTGCCAGCGGGTCTCGAGCGCGCGCAGCTGCTCCTGCCGGTCGGCGAGCTCGGCCCCCAGCACGTGCCGCCGCTCGACGCTGGCGAGATCGGTCTCGCGGCCAAGGTGCAGCTCCTCCATCGTGAGCCGGTCGACCTGGCGCCGCAGCTCGTCGATCGCGACCGGCGACGAGTCGATCTCCATCCGCAGCCGGCTGCTCGCCTCGTCGACCAGGTCGATCGCCTTGTCCGGCAGCTGGCGGCCGGGGATGTAGCGGTCGCTCAGGGTCGCGGCGGCCAGCAGCGCGGCGTCGGTGATCGCGACCTTGTGATGCGCCTCGTAGCGTTCCTTCAGCCCACGCAGGATCGCCACGGTGTCCTCTGCACTCGGCTCGCCCACGAACACCTGCTGGAAGCGACGCTCGAGCGCGGCATCCTTCTCGACTCGCTCGCGGTACTCGTCGAGCGTCGTCGCGCCGATCATCCGCAGCTCGCCTCGGGCCAACATCGGCTTGAGCATGTTGCCGGCGTCCATGGCGCCTTCGCCGGAAGCACCGGCGCCAACCACAGTGTGCAGCTCGTCGATGAAGGTGATGACCTGGCCCGCCGCGTCCCGGATCTCGTTGAGCACGGCCGTGAGCCGCTCCTCAAACTCGCCTCGGTACTTCGCGCCCGCGACCATCGCCCCCAGATCGAGCGAGATCAGCCGTCGACCGCGCAGCGACTCCGGCACGTCACCGGCGACGATCCGCTGGGCGAGTCCCTCGACGACGGCGGTCTTGCCGACACCGGGGTCGCCGATCAGCACCGGGTTGTTCTTCGTACGCCGGGACAAGACCTGCACGACTCGACGGATCTCGGCGTCGCGGCCGATGACCGGGTCGAGCCGGCCGTCCCTGGCCTGCTGGGTCAGGTCGATGCCGTACTTGGACAGCGCCTGGTAGGTGTGCTCCGGGTCGGGTGAGGTGACCCGCGCCGACCCGCGCACCGAGCCGAACGCCTCGCGCAGTCCCGCGGCGGTGGCCCCCGCAGCCTCGATCGCCGTGCGGGCAGCGCCAGCCACCGTGGCCAGGCCGACCAACAGGTGCTCGGTGGACACGTACTCGTCGCCGAGCTCGCCGGCCAGGTCGGTGGCGCGCTGGAAGACCTCGAGCAGCCCGCGGGACAGGCCCGGCGCCTGGACTCCAGCGCCGTGTGCGCGCGGCAGCGACGCGAGCTGCTTGTCGACCCGCTCGACCGCGAGTGCCGGATCGGCGCCCGTCGCCCGCAGCAGTGCGGCCGGGGTGCCGTCGCTCGGTGCCAGCAGCGCAGCCAGCAGGTGCCCGGTGTCGGTCTGCGGGTGGCCCGCCGTTGCGGCCTGCTGCACCGCCGCCGAGACTGCCTCCTGGCTGCGACGGGTGAGGCTGGATGCGTCCATCGAGTTGTGGTCCTCCGTTCGCGACTGTCCTCTGCCGATCGCAACGCCGGCGAAGTTGAGCCGATTCCCCTCAACTCACAGGTCAGGGGCGGCGGAGCACCTGCGCCTGGCAGCTGAGCTCACCCTCGACCGGTGCGGGCAGCGCAGTCAGCTCCACCGGTGCGGACGCGCCGCTGGCGAGACTGACCACCTGCCGCTTGGCGCGGACCGCGGTGCTGGTCGGTCCGGCCACCAGGACGGTCACGACATAGTCGGCCCGACCAGACCCGGTGTTGGTCAGCGTGCCGGTCGCCGTCCAACCGCCAGCGGCGTCGGGACCACAGTCGAACCCCGCCAGCGCGTCGGGCTCGAGGTCACCACGTGGCTGCGCGGGATCAACCGGAGCGGTCGTGCTGGGCGTGGTGGTCTCGGCCGGCGCGGTGGGCGTGCTGCCGGGCGGTCCGCAGGACGTGAGCCCGGCCACCAGCGCGATCGTCGACAGGCCGAGCCCAGGCAGGCCAAGTACGCGGTGCCACCGCGGTGGCGGCCCGGGTCGCTCCCCCAGCGACGTTGCCACGCGGCCGATCACACCACGTCGCCGGCGTGCCGTGGCTCAGCCGCGCCGCCAGACGACCAGCTGGCTGCCCGTCCGGTTGAGCGGCACGGGGAGGTTGGGGCTGGTGGCCAACGCCCGCTGGGCGGCGTCGAGCTCGGCGTGCAGCACGTCGACCTGCAGCTGCAGGTCGAGCACCCGCTGCTCGAGCGTCAACACCCGACGCACCCCCTCGAGACCGAGACCTTCGGCGCTCAGCCGCACCACCGCGTGCAACAGCTCGATGTCGCGGACGGAGTAGCGGCGCCCGCCGCCACCGCTGCGACCCGGCGAGACAAGTCCGAGCCGGTCATAGGTGCGAAGCGTCTGCGGGTGCAGGCCCGTCAGCTGGGCGGCGACGCTGATCACGAAGACCGGTGCGTCAGGTCCCGGGCCTGGCAGCTGGCCACTCATCGGCGTGCTCAGCCCTGCGGCTCGAACAGGGTGGAGCGCGGATCAGCGGTCCCGCGAGCCGTGCGATAGGCCTCCATCGCAGCCCGGGCCTCGTCGGTGAGCTCGTCCGGCACCTGCACCTCGACGGTGACCAGGAGGTCGCCACGGGTGCCGTCGCGCCGGATCGAGCCCTTGCCCCGCGCCCGGAACGTACGACCCGTGGGCGTGCCGGGAGGGATCTTGAGCGCAACCGACCGCCCATCGAGGGTGGGCACCGAGATGGTGCTACCGAGCGCGGCCTCGTCGAGGGTCACGGGCACTCGGACGGTGAGATGGTCGCCGCTGCGACCGAACAGCCGGTGCGGGTTGACGTGCACGGTGACGTACAGGTCGCCGGCCGGGCCGCCGCGCTCGCCCGAAGCGCCCCGCCCGCGCAGGCGGATGCGTTGCCCGTCGCGTACGCCCGCGGGGATCCGGACCTGCATGGTCGAGGACGACGAGCCCCGTCCCGAACCGTGACACGTCGGACACGCGTCGTCGACGACCATGCCCCTGCCCCGGCAGACCCGGCAGGGCTCGGTCATCGCGAACAGGCCGCCGGAGGCGGACGTCTGCATGCCGCTGCCTTCGCACTCCGGGCAGACCCTGGGCACCGTGCCCGCCCGCGCACCGGTCCCACGGCAGTCGCGGCAGGCGGCATCGCTGGTCGTGCGCAGCGGGACGGTGACGCCGTCGACAGCCTGGTCAAAGCTGATCCGGGCCTCGGTCTCGACGTCGGCGCCACGGCGGGGCTGGCTGCTGCCGGCACGCGTGCGGGTGCCGCCGGAGAAGATGCCGCCAAGCAGGTCGGAGATGTCGAAACCGGCCCCCGGCGCGCCGCCGGTGAAGCGGTAGCCCGCACCAGCGCCCGATCCGAAGAGCGTGCGCTGCTCGTCGTACTCCTTGCGCTTTGCCGGCGAGGACAGCACCGAGTAGGCCTCGGAGATCTGCTTGAACTTCTCCTCGGCCCGAGGGTCGTCGGGGCGGGCGTCGGGGTGGTTGTCGCGAGCGAGCTTGCGGTACGCCTTGCGCACGTCGTCGACCGATGCGCCCTTGGGTACCCCGAGGACGGCATAGAAGTCCTTGCCGAGCCAGTCGCTGCTCACGGTGCCCTCACTGGCCCGTCTCGTCCTCGCCACCGGCCGGCCCTGCCGCGTCGGCGACGTGGCGACCGGCGCTCGCCGGTTCGTCCAGCGACGACTGATCCGCAGGCCGAGCTGCCGACGGCTCGACCACCGAGACCCGGGCTGGGCGCACGACGCGATCGCCGACGCGATAGCCCGGTTGCAGGATCGCCCGGGCGGTCGGACCTTCGACATCGTCGGACAGGTCATGCATGAGCGCCTCGTGGATGCGCGGGTCGAATGCCTCGCCCGGCTCGCCGAAGCGGATCAGGCCGAGCGCGGCCACCGTACGTTCCAGCGACTCGGCCACCGCCTTGAACCCGCCGGTCAGCTCGCCGTGCTGGCGTGCCCGGTCGACGTCGTCGAGCACTGGCAGCACGGCGGTCAGCACCCCAGCGGTGGCGGCGTCGCGCACACCGTCGCGGTCGCGTTCGACCCGCCGCTTGTAGTTGACGTACTCGGCCTGCAGGCGTTGCAGGTCGCGCGTGCGTTCGTCGAGCTCGGTCTGCAGCACCGCCAGCGG
>JACCWP010000201.1 GCA_013697585.1 Nocardioidaceae bacterium
GAGTCCGGCATCCGCGAGCGGCGGGTCGCGGCCGCCCGCGCGGCGACCTCTGGCGCGCTGGCCCGGGCACTCGCCTCGGCCGCGGCCTGTCAGTCCCAGCACCTGGTGCTGTTGAGACCGGGCCGGCCGTGACGGGGTCGCCCGGGGAGGCCGCGGCCCAGGCAACCCTGGCCGGCGAGCACGCTGCCGTCTACGCGTACGGGGTGGTCGGGGGAGTCGTCGATCCGAGCGGCGCCCTTGGCGGGTTGGCCAGGGCGGGGTACGGCGCCCACGTGAACCGGCGCGACCGGCTGGAGCGGAGCCTGCGCGCGCTCGACGTCGAGCCGGTGGCCGCCGAGCCGGGCTATGCGCTGCCGCGGCCCGTCACCACCGAGGCCGACGCTGCCCGGCTGATCCGCCGGGTCGAGGACCGGTGCGCGGTCCTGCATGCCGCCCTGGTCGCCGCCTCGACCGGCGAGCTGCGGGGAGAGGCCGTGGGCTGGCTCTCCGACGCGGCCACCCGCGGCCTCGCCTGGGGTGCGCCGCCGGCCGCGTTCCCCGGCGTCGGCCCCACGTGACCCGCAATGCGGGGTCCTGGTCGTTCCCGCCGCTGCCGGGGCAGTGCGAAGACCTCAGTGCGAGGTGGTCATCACACCGGGGCAGTGCGGGGCAAGCGGCGGCAGTGTGACGAGTGGTTCACGCGTGGCAGTGACCCAGTCAGCCGCGTACGACCGCGGCGACCCGTACGACCGCGTCGTCGACGGGCACGTCCTGGCGGTCGCCGCTGGCCCGGTCGCGCACCTCCACGACACCCTCGGCGAGGTTGCGCCCGATCACGACGATCGTCGGGACGCCGATCAGCTCGGCGTCGGTGAACTTCACTCCAGGCGAGACCTTCGGCCGGTCGTCGAACAACACCTCGACGCCGGCGTCGGCGAGCCCGGCGGCAATCCGCTCGGCGGCCGCCAAGACCGCGGGGTCCTTGCCGGTCGCCACCAGGTGGACGTCGGCGGGCGCGACCTCGCGCGGCCACACGATGCCGCGCTCGTCGTGCGAGGTCTCGATGATCGCGGCGACGGCACGCGAGACGCCGACGCCGTACGAGCCCATCGTGACGGTGACGAGGCGACCGTTCTGGTCGAGCACCTGCAGCCCGAGGGCATCGGCGAACCGCCTTCCCAGCTGGAAGATGTGACCCATCTCGGTGCCGCGCGCCAGCTGGAGCGGACCGGACCCGTCGGGCGCCGGGTCACCGGCGCGTACCTCGGCCGCCTCGATGACGCCGTCGGGTGTGAAGTCGCGGCCCGCGACGAGGTCAAAGACGTGCCGGCCGTGCTCGTTGGCCCCGGTCACCCAGCGGGTGCCGGCGACCACGCGTGGGTCGACCAGGTAGCGGACGCCGGTGGCCGACTCGGTCCCCAGCGCCTGCGGGCCGAGGTATCCCTTGACCAGGCCCGGGTGGACGGCAAAGTCGTCCTCGGTGAACGGCTCGACCTCCGCGGGCTCGACCTGGGCCTGCAGCCGCTTGAGGTCGACCTCGCGGTCACCTGGCAGCCCGATTGCCACAGTCTCGCGCTGGCCACCCGGGTGCCTCAGCACGACCAGCACGTTCTTGAGCGTGTCGGCTGCGGTCCAGCGACGGTCGTCGCGCGGCAGCTTGGCGTTGGCAACGGCGACCAGCGTCTCGATGGTCGGGGTGTCGGGTGTCTCCTCGACGTGCGCGGCCGGTGCGTCGTCGTAGGGCAGGGGCTCCGGTGCGACGACGCGTACGGCCTCGACGTTGGCGGCATAGCCCCCCAGCGAGCGGGCATAGGTGTCCTCGCCGTTGGGGGCGACCGCGAGGAACTCTTCGCTGGCCGAGCCGCCCATCGCGCCAGACATCGCCTTGACGACGACATAGCGCAGTCCCAGCCGCTCGAAGATCCGTACGTAGGCGTCGCGGTGCGCCGCATAGGACACCGCGAACGCCTCGTCGCTGATGTCGAACGAGTAGGAGTCCTTCATCACGAACTCGCGACCACGCAGGATGCCGGCCCGCGGCCGCGGCTCGTCGCGGTACTTGGTCTGGATCTGGTAGAGGAACAGTGGGAGATCCTTGTACGAGGAGCACAGGTCCTTGACCAGAAGGGTGAACATCTCCTCGTGGGTGGGGCCGAGGAGGTAGTCGGCACCCTTGCGGTCCTTGAGCCGGAAGATGTTGTCGCCGTACTCGGTCCACCGGTTGCTCGCCTCGTAGGGCTCGCGCGGCAGCAATGCCGGGAAGTGCACCTCCTGGGCGCCGATCGCATCCATCTCCTCGCGGACGACCCGCTCGACGTTGCGCAGCACCCGGTGACCGAGTGGCAACCAGGAGTAGATGCCGGGGGCGGCTCGGCGGACGTAGCCCGCCCGCACGAGCAGCCGGTGGCTCGGCAGCTCGGCATCCGCCGGGTCGTCACGCAGCGTCCGGACGAACAGCGTGGACATCCTGAGCATGCGGCGACCCTACCCAGCCCCTGCCACGCCCGCCGAAGCCGTTTTCGCAAGGCCACCTGCGAAAGCTGCACCTCCCGGGGGAAATAACCCCACGGCAGTGCGGCTATCGCAAGGCCACCTGCGAAAGCTGCATGCGCGAGCGTGATCGACTAGTTCAGCCAGGACCGCCACAGGTGCAGCCCGAGGCTAGGCGCGCCGAGCGACTCTGCGTCGGCGCTGACCTCGGCCACAGTCGTACGCAGCGCCGGCAGGAGGCCGGGATCGGTGGCCGGGTCGCGCAGGGCGGCTGCGGCGTCGAGGACGCGCATCCGCGGGTTGCCGCTCACGTACGGCGTGATCATCGTCGGCAGGTAGGACGCGTCGCTGACGTTGAACTGCCCCGAGGGCGCCTCCGTGAGCTCGAAGCGCGCGGTGAGGCCGCGATAGGTGTCCGGGATCGATGTCTCCTGCTGGGCGATGAAGTTGCCGAGCCCGTAGGCCACCCAGGTGCCGTTGACCTTGTCGAACGGCTGCGGCACGTGGGCGTGGTGGCCGTAGACGAGGTCGATGTCTGGGGATCTCGTGATCTGGTCGACCACCTCGAGCTGGTAGGCGTCGGGCGCGGTCGTGTACTCGGTGCCGAAGTGCAGGCCCACCAGCACCACCTCGGCACCTGCGCGCCGCGCCGCAGCGGCGTCGGCGACGATCTGGTCGGGATCGATCAGCGGCACCGACCACGGCAGGTCCGACGGCACGGGGATGCCGTTGGTCCCGTACGTATAGCTGAGCAGGCCCACCTGCACGCCCTCGACCTCGGTGACGTAGGGGGTGCGGCTGGCCACCCTGGTCAGCGCGGTGCCGAAGTGCGGCATGCCGAGCCGGTCCAGGGTCTCGATGGTGCGGACAAGGCCCTCCGACCCAGTGTCGACGCTGTGGTTGGACGCGGTGCTGCACGCGTCGTAGCCGGTCGCGAGCAGCCCGCGTACGACCTGCGGCGGCACCGAGAAGATCGGATAGCTGCTGAACGGTCCGGCTGGCTCGGCAAGGGGCGTCTCCTGGTGGCACACCGCGAGGTCGACCGACTCGATCGCCGGCGCCACGTCGGCGAACATTGGCGCGAAGTCGAGCCCCGGCTCTCCTTGCCGGGCCGCGTCGGCGCGGGCGGTGTCCCAGGTGCCGCTGTGCAGCAAGACGTCACCCGACAACGCCATGCTGAACGACCGCGGCTCTGCCGGCTCCGTCTCCGCCGGTTCTGTTGGCTCGCCGCTGGTACGGGGCGTCGGCTCGGTGGTCGGGGTCGACTCGGTGGTCGGGGTCGACGCGGAGTTGGTGGCCGATGCTGTTGGCGACGGCGCGGCGGCAGGCTCGTCTGCCCCCGTGCAACCCGCGGCCAGAACAAGCGAAAGGGCTGCCAGTGTTGTCCCACGCACCCCTGGCCTCATCGAGCAGAGGCTAGACCCAGATGGCAGCCGGGAGTCGGTCGGAGAACACCTCCGGTGGGTCGGGCAGGGAGACCGCGTCACCTGCCACGAGGCGAGCGGCCGTCCACGCGCAGGCCGCGGCGTCGAGCACGTCGTCGACCGCCGCCCGGCGCCCCGCCTCGCCGAGGTCGCCGACAAAGAGTCCCTCGCGAGCCAGCAGCATCCGCCGGTGCTCGGCTCCCGCCCAAGTGCGCTTGCCGTCCACGAGGTGGCGTCCAGCCATCTGGACGAAACTCACCTCTGGGTGCACCTCATAGACGGCGGGGCGGTCGCCCGCCACCTCTGCGCGCACCCAGCCGTCGACTGCCAGGATCCGGTGCCGCAGTCCGTAGGCCTGCGCCGACACCCCGCGTCCGTTGACGGCGCGGTTCGCGGCCACAGCGGCCGCGTGGTCGGAAGCCTCCAGCGCGGCCCGTACGGGGGTCTCGAACACCGACGACCGGCGCGGTCCAAGCAACCGACGGGCCGCGTCGTCCGCGAGTCGCGACCCGCGGTCCGGAAGGCCGATGGGGATGTCGACGCCGACGACGGCGACCGGCCCGTCCGCGCGACACGCGGCCACGACGGCGGGGACCGTGTCCGCGGAGTAGGCCCACAGCTGGTCGCCACCCCCCCAGGCCACGCCGATCCACCCGGCCCGGCAGGCGTCGACGCCGAGGACGCGTACCGCCGGCGGCGTGCTCGCCGTGGCGTTCAGAGCAGGACCGTCGCAAACGTGCCGGTGCGCCGAAACCCCGCGCGGACGTAGGCCCGATGGGCCGCGACGTTGTCGGCATTGACATACAGGGTGACGGCGGGGCACCCCTCGCCCAGAACGGTGCGCAGCATGCTCGCCACCCCGCGCGATGCGATCCCCTGCCCACGCAGCTCCCGGTCGACATAGACCCCCTGCAGCTGGGCTGCCTGCGGGGTACGCGACCCGATCTCGGCTTTGAACAGCACCCGGCCGCCCTCGATCCGAGCGAACACCCGACCCTGGGCCACCAGGGCAGCGACCCGGGCGCGGTAGGCGTCGCGACCATTGTCCTCGGGCGAGACGCCGACCTCCTCGGTGAACATGGCCACCGACGCCGGGTAGAGCACGTCGATCTCGTCCATCCGCACGCGGCGCACCTTCGCGTCAGGCGCCCGCTCCGCCGCCTCCGTCGCCACCATGAACGGCTGGTCCGTCCGCAGTGACCGGGCCGGTCCCCAGGTCGCCGAGACCCGTTGCCACAGGTCGAGAACCTCGTCCTGCGGACCGAACATCGACGCGCAGGTGCGACCGTCGGACAACGCCCGGGCCGCGAACGCCTCGATCGCGGCCGGATGTGCGCCAACCGGCACCAGGTTGGCCGCATGGTGGCAGGCGGCCGTCAGCCGACCGTCCTCGACGTAGCCGTAGACCCGTCCGCCCAGCCAGCGGGGGTCGAGGCGGGTGGACTCCACCCGGTCGGCGACGAACACATGGGTCAGCGGGTCGGTGCGCAACAGCGCGCGCACCCGGTCGAGGTCGGCAGGCCCGAGCACCCGCACCCCGCGCAGCGATCCAGCGACCGGGCTCAACACGTTCGCAGCGTACGACGGGCGGGGCGCCGGTGCCCGACCCCGACCACCGACACCCACCACTCCCAGGGCGAAGTCCGCACTCCCCCGGCGCTGCAGCGCCCGGGAAGTGCGGCTTGCGCAGGGGGCCCTGCGAAAGCTGGCAGCACCAGCGAAGGGCGTCAGGCGACGGTCACCGTCGGGGCGGACGGGGCGGGCTCGCCGTCGGCCGGCGGGCCGATCTCCGCTGCCAGACGCATGGCCTCGTCGATCAAGGTCTCGACGATCTGCGACTCGGGCACCGTCTTGATGACCTCGCCCTTGACGAAGATCTGGCCCTTGCCGTTGCCGGACGCGACCCCGAGGTCGGCCTCGCGAGCCTCGCCGGGACCGTTGACGACGCACCCCATGACAGCCACCCGCAGTGGCACCGCCAGCCCTTCGAGCCCGGCCGTGACCTCGTCGGCCAGCGTGTAGACGTCGACCTGCGCCCGCCCGCACGACGGGCACGAGACGATCTCGAGCGTCTTGGGCCGCAGTCCCAGCGACTGCAAGATCTGCTCGCCGACCTTGACCTCCTCGACCGGGGGGGCCGAGAGCGAGACCCGGATCGTGTCGCCGATTCCCTTGCTCAGCAGGGCACCGAACGCCACCGACGACTTGATCGTGCCCTGGAACGCCGGCCCCGCCTCCGTGACTCCGAGGTGCAGCGGCCAGTCTCCGCGCTCGGACAACATCTCGTAGGCACGCACCATCACGACGGGATCACTGTGCTTGACCGAGATCTTGAAGTCGTGGAAGTCGTGCTCCTCGAACAGGCCGGCCTCCCAGACCGCAGACTCGACGAGCGCCTCAGGCGTCGGCTTGCCATAGCGCTCCAGCAACCGCTTGTCGAGGCTGCCGGCGTTGACGCCGATCCTGATCGACACGCCGGCGTCCTTGGCGGCCCGCGCGATCTGCTTCACCTGATCGTCGAAGGCGCGGATGTTGCCAGGGTTGACCCGCACGGCGGCGCAGCCGGCGTCGATCGCCGCATAGACGTACTTGGGTTGGAAGTGGATGTCGGCGATCACCGGGATCTGCGACTTGGCCGCGATTGCAGGCAGCGCCTCGGCGTCGTCTGCGCTCGGGCACGCGACCCGCACGATGTCGCAGCCGGTGGCGGTGAGCTCGGCGATCTGCTGCAGGGTCGCGTCGATGTCGGTGGTGGGTGTCGTGGTCATCGACTGCACCGAGACCGGGGCGTCCCCGCCGACGAGCACGGAGCCGACCGCGACCTGGCGGGTTCGCCGCCGGGGCGCGAGCACAGGTGGCGGCGAGGCGGGCATGCCGAGGTCGATGGCGGTCACGGCGAACTCTCCACAGGTGGACGCATGTCTCATCCCACCCGGACCGGGTTGACGAGGTCGGTGTACACGAGCAGTACTCCCATCACCATCAGCAAAAGCCCCACGGCGTACGCGATAGGCAGCAGCCGGGCCACGTCGACGTAGCCCGGGTCGGGACGTCCGCGCAACCTCGCGATCCCGCGGCGCAGGGCTTCGTAGAGCGCGCCGGCGATGTGGCCGCCGTCGAGCGGCAGCAGCGGGATCAGGTTGAACACGGCGACGAACAGGTTGACCACCGCGAGCAGGCCGACCACGTCGGACACCCGCTCCCGCCAGGAAGCGTCCTCGGCACTGGCCAGCTCGCCGGCCACCCGGCTGGCGCCGACCACGCTCATCGGGCTGTCCTGCTCGCGCTGCGCGCCGAACGCCGCCTCGACCACGCCGACCATCCGCGCGGGCAGGTCGACCATCGCCACGCCGGTCGCCTTGATCAGCGAGCCCATGGTGGTCACCACCGTCACCGGGCCCTCGCGCTCGTAGCTGAGCGTTGGGGAGACGCCGAGGAAGCCCACCTTGACGGTCCTCGTGGGGTCCTCGAGATCTTCGCGAGCCGACACGAGGGTGTCGGTGGTCACCGCCCGTTGCTCGCCGTCGCGTACGAAGCCGATGACCGCGTTGCCGTCGTCGTTGTCGCGGATCAGCCCGGTGAGCTGTTCCCAGTCGGTGATCGCCTCGCCGTTGAACGACGTGATGACGTCGCCCGGCCGAAGTCCGGCAGTGACTGCCGGCGCGACGGGGTCCTGGGCGGTGCACTCGCGCGGAGCCTCGGCAGCTGGGATGGCACAGTCGGAGACGAGGTCGACCGTCGTGGTCGCGTTCGGAACCCCGATGCCCATGATCAGCGCGCCGAACAGGAAACTGGCGATCACGATGTTGACCAGCGGGCCCCCCGACATGATGATCAGCTTTTGCCACCACGGCTTGCGATAGAACAACCGGTTCTGGTCGCCCGGCTGCACCTGCTCGTACTCCGATGCGCGGGCATCGGCCACCAGCTGGGTGAACATCCCGGTGTTGCTGCTGCGCACCCGGGTGGGGTGGTCTGCGTCACCGGTCTCGACCGGTGCGTTCTTGGCCGGCGGGAGCATCCCGACCAGCTTGACGTAGCCGCCGAGCGGGATCGCCTTGATGCCGTACTCGGTCTCACCGCGGCGGACCGACCACAGCCGGCGACCGAAGCCGATGAAGTACTCCGACACCTTCACGTCGAACTTCTTGGCCGGCCACATGTGGCCGACCTCGTGCAACGCGATCGACCCCATCAACCCGACGAAGAAGACGATCACGCCGAGCGCGTAGATCAGCGAGTCCATCGGTCTCCTGCGCTCTCGTCGGCGCTGCTGTCGCGGGTCAGGGTGGCCGCGCGTTCGCGTGCCCAGCGATCGGCTGCCAGCACGTCGTCCACGCTGAGCGACGGCTGCGCTCCTTTCGAGGGTACGCGGTCGGCGAGATGCTCCTCGATGACGACGGCGACGGTGTCGACGATCGCGAGGAAGGGAAGGTTCCCGGCCCGGAACGCCTCGACGCACACCTCGTTGGCTGCGTTGAGCACCGCGGGCGCCGTGGCACCGGCTGCGCCGGCGCGGCGGCACAGCGAGACGGCGGGGAACGCCTCGTCGTCGAGCGGGTGGAACTCCCAGGACGCGGCCGCGGTCCAGTCACATGCGCGGGCGGCGTCGGGCACCCGATCGGGCCAGGCGAGGGCGAGTGCGATGGGCAGCCGCATGTCCGGCGGCGACGCCTGGGCAATGGTCGACCCGTCGACGAGCTCGACCATGGAGTGCACGAGCGACTGGGGGTGCACGACCACGTCGATCCGCTCGTACGGGACATCGAACAGCAGGTGTGCCTCGATCACCTCGAGACCCTTGTTGACCAGCGTGGCCGAGTTGACCGTGATGACGGGACCCATCTGCCAGGTGGGGTGGGCCATCGCCTCGTCGACAGTCACATCGGCAAGGTCGGCGCGGCGACAGCCGCGGAACGGGCCGCCACTGGCGGTGACGACCAGGCGCCGGACGTCGGCCGGGTCCTCACCGCGCAATGCCTGCGCCAGCGCGGAGTGCTCCGAGTCGACAGGCACGATCTGGCCGGGTCGCGCCCGGGCCCTGACGATGTCACCACCGACGATCAGCGACTCCTTGTTTGCCAGCGCAAGGGTCGTCCCGGTGTCGAGGGCCGCCAGGGTGGCTCGCAGGCCGACCGACCCGGTGATCGCGTTGAGCACCACGTCGCACGGCAGCGCGGCCGCGTCCTCGGCGGCGCCGGGACCGGTCAGCAGCCGGGGCAGCCGGGTCCGGCCCTGCGACCAGCCCCGGCGTTGCACCTCGGCGTACAGCGCCAGCTGCACGTCCTGGGCGGCTGTCGCACGGCTCACGGCGACCACCTCGACGTCGTGGGTCAGCGCCTGCTCGGCCAGCAGGGTGGGGTCGGAGCCGTGGGCAGCCAGCGCGCGCACCCGGAACCGCTCGGGGTGGGCAGCCGCGACCTCGAGGGCCTGGGTCCCTACCGACCCCGTCGAACCGAGGATCACCACGTCACGCCGCACGCGCCCAGTGTGGCAACGTGGCACGCAGCCCGCCGCTGGCCGCCCAAGACCACGGCTGCGGACTGTGCGGTTTCGAGTACGTCGACGTGACCGCCGCGAACGCCGTGGAGAGCGTCGGCGAGCTGCCTGACCGGTTCGCCACGGTGGCCGACGTGGAGAGCGTGGGCGCCGCCGTGGCTGACCCGCAGCGACGCAAGGCGACGAATAGCGTGGTCGCGAGCGGAGTTGACCACGCGAACCGACAGTCACGAGACTGTGCCGGCACGTTTCCCGCAGTCGGAGGACACCATGACCGTGACCGAGCAGGCGCCCACTTCCCCTCTGAGCGGCGGTCCCGGGCTCCCGCAGGAGCGTCGGGTCGTCACCGAGATCCCGGGGCCGAGGTCGCGGGACCTGCATGCGCGCCGAACCGACGCGGTGGCCAGGGGCGTGGGCAGCGTGCTGCCGGTCTATGTCGCGGCGGCGGGAGGCGGCGTCATCGTTGACGTGGACGGAAACAGCCTCGTCGACCTCGCCTCGGGCATCGGCGTCACCGGCGTCGGCAACGCGTCGCCGCTCGTGGTCGAGGCGGTGCAGCGGCAGGTCGAAGCGTTCACGCACACCTGCTTCATGGTGGCTCCGTACGCGGGCTACGTCGACGTCTGCGACGCGCTGGCCGAGCTCACGCCGGGCGACCACCAGAAGAAGTCGGCGCTGTTCAGCTCCGGGGCCGAGGCGGTCGAGAACGCGGTCAAGATCGCCCGAGTGGCGTCCGGTCGCGACGCGGTCGTCGTGTTCGACCACGCGTATCACGGGCGCACCAACCTCACGATGGCGATGACGGCCAAGTCGATGCCGTACAAGCATGGCTTCGGTCCGTTCGCGGGCGAGGTCTACCGCGCACCGATGTCGTACCCGTTCCGCGAGCCGGTCCCGATCTCGGGCGAGGAGGCCGCCCGTCGAGCCACGACGATGATCGAGAAGGCGGTGGGTGCCGACCAGGTGGCCTGCGTGGTGATCGAGCCGGTACAGGGCGAGGGCGGTTTTGTCGTGCCGGCGCCGGGCTTCCTGCCGGGGTTGGCGCAGTGGTGCCGGACGCACGACGTGTTGCTGGTCGCCGACGAGATCCAGTCCGGTTTCTGCCGCACCGGCGACTGGTTCGGCTGCGACCAAGAGGGCGTCGTGCCCGACCTGGTCACGACCGCCAAGGGCATCGCCGGCGGCCTGCCGCTGGCCGGCGTGACCGGCCGCGCCGACGTCATGGACGCGGTGCACGTCGGCGGGCTGGGCGGCACGTACGGAGGCAACCCGGTCGCCTGCGCGGCTGCGCTCGGCGCCATCCGGGCCATGCGCGAGCACGACCTGCCCGGCCGGGCCCGCCGGCTGGGCGAGCTGATGCTGGGCCGGCTCACGGCGCTGGCCGAGCGGACACCAGCCGTCGGCGATGTGCGCGGGCGTGGCGCGATGGTGGCGATCGAGCTGGTCCGGCCCGGCACCACCGAGCCTGACGCCGCCCTGGCCGGCCGGGTCAGCGCCGCCTGCCACGCGGAGGGAGTGCTGACCCTCACCTGCGGCACCTACGGCAACGTGCTGCGCTTCCTCCCGCCGCTGGTCATCGGCGAGGACCTGCTCGCCGACGCGATGGACGTGGTCGCCGAGGTGCTCGCTGCCCACGCCTGATCCCAGTCGCGGATTCGGGGTCAAGCGGCGGCGAGCTCCTGCAGACCCCACGGGCAGCCGTGCCCGGCGAGCAGGTCGAGGTACGGGACGGCGTCGAACGCCTCGGGACCGAGGACTCCGGCGCCTGACCATATTCCGGCCGCGAGCAGCTCGAGCGCGATCACCGGGTTGACGGCTGTCTGCCACACGACGCACTGGTGGCCGTACTCGCGCATCGTCCACGCGTTGTCGACGACGTGGTAGAGGTAGGTCGAGCGCGGCTGGTCGTCGATCCCGGTTCCCGTGACCCAGACGCCGGCGCAGGTCTTGCCGCTCATCCGCTCGCCGAGGGTCGCCGGGTCGGGCAGGCAGGCCGCGACCACGTCGCGCGGACTCACCTCGACACCACCGACCCGCACGGGGTCGGTCCGGTCGAGCCCGAGCTTTTGCAGTGCCTTCAGCACGCCGATGAACTCGGTGCCGAGCCCGTACTTGAAGGTCGCCCGCCGGGCCTTGACCCAGCGCGGCATCAGGAGGACCTCCTCGTGCTCGACGTTGACGCACTCCACCGGCCCGATTCCCTCCGGAAAGTCGAACACCTCGGGCTCGCTGAACGGCGGCGTGGTGAACCAGCGCCCGTCCTCCCACACGACCGGGGGGTTGAGGCACTCCTCGATGGTTGTCCAGATCGAGAATGTGGGAGCGAACGCGGCTTCTCCTGCTGGACCGTCCACCGTCAGGTTGGCGCCGTCGCGGGTGCCCAGCTCGTCGATCGACGAGAAGAGGTGGTCGGCGGCGTAGCGCGCGAACACGTCCGACAACCCCGGCTCGACGCCGATCCCCACCACGGCGAGGCGTCCCGCGGCCTGCCACTCATCGGCCCTGGCGAACTGCTCGTCGCCGAGCTTGACCCCGGTCTCCTCGTGCGGCCGCTCGGGGTGCGGACGAGACAGCGACATCGCCATGTCGAGGTAGTCAGCGCCTGCCGCATAGGCACCGTCGAAGATCGGCATCACGAAACGGGGGTCGACCGCGTTCAGCACGTGGGTCACGCGGTGCTGGCGTGCCAGGCCGGCGACGCTCTCGGTGCTCGACGCGTCCACCTGAGCGGCCGAGAACCGGTCGTCGCCAACCGCTGCCACCGACCGCCGCGCCCGCTCGGCGTCGCGGTCGGCGACAACGACCACCTCGAAGAAGTCCCGCCGGGAGGCGATGGCGCAGAACGCGGAGCCGACGCCGCCCGCGCCGACGACAAGGATCCGCATGTCAGGCCTCGATGTTGGTCATGACGTGCTTGACCCGGGTGTAGTCCTCCAGGCTGTACATCGACAGGTCCTTGCCGTAGCCGGACTGCTTGAAGCCACCGTGCGGCATCTCGGCGACGATCGGGATGTGGGTGTTGATCCACACGCACCCGAAGTCGAGGCGCCGAGCCATCCGCATCGCCCGGCCGTGGTCCTTGGTCCAGACGCTCGATGCCAGGCCGTACTTCACCCCGTTGGCCCACCGCAGCGCCTCGTCCTCGTCGGAGAAGCGCTGCACGGTGATGACTGGCCCGAAGATCTCGTCCTGGATGGCCTCGTCGTCCTGGCGGAGCCCCGAGACGACGGTGGGCGCATAGAAGTACCCGTCGGCGAGGTCACCCCCGACCCGCTCGCCGCCCGTCGCTACCGAGGCGTGGTCGGGCAGCCGGTCGACCATGCCGGTCACCCGATCCAGCTGGGCGGGGTTGTTGAGCGGCCCGTACAGCACGTCGGCGTCGTCGGGGCGACCCGTACGCGCGCCGCGCGCCTGCTCGGTGAGGGCGGCCACGAAGTCGTCGTGCACCCGCGGCCCAGCGAGCACCCGGGTCGCCGCGGTGCAGTCCTGACCGGCGTTGAAGTAGCCGGCCGCCGAGATCGCCTCGGCCGCTGCAGAGACGTCGGCGTCGTCGAACACGATCACGGGCGCCTTGCCGCCCAGCTCGAGATGAACCCGCTTGAGGTCGTCGGCGGCCGAGTGGGCCACCTCCATGCCGGCCCGCACCGACCCGGTGATGGACACCATCTGCGGGGTCGGGTGCGACACCAGGGCACGGCCGGTGTCCCGGTCGCCGCAGACCACGTTGAGCACACCGGACGGCAGAACCTCGCTGGCGATCTGGAAGCTGGCCCCGGCCATCGCGGCCGGGAACACGGTGGTCCTCAAACCCTCCGACACCACCCCGGTCACCACGGTCCTGCTCGCCGAGATCGCCGCCGAATTCCTGCCGCCGGGCGTGCTCAACGTCGTGGTCGGCGACCGGGACACCGGCCGCGCCCTGGTCGAGCACCCCACTCCGCAGATGGTGTCGATCACCGGCTCGGTCCGGGCCGGGATGGAGGTCGCCACCGCCGCCGCCCGTGACCTCAAACGCACCCACCTGGAG
>JACCWP010000215.1 GCA_013697585.1 Nocardioidaceae bacterium
GCCCGCCTGCACGGGCTCGCCCTGGCGGGCCCGCCCGGCGCCGAGCCGCCAGGCAGCGACACCGACGGCCAGCGCGTCGAGACGCTGAAGCACCCCGTCGTCGGCGGCGGTCACGTCGAGCGTCTCGCGCGACCACGGGAGGTCGCCATCCGGGTCGCCGCCCTGGGCGGCGATCATCCGCCGCCAGACGTCCATCGCCGACCCGTCGGCGAGCCGGTCGGCCGGATCGACGCCGTCGACGCCGGCGGCCGTGAGCATCTCGCGCGCCAGCGCCAGGGTCAGCTCCACCACGTCGACCGGCCCACCGCCCGCGAGCACCTCCACCGACTCCCGCACCTCGAGCGCGTTGCCGGCGGTCAGCCCCAGCGGGGTCGACATGTCGGTCAGCAGGGCGAGCGTACGCAACCCCGCGTCGACGCCGAGCATGACCATCGTCTCGGCCAGCTCGCGGGCCGCGTCGATGTTCTTCATGAACGCGCCCGACCCGACCTTGACGTCCAGCACGAGGGCACCGGTGCCCTCGGCGATCTTCTTGCTCATGATCGAGCTGGCGATCAGCGGGATCGACTCGACCGTGGCCGTGACGTCGCGCAACGCATAGAGTTTCCTGTCCGCCGGCGCCAGCCCGCTACCCGCCGCACACACCACGGCGCCGACCTCGTCGAGCTGGGTCAGCAGGTCGGCGTTGGACAGCTCCGCCCGCCAGCCGGCGATGGACTCCAGCTTGTCCAGCGTGCCGCCGGTGTGGCCCAGGCCGCGCCCGGACAGCTGCGGCACTGCCACCCCGCACGCGGCCACCAGCGGGGCCAGCGGGAGGGTGACCTTGTCGCCCACCCCTCCGGTCGAGTGCTTGTCTGCTGTTGGCCGCGACAGGGCCGCGAAGTCCATCCGTTCGCCGCTCGCGATCATCGCCCCGGTCCACCGCGCCACCTCACGACGGGTCATGCCGTTGAGCACGATCGCCATCGCCAACGCCGACATCTGCTCGTCGGCGACGACACCCCGTGTGTACGCGTCGACGACCCAGTCGACCTGCTCGTCGGTCAGCTCACCGCCGTCCCGCTTGGTGGCGATGACATCGACGGCATCGTGTCCCTCGGTCATGGCGTCGCTCCCAGCTCGACCTGGATCTCGCGGTAGCCACGCAGCACGAACGTCGGCCGACGCACAGGTTCACCGACCAGCGCCAGGGTCGGCCAGCGGGCGAGCAACCGCTCGACCGCGATCGCCAGCTCCATCCGCGCCAACGGGGCGCCAAGGCAGAAGTGCACGCCCATGCCGAACCCCACATGAGGGTTGGGATCCCGACCGACGTCGAACAAGTCGGCGTCGACGAACACCTCAGCATCGCGGTTGGCCGAGCCAAGCAGGGCGGCAACCTTGTTCCCGGCCCCCACCGGGACGTCCCCGAGCGCGAGGTCGTCGATCGCCGTGCGCTCGAACAGCTGCAGCGGTGCGTCGTGCCGCAGCATCTCCTCGGTCGCCACGGCAACGCGCACCTCCCCCGACACCAGCCGGGCCAGCTGGTCGCGGTGCCGCAGGAGCGAGACGAGGCCGTTGCCGAGAGTGTTCACCGAGGCCTCGTGGCCGGCGTTGAGCAGCAGCACGACCGAGGCGACCAGCTCGTCGTCGCTGAGCGGTGCGGCACTCTGCCCGCGGTCGCCGGGCGCGACGAGGTCGCTGAGCAGGTCGGCGCCAGGGTGCTCGCGCCGTTCGTCGACCAGGTTCCGAACGAACGCCGCGAAGTCGGTGCTCGCGCGCAGCGCGGCCCGCTCGACGGCAGCGCCGAGGCCGTACTCGTACATCCGCACGATCGCCTGGGACCAGTCCCGCAGCTGGCTGCGGTCGCGAGCCGGCACCCCCAGCAGGTCGGCGATCACGGCGACCGGCAGCGGCTCGGCGTAGCCGGCCAAGAGGTCGACCTTGCCGTCCGGGCATGCAGCCAGCCGGTCGAGCAGGTCATCGGCGATGGCCTCGATCCGTGGCCGCATCCGCTCGACGTGCCCTCGCCCGAATGCGCCGGCGACGAGTCGCCGCAACCGTGAGTGCGACGGCGGCTCGTGCTCCATCATCTGGTTGCGGTGCAGGGTGTTGAACGGCTCGTAGGTCTCCGCCGGCTCGCGGTCCCGCCAGATCCGCCCGAGCCCACGGTGGCGCAGCGCCTGCGACACCGCCGCGTGGGTGGTGGCGAGCAGCAGCCCGGTCGGCTCGTGCCGTACGACCGGTCCGAGCGCGCGCAGCCGGGCAAGCTCGGGGTAGGGGTCGGCAACGAAGGTTGGGTCGCTCAGGTCGAGGACCGTCGACGGGGCGGCTGTGACAGTCACGCCCGGTCCAGGTCGTCGGCCCCGAACGCGTCCGGGAGCACCTCGGTCATCGGTCGCACGCCCGTCGCCGTGTCGATCAGGCAGGTCGGGCCACCGTTCTCCCACAGCAGCTGCCGGCACCGCCCGCACGGCATCAGCGCACGACCCTGCCCGTCGACGCAAGCGACGGCGACAAGCCTTCCGCCGCCGGAGGCATGCAGAGCCGACACCATCCCGCACTCGGCGCAAAGCCCGACGCCGTAGGCGGCGTTCTCGACGTTGCAACCGACGACTATACGGCCGTCGTCGACGAGGCCTGCGACGCCGACCGGGAAGCGCGAGTACGGGGCGTACGCGCGCTGCATCACCGTGACCGCCTGCTCACGCAACCCGTCCCAGTCGATCGTCATCCGGCCTGACCTCGTCGATAGGGCTGCCCGTCGGCGGCAGGCATGCGTAGTCGCTGGGCGAACAAGGCAAGCACCAGCAGCGTGGTGACGTAGGGCGTCATCTCGGTGAACGGGTCGGGGATCGTCTCGGTGGCGAGGTACCACCACAGCGATCCGGCCCCGACCAGCGCAGCCAGCAGCGCCGCGGCGCGGTGGCCGCGATAGAGCTGCCAGCCCGCGAGCAGGACCAGCGCGACACCGGTCAGGAGCAGCAGGGCGTGGACCGACTCGCCGCCCTGGCGCAACCGCGCACCCTCGGTGAATCCGAACAGCAACGACCCGGTGAGCAGCCCGCCCGGTCGCCAGTTGCCGAAGATCATGGCAGCGAGCCCGATGTAGCCGCGGCCACCGGTCTGGCCGTTGGCGTAGCCGGACGACGCCACCAGCGCCAGGAAGCAACCCGCGAAGCCGGCAAAGACGCCCGACATCGTCACCGCGAGGAACTTGTAGCGATAGACGTTGACACCGAGCGTCTCGGCCGACGAGGGCGACTCGCCACAGGATCGGAGCCGAAGCCCGAACGGCGTGTACCACAACAGCCAACCGGTTCCGACGATCGCGACCAGGCCGAGGATAGTGAACGACGACATGGTCTCGGTCAGTGCGTTGACGACCCCCGCCAGATCGGAGACCAGGAACCAGCCCCGCTCGGCGAGGTCGCCCGACCAGTCCGAGATGCCGGGGACGGTGATCGTGGGCGGTCGGTCGAGCGACGGCGACTGCGTCGGGCCGCCACCCTCGAGCTCACCGAAGAAGACCTCGGCCAGGAAGCCTGCGCCCCCCGCGGCGATGATGTTGATCGCGACCCCGGACACGATCTGGTCGACCGCGAACACGACTGTTGCCAGGGCGTGGAGGGCGCCCCCGATGGCGCCGAACAGCATGGCGCCGGCCAGGCCTACCCACACGCCCTGGTAGTACGTGTAATAGCCGGCGCCCAGCGTGCCGAGGATCATCATGCCCTCGAGACCGATGTTGACGACCCCGGCCCGCTCCGACCACAGGCCGCCGAGGCCGGCCAGTGCGATCGGGATGGCGGCGATGATCGCGGCCCGCATCGTCCCGGCAGACGTGAGGTCGTCGGCGCCACTCAGCACCCGCACGATCGACAGCGCGACCAGGATGGCGAGCGCGTACAGCCACAACCGGCCGCCCCGGCTGACGCTGCGGTCGTCGGAGGCGGCCGCGGTCACCTGACCGGGACCGCTGACCACGCTCACGCGGCCACCCCCTGCTCCTTGCGCTGCTGCCGCAGGGCACGCGCTACCTCGGTCTGCTCGAGCCGGACCCGGTAGCGACGGACCACCTCGTAGACGATGACCACCGAGAGGACGACCACGCCCTGGGTGACGGCGATGATCTCGGTCGAGATGTCCGCCTCGATGCTGAGCGGGCTGGCCTGCTGGTTCAGATATGCGAAGACCATCGCCGCGAACGCGATCCCCCATGCGTTGTTACGACCGAGAAGTGCGACGGCGATGCCGGTGAAGCCGATCCCGGTCTGGATGGTCGAGCCGTAGGCGTGCGAGGCACCGAAGAGCTCGGGCATGCCGATCAGCCCGGCCAGGGCACCGGACAACAGCATCGCCCACACGACCATCCGCTTGACGTCGACCCCACTCGCGACGGCTGCCGACTCGGACTCGCCGGTGGCACGCAGGTCGAAACCGAACCGCGAGCGACGCAATAGCACCGAGAACCCGACGCCCGCGACCAGGGCCAGCAGCGCCAGGCCGTAGACCTGCGAGATCTCACCCGGAATCAACGGGATGCTGGGAACCCACGCCGACCTCGGGATCGCGTCGGTGACGTAGGTCTGGCCCTCCCGGCTGCCGACCTTCTGCAACAGGTACGCCACCAGCGACAGCGCGATCGCGTTCAGCATGATCGTCGAGATGACCTCGCTGACCCCGCGGGTCACGCGCAACAGCGCGGCGATGCCAGCCCACGCGGCTCCCGCCGCCATCGCGACCAGGATGGCCGCCACCGTGTTGAGGGGGCCCGGCAGGACGGCCCAACCCGCGAACACCGCCCCCGCGAAGGTCGCGACCCGGTACTGGCCCTCGACACCGATGTTGAACAGGTTCATCCGAAAGCCGATTGCCGCGGCGAGCCCGGACAGATACAGCACCGCCGCACTGTTGACGATCGACACGTAGTAGCGCGCCTCCGGTGCCGACAGCAGGACCTGCCAGAACTCGCCGGGCGAGGCGCCCGCCCCCACGATGACTACCGTCGTGACGAGGGCCGCCACGGCGAACGCGAGCACCGGTGCCGTCGCGCCGAGCAGGACCCTGCGCGCCAAGCTCATCCGCGCGTGTCCGCAGCGGCGCCGGTCATCGCCGACCCGAGTTGCTGGGGCTGAACGTCCTGCGGGTCGAACTCGTCGCCGAGCCGGCCGCGCAGGACCACCCGGATGGTGTCCGACAAGCCGATCAGCTCGTCGAGGTCGGCGGAGACCAGGAGCACGGCGAGGCCACGGCGCCGGGCTTCTCGGATGTGGTCCCAGATCGCGGCCTGCGCGCCGACATCGACCCCTCGGGTCGGGTGCGCCGCGACGAGCAGCATCGGGTCGCCGCTCATCTCCCGTCCGACGATGAACTTCTGCTGGTTTCCGCCCGACAGCGAGCGCGCGCTGGTGTCGACTCCTGGCGTCCGCACGTCGTAGCTCTCGACGATGCGGGCCGCGTCGGCACGGGCGCCCGCCGGGTCGAGCCAGACACCGTTGGCGCTCGGTGGGCGGGTCTGGTGTCCGAGCATGCGGTTCTCCCACAACGGGAAGCCGAGCAGCAGGCCGTGCCGTTGCCGGTCCTCGGGGATGTACCCGACGCCGGCGGCGCGACGTTCCCGGGTCCCCCAGCGGGTGACGTCGGTGCCGCCGAGTGCTACCGAGCCCGCCGCGGCGGGTCGCATGCCGATCACGGCCTCGACCAGCTCGGTCTGACCGTTGCCCTCCACCCCGGCTATGCCCAGCACCTCGCCCGCCCGGATCACCAGGTCGACGTCGTCGAGCAGCACCCGACCGGACGGACCCTCGACCCGCAGGCCCCGGACCTCCAGCACCGTCCGATCGGTCACGGTCGAGTCGCCCCTGCTGGGGCTCGGCAGCTCGGCGCCGACCATCAGCTCGGCCAGGTCGTGCGGTGTGACATCCGCGGGCGGCACGGTTGCGACCGTTGTGCCACGCCGCAGGACGGTGATCTCGTCGGCGATGGCGAGAACCTCGTCGAGCTTGTGCGAGATGAAGACCAGCGTGTGCCCCTCGCGCTTGAGCTCGCGCAGGTTGGCGAACAGGGCGTCCACCTCCTGCGGCACCAGCACCGCGGTGGGCTCGTCGAGGATGATGATGCGCGCCCCGCGATAGAGCACCTTGAGGATCTCGACCCGCTGCCGCTCCCCCACCCCGAGCGTCTCGACCAGCTCGTCGGCATCGAGGTCGAAACCGTAGACCTGCGAGATCCGCATGATCTCGCGGCGCGCCCCAGCACCGATCCCGTGCCGCCGCTCGGCGCCCAGGACCACGTTCTCCAGCACCGTCAGGTTGTCGGCGAGCTGGAAGTGCTGAAACACCATGCCGATGCCGCAGGCGATGGCGTCTCCCGGGGAGGAGAAGGTCACCGCCCCGCCGTCGACGGTGATCATGCCCTCGTCGGGCTTCTGCACCCCGTAGAGGATCTTCATCAGGGTCGACTTGCCCGCGCCGTTCTCACCCACGAGCGCGTGCACGGTTCCGGGCCAGATCTCGACGTCCACGTCGTGGTTGGCCACTACGCCGGGAAAGCGCTTCGCGATGCCGGCCAGCTGGACCGCCGGCACCGGGCCGTCACTCGCGCCCGGCTCGGTCACAGCTCGCTCGGAACCTCGATCTCGTCGTCGATGATCTGCTGCTTGAACTGGTCGACCTGCTCGATGACCTCCGTCGGCAGCGCGTCGTTGGATGTCGAGTAGTCGACGCCGCCGCTGGCCAGGTCGTAGGTGACGTAGCCCGACGGGGGATTGCCTTCGGCGACGCCCTGGGCGAACTCGAAGACACCGGTGTCCACCCGCTTGAGCATCGAGGTGAGGATGTACGGCTGCTGGTCGGGGTCTGCGGTGAGGTACTGGTCGGAGTCGACCCCGATGGCCCAATTGCCCTCGCCCGCCTGGACGACCGCGTCGAACAGCCCCAGCCCGGACTTGCCCGCCGCGTGATAGATCACGTCCGCTCCGTTCTCGTACATGCCTGTCGCCGCGGTCTCGCCCCCGGCGGGGTTCTCGAAGCCCTTCACCGGGTCGTCCTGGCTCAGGTACTGGCTCTGGATCTCGATCTGCGGGTCGACCTCCTCGACGCCGGCGTTGAAGCCGGCCTCGAAGGCCTGGATCAGCGGGGTGTTGGTGCCCCCGATGAAGCCGACGTTGTCGGACTCGGTTGTCAGCGCGGCGGCGGCACCGACCAGGAACGATCCCTCGTTGGCGGCGAAGCCGATGTTCGCGACGTTGGGCAGATCCTTCTGCGACTCGGTGGGGTTGAAGCCGTCGATGATGCCGAAGTACACCTCGGGGAAGTCGGGCGCGACGTTGTACACCGCGACCGAGTAGACGAAGCCGACACCGATGATGGTGTCGTACCCGCCGTCGATGAGGGTGCGGAGCCGCTCCTCGCGGTCGGCGTCGTTCTCGCCCGCCTGGGCCGCGGCCTGGGCGCAGGTCGCGTCGAGCTCCTCGACCGCGCGCGACAGCCCGGCATAGGCGGAGTCGTTGAACGACTGGTCGCCTACGCCCCCGACGTCGTAGGCCAGGCCGATGGCAGGCCCATCGCCGTCGGCCGACTCGCAGACGTCCTCGCTCGCCGCCGTCTCCTCGTCACTGGCGCTGGTGTCGTCGCCACCGCTCGCGCACCCGCTGAGGACGAGGGCCGCGGAGGCGACCACGCCTGCCGCCAAGCGTGCCGGGTTCCGCACAGTGCCTCCTCGCTCGCACGCCCCCCTCGGGCGCGGTCGGGTCGCATCCTAGACAGTGTGGGGCGCCGTATCGCGCCGCGGGGCGTTCTGCGGAAGGGTCGTTACGTGATCGCAAGCCGGGAGAGCCCGGCCGTCACCGCGGCCACGGCCAGCACCTTGGCGGCGACGACGGTGGCGCGGTCGTCAATGCGCAGGTTGCCCTGGTGCAGCTCGTAGGTCGCACCGCCCGGGGTCCGGGTCCCGAGCCGGCCCATCGCGCCGGGCACGTTGGCCACGTACCAGGCAAAGTCCTCGCCACCGAGGCTCTGCCGGGTCGGCACCAGGGCGGCGGGGCCGAGCGTGTCGGTGACCGCCTGCCCCAGCTCCTCGGTGGCCACCGGGTGGTTGACCACGGGCGGGACGCCGCGTACGTAGTCGACCGACGCGGTCACGCCATAGGGCACCAGCAGGTCGCGGACGAGCTGGCGCACCAGGTGCTCGGCGTCGTGCCAGGCGGTGGCGTCGAGCATCCGCAGTGTGCCGCCGAGCCGACCGCGCGAGGGGATCACGTTGAGCGCGTCACCTGTCCGGACCATCCCCCACACCAGGCTGGCGCCGGCCCGCGGGTCGAGCCGCCGCGAGAGCGCGGACGGCAGCTGGGTGACGAGCACCCCGAGCGCGAACGTGAGGTCCTCGGTGAGCTGTGGCCGCGACGTGTGTCCACCACGACCGGACAGCGTGATGGTGATGGCGTCGGACGCCCCGGTGAGCGGCCCCTCGCGCAGCCCGATCCTGCCGACGTCGAGGGTGGGGTCGCAATGCAGGGCAAAGATCCGTTCGACGTCGGTGAGCGCACCGGCGGCGATCAGGGTCTGCGCGCCGCCGGGCATGATCTCCTCGGCCGGCTGGAACAGCAGCCGAACCCGGTTCGACAGCGGCCGGGCGCGGTGCAGCCGGGCCAGGGCCTGACCCGCCCCGGTCAGCGCGGCGGCGTGGGAGTCGTGCCCGCACGCGTGCGCGACGCCATCGATGGTCGACCGCCACGGATCGCTGATCTCGTCGCGGACGGGCAGCGCGTCCAGGTCGGCGCGCAGCGCGACCGCCGCGCCTGCCTCGGGACCCACCTCGGCGACCAGCCCGGTCGTGTCCAGCCGCTTGACCGCGACGTCCTCGGCCTCCAGCCGGGCCGCGATGACGTCGGTGGTGCGTCCCTCCTGCCAGGCGAGCTCGGGATGGGCGTGCAGGTCGCGTCGCAGGTCGACCAGCTCGCGCGCGTGCGCATCCACCAGGCGCACCACCTCGGACCGGACGGCAGTGGGTGGCGGATGGTCGGGCACGCCCGGAGCCTACGCGAGCCTGACCGCGGTGCCGGGAGGTCAGCGCGGCAGCCGCCGGTTGATGTCCTCGCTCATCCGGACAATGGCGAAGTAGAACTCCAGCGTCATCCGGATCAGGGCCAGGTAGACCAGGAACGGGATCCAGCCGAGCAGCAGGACCACGACCCCCACGGCCGGCTGATCGCCGACGAAGCCCACGATCACGACCACCAGGTAGACCAGGCCCAGGGCGACCGTGGCCAGCACGTAGACGAGCTTGACGATCTTCGGCGTGACGAAGCTGGTGAACGAGAAGTCGAACAACGCGCCGAAGAAGCCCTTCGCGTCGGTCGACCCGCCCGGGCCGCCCGGACCGCCGCCCGGAAAGGCGCCGTAGGACCCCTGGGTCGGAGGGTTGGCTCCTGGAGGTCCGCCATGGGTGGGCGGCTGGCCATAGGAAGGCGGCTGCCCGTAGGAAGGCTGGTCGAGGGCAGGCTGACTGTACGAGGACGGCTCGCCGTACGGGTCCTGGGACGGCGGCGGCTGGCCGGGGTCTCGGGGTGGGGGTTGGTCGCTCATCAATTCTCCCTGGTCGCTCGGCGTCACTGCTGCTGCACGGTACGAGGTCCAGTGCCCGAAGCCCCGTGCGAAACACCGTGGACAGCTCAGTAGGCGTCGGGCGGCTGGTAGACGCCCCACACGTCGCGCAGCGCGTCGCACACCTCGCCGAGGGTGGCGCGGGCGCGCAACGCGTCCTTCATGGCGGGCAGCACGTTGACGTGCTCGGCACCGGTGGTCTCGGCTGCGGCGCGGACGTCGCCAAGCAGCCGTTGCACGTCTGCGCTGTCGCGGTCCCGGCGCAGGCGCCCCAGCCGATCGGCCTGCTGCTGCTCGATCGTGGGGTCGACCTGCAACGGCTCGTACGGGTCCTCCTGGTCGGAGCGATATCGGTTGAGTCCGACGACGGTCCGCTCGCCGGAGTCGATCTGGCGGGCGATCCGGTAGGCAGACTTCTCGATCTCCTCCTTCTGGAAGCCGCGCTCGATGGCCGCCACCGCGCCGCCGAGGTCGTCGACCCGGGCCATCAGCCGGCGGGTCTCGTCCTCCACCCCGTCCGTCAAGGCTTCCACTGCGTACGAGCCGGCGAACGGGTCGACGGTCTTGGTCACGTCGGTCTCGTAGGCCAGCACCTGCTGGGTGCGCAGCGCAAGCCTGGCCGCCCGTTCGGTCGGCAGGCCGATAGCCTCGTCGTAGGCATTGGTGTGCAACGACTGCGTGCCACCGAGCACCGCGGCCAGTCCCTGCACCGCAACCCGGACGAGGTTGACCTCGGGCTGCTGCGCGGTGAGCTGCACACCGGCGGTCTGGGTGTGGAAGCGCAGCATCATCGACTTGGGGTTCTGGGCGCCGAAGCCGTCGCGCATCTGCTGCGCCCAGATCCGGCGTGCGGCGCGGAACTTCGCGACCTCCTCGAGCAGCGTGGTGCGAGACACGAAGAAGAAGGCCAGCCGGGGCGCGAACTGGTCGACGTCCTGCCCCGCGGCCAGCGCGGCCCGGACGTACTCGATTCCGTTGCAGAGCGTGAACGCCACCTCCTCGGCGGGCGTGGCTCCCGCCTCGGCCATGTGGTAGCCGGAGATGGAGATCGTGTTGAACCGTGGCAGGCGCTCGCCGCAGTAGCCGAAGATGTCCGTGATCAGCCGCAGCGACTCCTGCGGCGGGTAGATGTAGGTTCCGCGGGCGATGTACTCCTTGAGCACGTCGTTTTGGAGGGTCCCTGTGAGCTGTGCTGGGCAGACGCCCTGCTCCTCGGCTACGAGCTCATAGAGCAGCATCAGGAGCGCGGCTGGTGCGTTGATCGTCATCGAGGTCGAGACCTCGCCGAGCGGGATGCCGTCGAAGAGCAGCCGCATGTCCTCGATCGAGTCGATCGCGACACCGACCTTGCCGACCTCACCGTGCGCGGGGGGCGAGTCGGAGTCGTAGCCCATCTGCGTCGGCAGGTCGAAGGCGACCGACAGGCCCGTCGTGCCGTGCTTGATCAGCTGGTGGTAGCGCTGGTTGGACTCCTTGGCGGTGCCGAACCCCGCGTACTGGCGCATGGTCCACGGCCGGCCGGTGTACATGTCCGGGTAGGGCCCGCGGGTGTAGGGGAACGCACCTGGCTCGCCGAGCCGCTCGGCCGGGTCCCAACCGTCGAGCGCATCCGGCCCGTACACCGGCTCGAACGGCCGACCAGACTCGGTCTCGCTCATGCGCGGCAGCGTACGACGGCAGCACTCCCCGCCACGCCGATGCCGCCCGCGGACGACACGCAGCTTTCGCAGGGTCCCCTGCGAAAGTGGGTTCTCCTCGGGTTTCTGTGGGTCGGTTGGGCGGTTCGGGGCGGTGATGCTGCAGGTGAGGGCGGCTATAAGAGGTGAGCGGCCGGTGGCGTAGGACGCGCACGCGCCGTCGG
>JACCWP010000137.1 GCA_013697585.1 Nocardioidaceae bacterium
TCCAGGCAGGACGAGGCCGCCCGCAGCGCGCGCGCGGATGCCCGCCGGGCCTGGACCCGGCTGGCACGCAAGAAGTCGGTCGGCTGGCTGGCCTGACCCCCTCCCCCCGCGTCTCGGCTCGCGACAGCCGGTCAGCCCCGGGGCCCCTCCCACACGTATCGAGGCCCGACAACATCGGCGCCCAGCTCGAGCACTCGTCGGCGTAGCTCGCGGTCGGCACTCACCACGGTCACCGTGGAAGCGCCCTGGCGCACGAGGTCGACGATCGCATCGTCGCCGGTCCCAGCGGCATGCACGACCCGTACGTGGCGGGCGGCAGCGTCGTCTCCGTCGGTCAGGCCCACCCCCTGCCGGGCCTGTCCCTCCAGCACCAGGACGACACCAACGAGCCCGGTCGCCAGCAGGTGGTCATAGAGCCGCCGAGCGGCGGCCGGTCGGTCACGCCACCACCCGTCTGGCCTCGAGCCCACGACGTTGGCAGCGTCGACGATGAGCACGGCTCAGTCTTGCGCCGGCTCGGTCGCCTCGTCTGCTGCCACGGACTCGTCCGACTCCACGGACTCGTCGGGAGCGGGTGCTTGCGGCTCCTCGTCGCAGACCAGCGGTGCAGCGGTGAACTCGGTGGTGACCGTCTCGACGATCTCGCCTGCCACGAACGTCTGCTCGACGCTCACCTTGACGACCGCGCCGGCAGCGGCGAGGCCGGCGACCTCGGCCTCGGCGGACTCCTCGACGCAGCTGCCGTCGAGGTCGCCAAGGCCGGCCGAGGCGACCCAGGCAGCGACGTCACCTGCGTTGCTGCCCTCGACGCACCACACGTCCAGGCACGCGGTGAGCAGACCGTTCAGCACGAGGGTGCGTGTCTCGGGAGCCGGCGGCGGCGGCGGGTTGGGCGGGTTCGGCGGTCCGCCCGGGCCTTGGGGGCCACCGGGGTTGCCGGGGTCATCGGGGTTGCCGGGGTCATCGGGGTTGCCGGGCTCGGTCGGGCTGCCAGGGCCGTGCGGCTGCTCGGTTGGCCCGCTCGGTCCGCCGCCGGGGGCCGGATCAGTGCCCGGGCCGCCCCCAGTCCCGCCGCCTGTGCCGCCGCCTGTGCCGCCGCCTGTGCCGCCGATGCCCGGGCCATCGACAAGACCGGTACCGGCGGCACCGGTCTCGCCCCCGCCGGACCCGCTCGGACCCGGGGAGCCGGTGTTGTTCTGGTTGTCGGGTGCGGGCTCGACCGCAGGAACGATACTGACGTCGGGGTCGGGCACCTCGATGTCGGGCACCTCGATGTCGGGAACCTGCGTGACGAAGGTCGGGTAGTCGCCGCTGGCGTAGGCGTCTGCATAGGCCAGGACGAGGTCGGCGTAGGACGACGAGTGGTTGTAGCGGAGCACCGCCGAGCGGACACCCGCGGGGTCGGACAGGTCGTCGCCGCCGGCACACAGGTAGACGCCGGCGCCGAGGGCAGCGTCATCGAGATCGTTGGGGTCACGCACGCCGTCGCCGTCGCCGTCGATCCCCACCACGTCCCACGTGCTCGGGATGAACTGCATGGGGCCGACTGCGCGGTCCCACACCCGGTCGCCGTCGAAGCGGCCACCGTCGGAGTCGGGGATCGCGGCGATGCCGGGCGACCCATCGAGGGCGATGCCGCGGATCCGGGGCAGGGACACGCCGTCGCGCCCGACCACGGCGCCGCCGTAGCGTCCATGGTCGGACTCCACCCTGCCGATACCGGCGAGCAACGACCAGGACAGGTTGCAGCCGGGGTCGACGTCGCCGAGCACCACCGCGGCGTTGCGGTAGGCCCGCAGCGCCGGTCGGGGCAGACCGTTGGCCGCCACCGCTCCGGCTCGTACGGATGCCTGCTGGACCGATCGACCGCGATGAGCGGACGCCCGGTCACGTTCGAGCAGGCGGGCGGCGAGCGTCTGCACCTTGGCGGGCTTGAATCGGGCCGGGATGCCGCCCAACGCCATGGGATCGCCGGCCGGTACCGCTGCGGTCGCGTCCAGTCGTAGCGGCGACACGTGGCCGATCACCGATGCGGCGGTCGTGGGTGCGGCGGAGGCACCGAGCACGGAGACGCAGATGACGATGGTGCTCATGCCAAAGGCCAGGCCGGCGCGCCGACCAACCCAAGGGGACTCGCGCCGATTCCTTGCCCGGCCGCCTCGGCCACCCGTCCCCACCACGTCAGCCACTCCCGTTCGAACAGTGCGGACCCCGAATGTGTGTTTCCTGTCATCCCACGTCTCCGGGGCCCACAAAGCAACAGCAGTTCGGAGTGTCTTGCCCACCCGTTCGGCTGATTTTCGGCAGAGCTCCGACGAGATTGCCCCCTGCGCCACAGCGGCCACACTCGACCCTCTTGGGTGGTCGTGGCCCCGGCTAGGGTCCGTCCGCCGCCAGCTCGAGCGCGACCGCGCGAACGGGGGCACCGTCGGCACCGGTCCCACGAGGCCACCTTCGCACCCGGGCAAGGTCGGCGGTGCTCAGAGTCCCAATGCCCTCGGTGCGAGTTCCTCGACCGCCCGCTGGTGCAGCCGGCTGACCCGGCCAGCCTGGTCGTGGGCGCGGTCGATCAGCCCACGCAGCCGATCGACCCGAAGCCGCGGCTCGTGCGCCGCCAGGGCCAGCAGCGCCTCCCAGCCGGCCGCCTTGCCGGCGACGGCGACCCGCATCGCCTCGAGCTCGACCACGTCGCTGAGCGGCGAGCGGCGCAACAACATCCCGTTCGGCTTGAACCGCCCCGCGCGCTCGCCCAGCTGCGCAGCGGCAACCCGCACCGGGCTCGGCCGGATGTCCAGGTCGCGCATGATGTCCACCTGGGCGTTGCGGTCCTGGTCCACCTCGTGCGCCAAGGCGACGAGCTCGGTGCCCCGAGGCGTGCCCCGATGCGACCGGGCAACGCGGCGGAACAGGTCCCGGCCGGCGGTGGCGCCCGTCAGATGGTCGTTGAGATAGATCGACAAGAAGCGATGGAGGTCTGGCACACCCGGTGCGTACCCCGCCGCCGGGACTCCCAACCCTGGCAGCTGTTCAGCGGCGCCGTAGGCCGCTCGCCCGGCGTACGGGGCGGGCGACCGCGCGACGGACGGACTCCTCGCTGCCGACGACGCGCACATGGCGCTCCGCGCGGGTGGCAGCCGTGTAGAGCAGCTCCCGGGTAAGCAGCGGCGAGTCCGGTGGGGGAAGCACGAAGGTCACAGTCGCGAACTGGCTGCCCTGGCTTCGGTGCACGGTCATGGCGTGCGCGGTCTGCACCGACGACAGTCGACTCGGGTTGATCAGCACGGGCGCGGCGCCGCGCGAGAAGGCTGCGGTCACCCCGCGTGCAGGGTCGGCGACCACCACGCCCGTGTCACCGTTGTAGACGTCGACATCGCTGTCGTTGGCGGTGACGAGCAGCGGCCGGCCGACGTACCACTGTTCGTCGGCCAGCCACTCGGCGACGTCGGCGGCCAGCCACCGCTCGATCTCGCCGGTCCAGCGGGCCAGGCCGTAGGGGCCACGCCGGTGCGCGCACAGCAGCCGATGGCTGTCCAGGTGTCGCAACGCGTCCGCCGCCCGCCCAGCCCGCGCCGCCGAGAGCAGCTCGCGAGCGGCCCTGACCACGTCGGCCCGCACCACGGCCAGCCCGGTCGGCGCGTGAGTCTCGACATCGGTCTCGATGAACGACACGTGGTCCCCGCCCGCGCGCAGCAACCGCGCGACCTCGTCGGGGTCTCCGCCGCGGATGGCATCGGCGAGCTGGCCGATCGCCGCACCGAAGCGGAACCGCTCGGTCAGCTGGACCACGCCACCCGGGACCTGGCGGGACGCGTCGGGTGCTCGTGCGACCAGGTCGCCCAGCACCGCACCAGCCTCGACGGAGGCCAGCTGGTCTGGGTCGCCGACCAGCACGAGGCGCGCCTGCGGGCGGACCGCCTCGAGCAGCCGGGACATCATCGTCAGCGACACCATCGAGCACTCGTCGACCACGACGACGTCGTAGGGCAGCCGGAGGTCCCGGTTGTGCCGAAAGCGGCTCCGGCTGTCGCGTCGCCACCCGAGCAGTCGGTGCAGTGTCGAGGCGGAGACGTCACCGACGTCGAGGCCGTCATCGACGGCGCTCCTCGTCACTGCCTCCTGCAACCGCGCCGCGGCCTTGCCGGTGGGGGCGGCCAGTGCGATCCGCAGCTGTCCGCCCTGCGTCGGCAGCAGCGTGCGCAACAGGTCGAGCAGCCTGGCGACGGTGGTGGTCTTGCCGGTACCAGGCCCCCCGGCCAGCACGGTCACGGCCCGGGTGGCGGCCAGCTCACCCGCCAGCCGCTGGCGCTGCGAGCGCGGGTCGGGGAACAGCCGATCGAGTGCCGTGCCGAGAGCGGCGGCGTCCACTGCCAGGGCAGGTCGGCCCAGCCGCTCGTCCATCTCCTGCCGCACGACCTCCTCCTGCCGCCAGTAGCGATCGAGATAGAACAGCCCGTCGACCAGGCGCAGCGGGCGGGCCGGGTCGCCGTCGCGGCCGACGGCAACCAGCGGGCTCTCGGCCACTGCCGCCGCCCACGACGCAGCGTCGGGCCAGGGCAGCGCGTCGACGTCGACGACGGTCTCGTCGTCACCGGCCGCGGTATCACGCGCGTCGTCGAGGCCGATGCAGACCGAGCCGAGCCGCACGGCGCGTACGGCGAGGGCCGCGGCGAGCAGCACCCGCTCGTCGTTGTCCCCACCGAGCCGGCCGAGACACACCGCTACGTGGACGTCGGCCGCCCGCAGGACGCCCGCCACGTTGAACTCGCGCAGCAGACCCGTCGCCCCACGGGCGATCCGCACGTCGAAGGGGTCGAGCTCGGTCGGCTGGACCGTTGGTTGGGCGCTCACGCAGCGCCTCCGGCCAGCAGCCCTGACAGGGCCGGCACCAGTCCGGGGGGTGGCTGCCAACCGAACACGCCGCACGGCGCGCCGTCGACCGTGGGTGTGCTCGGTCCGCACATGCCGCGGACGAACAGGTACAGCGCCCCGCCCAGGTGCACGTCAGGGTCGTAGCCGGGCTGTCGCCAGATGAGGTAGCGGTGCAGGGCCACCAGGTAGAGCAGCGCCTGTAGCGGGTAGTGCGCCTCCAGCATCGCCGCCCGCAGCGCATCGGGTCGGTAGTGCCAGGCGGTGAGCGGCTCACCGGACCCCGGCCACGACTCACCGAGCCAGTTGGTCTTGTAGTCGGCGACGAGATAGCGGGGTCTGCCGTCGGCCGACAGCCGCAGCACGGAGTCGAGGCTGCCGGTGAGGTAGCCGCGCAACCGGTGCTGGGGAAGGTCGGCGAGCAGGTCCGGGTAGGCAGCGAGGGGGTCGTCGGGCGGCAGGCGGTCGCGGAGCAGCCCAGCGACAGCGCGCATCGTCGCCTCGGTGCCGGTCGGGTGGTCTCCCCCGGCCAACGGCAGCTCGAAGGCGAGCTCGGCCAGCCGGTCGCCGGGCGGGATGTCGCGCAACGAGCTGGCGCCGGCCACCGGACCAAGCGGCGTCTGCATGGCCGGCACCAACGCGCGGCCGAGCGCCTCGGGGTCGAGCCCCGAAGCAGGCCTCCCGGCCAGCACGTCGTGGGCGCGGCCGATCAGCTCGGCCTCCAGGTCGGGAGCCGACGTGTCGGCGTGCTCCAGCAGATCGTGCACGACGATGCCGAACGCGGTTCCGCTCGGCAGGTCGACCATCGGCGAGGCAACCTGCAGCGCGGAGTCCGCCTCGCCAGACGCGTCGACTGGCGGGCCGGGCGTGCGCTCGTCGTCGAGTGGGTGCTCGTCGGGGTCGCCGCCGGCGGCCGGTCCGGCGGCACGCGCCTCGTGAGTGCCGGCGGTCAACGCCGAGTACGACAACCGGCGCCAGGCGGTGTCCAACTGCCGGTCGAAGCGGGCCGCGGCCAGCGCGGG
>JACCWP010000268.1 GCA_013697585.1 Nocardioidaceae bacterium
GTCGGCGACTGGGTGGTCGTCGGAGGCTGCGTGGTCGTGGTCGTGGTCGGCGCAGGTGCCGTGGTCGCCGGCGGTGCCGTCGTCGCAGTCGTCGGGGGCGTGCCCGACACGAAAGCCGGTTCGGGGAAGGTCCCGCACTCCTCGCCGGCCGTCTCGGCCTCCATCGCGGTGGTCCAGGTCGCTGCCGGCCGGTCCCCGCCATAGAAGGTCGGCGTGAGGTAGCCGTTCAAGTCGTCGTTGCCGTCGCCGCGCACATACATCACCGCGGTCGCCAGCTCGGGCGTGAAGCCGACGAACCACGACGACGAGACCTCGCCCTCGGCGCCGGTGGCCGTGCCGGTCTTGCCCGCCGCCGGGCAGGTCAGGACCGACGCGTCGGTGCCGGTACCTGCCGACACGACCTGCTGCAGCGCGTACGAGACGTCAGCAGCGATGTCGGGGTCGATCACCTGCTCGGACTCGACCCGGTGCTCGTAGAGCGTCTCTCCGTCGGCGTCGGTGACCCGTTCGACGGTGAACCACTCGGCCCGCTCGCCGCCGGCGGCGAACGTGGCGTAGGCGTTGGCCATGTCGATCGCCGACACCGGAGCGAACCCGAGTGGCACGACCGGCACCGCCGGGACCTCGGCGAGCTGCTCCTCGGGAATGCCTGCGAGAACCGCGGCGTCGAGCACCTTCTGAGGACCGTCCTCCATCGACACCGTGAGGTCGACGAAGGCCGTGTTGATCGACTCCTGGGTCGCATAGAGCAGGGACACGAAGCCGAACGATCCGCCACCGGAATCACCTTGGTTCTCGACCTCCTCACCAGTCGCGGGGAGGAAGTACGGCGAGTTGCCGTCGAAGGAGTCGTTCAGGCTGTAGCCATAGCGCAACCCGGCGAGCAGCGCGAACGGCTTGAACGACGAGCCGGGCTGGCCGCCCGCCGTAGCCCAGTTGATCTGCGCGCCTTCTCGCTCGGCGGTGTAGTCGGGGCCGCCATAGACCGCGCGCACCGCGCCGGTGCCGGGCTCGACGGATGCGACGCCGACGTGCAGCTGGTCGAGGCCGGGCGGCCGCTCCTGCTTCACCGCAGCAACGACGGCGTTCATGTCCTGCTCGGTGAAGGTCGTCGTGATCCGCAGCCCGCCGCCGGCGATCTCCTCGTCGCTGAACCCCTCGGCGCGCAGCTCTTCTTGCACCATCTGCAGCACGTAGCCCTTCGGCCCCCCGAACTGCTCCTCGGTCTCTGCGACGGGGGTCCGGGGCAGCTGGTCGTCGATCTGCTCTGCATCCTCCAGGTTGAGAGTCCCCTCCTCGACCATGCCGCCGATCACGTACTGGTAGCGCTGCAGCGCCGCCTCCTTGGCCTGGCGGCCCTCGGCGGGGTCGAGGTTGCCAGGCTCGTTGAGGACCGTGGCCAGAAACGCGCTCTGGGCAACGTCGAGCTCTTGCACGTCGACCCCGAAGTACGCCGATGCCGCGGCCTGGACCCCGTATGCCCCCCGCCCGAAGTAGATCGTGTTCAGGTAGTTCTGGAGGATTTCCTCCTTGGACAGCTGCCGTTGGATCTTCAGCGCCAGGATCGCTTCCTTGGCCTTGCGGGTGTAGGTCTGGTCGGTGCTGAGATAGGCGATCTTGACGTACTGCTGGGTGATCGTGGACGCGCCTTGCGTCGACTCGCCTCGTAGGTTGTTCCAGGCAGCCCGCGCGATGCCAACGACGTCGACACCGGAGTTGTCATAGAAGCTGCGGTCCTCGGCGGCGATCACCGCGTCCTGCAAGCTCTGCGGAACGTCCGACAGCGCTACCGACTGCCGGTTCTGCAGCTCGAACTCGCCGAGCTGGGTCTTGCCGTCAGCGAAGTAGACGAACGAGGTCTGGGTCTGGAAGTCCTCGTTGGGGTCGGGGATGTCGACGGCCTGGTAGGCGATGATGAACGCGACCAGCCCGGCCGCGACGAGGCACCCGATGCCGAAGCCGGACCACAGCAGCAGCCGCTTCCACAGCGCGCGCTTGGGCTTCGGCTTGCGTTGCCGGGCAGTCGCGGCGGCGCCCTGAGGTCGGGTGTCGTCGCGTTGGCTCACGGCCGCCAGTGTGCCGACTGGATGGCCGGCAACCGAATCTGCCAAGGACCTGTCCCACCCGATGTGGTGCCGACGATGTATCGTCGCGATACAGGCAAGCGGTACGCTCGGCGGTATCGGACGGGAGCACGGCAGTGGGCACCCGCGGCACAGCGTTGGAGATGGCGGTGCTCGGACTGCTGCACGACACCCCCCTGCACGGCTACGAGCTGCGCAAGCAGGTGACCGGGCTGCTCGGGTGGGGGCGGGTGCTGTCGTACGGCACGCTCTATCCCTGCCTCAAGTCGCTGGTACGACGCGGGCTCATCGCCGCCGGGTCCTGCACCGCCGAGACGCGGCGCACCCGGATCACCTACTCGCTCACCACCGACGGTCGGGCGCGCTTCGCGGCGCTCGCGACCGACGCCGGGCCGATGGCCTGGGACGACGACAACTTCGGAGTCCACTTCGCGTTCTTCGCCCACAGCGACGCCCGCACCCGGGTGCGCGTCCTCGAGGGCCGGCGCAGCCGGCTCGAGGAGCGGCTCGACCAGGCCCGCACCGCACTGCCACGAACCCGCGGAGGGCGCGACGACCCGTACACGCGTGAGCTGCAGCGGCACGGCATCGAGTCCGTCGAGCGCGAGGTGACCTGGCTCACCGAGCTGATCGAGACCGAACGGGCACGCAGCACCCCGCTCGAAGCCCCAGCCGGGACCCCCACCCCGAAGGAGACCACGCCATGACCAGTCCGCTCCGCCGTCCGATCCGGGTCGCGATCGTCGGGGTCGGCAACTGCGCGACCTCGCTCGTGCAGGGCGTGCTCTACTACCGCGACGCCGACGCCGCAACCACGGTCCCCGGGCTGATGCACGTGCGCTTCGGCGACTACCACGTCCGTGACATCGAGTTCGTGGCTGCGTTCGACGTCGACGCCAAGAAGGTCGGCTTCGACCTGGCCGAGGCGACGAGGGCGTCGGAGAACAACACGATCATGATCTGCGACGTGCCGCCCACCGGGGTGAGCGTGCAACGCGGCCCTACCCATGACGGGCTGGGCCACTACTACCGGGAGACGATCGACGAGTCGGACGCCGAGCCGGTCGACGTGGTGGCGGCGCTCCGCGAGGCCGACGTCGACGTGGTGGTGGCCTACCTGCCGGTCGGCAGCGAGCGGGCCGACAAGTTCTATGCCCAGTGCGCCATCGACGCCGGCTGCGGGTTCGTCAACGCGTTGCCTGTCTTCATCGCCTCCGACCCCGAATGGGCGGCGAGGTTCGAGGCGGCTGGGCTGCCGATCGTCGGCGACGACATCAAGAGCCAGGTCGGCGCGACCATCACCCACCGGGTCCTCGCCAAGTTGTTCGAGGACCGGGGCGTGGTGCTGGACCGTACGTTCCAGCTGAACGTCGGCGGCAACATGGACTTCAAGAACATGCTGGAGCGCGACCGGCTGCAGTCAAAGAAGGTCTCCAAGACCCAGGCGGTCACGTCGAACCTGTCCCACGACCTCGGCGCCCGCAACGTCCACATCGGCCCGAGCGACTACGTCCCGTGGCTGGACGACCGCAAGTGGGCCTACGTGCGACTCGAGGGGCGGGCGTTCGGCGACGCGCCGCTCAACCTGGAGTACAAGCTGGAGGTCTGGGACTCCCCCAACTCCGCCGGCATCATCATCGACGCCATCCGGGCGGCCAGGATCGCCATGGACCGTGGGCTCGGCGGTCCGGTGCACGCAGCCTCGACGTACCTGATGAAGTCGCCGCCGATCCAGTGCCCCGACGACGAGGGCCGAGCCGGGGTGGAGGCGTTCATCCACGGCGACGAGTGACCTTGGCCGACCTGTGGCGGCTGGTCTCGGTCGGCTCGTTCCGGCGGCTGCTCGCACTGCGGCTGCTCAGCCAGGCGGCCGACGGCGTGGTCCAGGCTGCGCTGACGGCCTACCTGATCTTCTCGCCCGAGCGGCAGACGACCCCGGCGGCCATCGCCGCCTTGACGGCGGCGATCCTGCTGCCCTTCACGATCCTGGGCCCGTTCACCGGTGTCGTGCTCGACCGGTGGTCCCGCCGCGACGTGCTGGTCGCCGCGACGGGTCTGCGCGCAGGGCTTGCGCTCACCCTGGCCGGAGCGCTGGCCGCCGACCTGTCCACCCCGGTGCTGTTCGTCGTGGTCGTCGCCGGCTTCGCCGTCAACCGCTTCGTGCTGGCGGGGCTGTCGGCGGCGCTGCCGCGCGTCGTCACGCCTGACACCTTGCTCACCGCCAACGCTGTGGCGCCGACGGCCGGGACACTGGCCTACGTGCTCGGTCTCGGCGCCGGTGCGGTCGTCGACGCCACGACCGGTGGCGACGCCACGCCCGTGCTGGCGGCAGGGTTGCTGTGGCTGGTCGCCGGCGCCGTGGGTGCAGGCTTCGCCCGACCACAGCTCGGACCTGACCACGACAGAGGCGACGGCGCGGAGCTGCCGCCACCCGGACATGCCGTACGCCTCGTGCTGGAGGGACTGCGATCGGCAGCCGAGCACCTGCGGGACCGGCGGGAGGCGGCCGCGGCCATCGGGCTGGTCGCGGCTCAACGCCTGGTCGCGGCCACGACCCTGATGTCGGGTGTGCTGCTGTACCGCAGCAGCTATGCGGCGCCCGGGGATCCCGCAGACGGGTTGGCCGGCCTGTCGGTCGCGGTGCTCGCTGCCGGGGCCGGCTTCGTGCTGGCGGCGGGGGTGACCCCCTGGGTGGCGGGGCGCTGGTCGCCGGACGTGGCCGTCACGGCTGGGCTGCTGATCGGCGCGCCCGCACTGACCCTGTTCGCCGCGACGCTCGCGGAGCCCGCGCTGGTCGGTGCCGCCTTCGCGCTGGGTCTCGGTGGCCAGCTGGTCAAGATCTGCGCCGACACCGCGGTGCAGGCAGCCGTCGCCGACGGCTTCCGTGGCCGGGTGTTCGTGCTCTACGACATGGCCTTCAACACCGCTCTGGTGGGCGGAGCGGTGCTCGGCGCCCTGTGGCTCCCGCCGAGCGGCAGGGCGTCCGGGCTGCTGCTGGCGCTGACGGGCGCGTTGCTGGGCCTGGCGGTCCTCAGCGTTCGCGGGATCGGCGCGTCTCGCACCCCGTGACGGTGTCATCGGCCCCGACCCCGATGACCTCGTCGAGGCCAGGCCCGCAGTCGACGATGTCGGTACCGCCGCCGGGTCGCAGCTCGACGAGGTCGTTGCCCGCGCCTGACCGCACCCGGTCTGGACCCCGGCCGGTGAACAGGTGGTCGCCACCCCGACCACCTCGTACTCGGTCGGCACCCGGACCGGCGTAGGCGGTGTCACGGGCACCGAGACCGCGCACGGTGTCCGGCCCGCGGAGGGCACGGATCAGGTCGCCACGCGGCGACCCGACCAGGACGTCGGCTCCCGCGGTGCCGACGATCGTTTCCTGTCCCGGCTCCGGCGCGGGCGGTGCCGCAAGGGCAGCCGGCGCAGCCGCGGCGAGCACTGCCGCCGCAGCAGCCAGCAGGGGTGCGGCGCGTCCGGTCACGAGACGCCATTGTGCCGGCCGGCCCACCACGTCCGCAGCACCTCGCGAGCCCGTTCGTCGCCCAACGGGCCGTGCTCCACCCGCTGCTCCAGCAGGTACCGATAGGCCTCCCCCACGGCTGGGCCGGGGGCCACGTCGAGCTCGGCCATGATCGCGTTGCCGTCCAGGTCGGGCCGCATCGAGTTCAGCTCTTCCTGCTCGGCCAGCTGAGCGATCCGCCGTTCCAGGTCGTCATAGCTGGTCTGCAACCGCTTGGCCTTGCGGACGTTGCGGGTGGTGCAGTCGGCCCGGGTCAGCACGTGCAGCCGGGCCAGCTCGTCGCCGGCGTCACGTGCGTAGCGGCGTACGGCCGCGTCGGTCCACTCACCGCCGCCGTAGCCGTGGAAACGCAGGTGGAGTCCGACCAGCGTGGCGACCCGGTCGGTCGTGTCGCCCGAGAACCGCAGTGCGCGCATCCGCTTGCGGACGAGCTTGGCCCCCACGACGTCGTGGTGGTGGAACGTGACGGTGCCGTCGGGGGCGAACCGACGGGTGCGCGGCTTGCCCACGTCGTGCAGCAGGGCCGCGAGCCGGACGATCAGGTCGGGCCGGTCGCCCAGCCGGTGCTCGAGCGTCATCGCCTGCTCCAGAACCGTCAACGAGTGCTCGTAGACGTCCTTGTGACGATGGTGCTCGTCGCGTTCGAGCCGCAACGCGGGCAGCTCGGGCAGGACCTGGTCGGCCAACCCGGTCCGGACCAACAGCGTCAGCCCCGCCCGAGGGTCGTCGGCCAGGATCAGCTTGACCAGCTCATCGCGCACGCGTTCGGCGGAGACGATCGCGATCCGGTCAGCCATGTCGCGCATCGCGGCGACCACCTCGCCGGCCGCGGCAAAGCCCAGCTGGGCGGCGAAACGCGCCGCCCGCAGCATCCGCAGCGGGTCGTCGCCGAACGACTGCTGCGGGGTGCCTGGGGTGCGCAGGACGCCTTGCCGCAGGTCGGCTCGTCCGCCGAAGGGATCGACCAGCCGATGGTCGGCGAGGTCGATCGCCATCGCGTTGACCGTGAAGTCGCGCCTGGACAGGTCACCCTCGAGGGTGTCGCCGAACGCCACCACCGGTTTGCGGGAGTCGCTGGCATAGGCATCGGAGCGGTACGTGGTGATCTCGACGGTGCGATCTCCGCGTCGCGCCCCGATGGTGCCGTAGACCCGCCCGACGTCCCACACCGCGTCGGCCCACGCCGCGACCACGAGCTCGGTCTGGTCCGGCGTGGCCGACGTGGCAAAGTCCCAGTCGACGCCCGATCGGTGGGGTCGACCCAGCAGAGCGTCGCGCACGACGCCACCGACCAGGGCCAGCGCATGCCCGTGCTCCGCGAACAGCGCGCCCAGCTCACCAGCACCGGGGAAGGCGTCCAGGATCGAGGCCAGCAGGGCCGCCGGGTCATCGGTAGCCGCGTCAATGACCGCACCAGCGGGTGCGTCGGCTGAGCTGGGCGAACGGGGGCCAGACACGAGCGACCACTGTAGTGCGGCGTCGGGCCCTTCCACCGCGTCTAGCATGGCCGGATGCGCGCCTCCCAGCAGTCCGGCGAGTGAGTGTGCGCCGAGCCTGCTCGCTCGCCGGACTTCTCGCCGTGCTGTCGGTGGCACTACCGGCCGGCGCGCCCGTCTCGGCCGTGCAGCACGCCCACGCCAGCTACTCCACCCGCGAGACGGCCGCACCGGCGGGCCTCACCGTCGACATCACGACCGTCACCCCGTCGGCGCTGGTCCCGGGGGAGCAGCTGGAGCTGAGCGGCACAGTGGCCAACGACGACACCCAGGTGTGGCGGAAGGTCCAGGCCTACCTGGTCATCTCGTACGACCCGTTGGCCACGCAAGGAGAGCTCGCCGCCGCTGCGAACAGCCCGGCCGAGTCCTACGTCGGCGACCGCATCGTCGAGATCGGCCGGTTCGACACCCTGGGCCGCCTCGACGTGGGCGACACGAGCACCTACACGCTGCGGGTGCCGTTCGGCGTGTTGGACATCTCGGGCGCGGAAGGGGTGTACACGGTGGGCGTGCAGCTGCTCGCCACCGACGTCGACGACTCCCGGTCGACGGAGGCGCTGGCCCGTGCCCGCACCTTCGTGCCGCTGGTCGACGCCGACCGGTCGAACCCACCGGCCGAGGTGGACCTGGCGATGCTGTGGCCGTTGCGCGGTCCCGTGCTGCGCAGGGTCGACGGCACGTACGTGCACGGAGCCGCCCTGCGCCGCTCACTCGAGCCCGGGGGACGGCTGCGTCGGCTGGTCGACCTCGCCGCCACCGGCGGTGACACTCCGCTCACGCTGGTCACCGATCCGGCGCTGCTCGACGCGGCCGAGGACATTGCCGACGGCCGGTACGGCCCGCCCGCCCCGCCACGCGAGCCGGCGGGTGGGCCTGACCAACCGCCGCAGACATCCACCGACGAGCCCAGCGGCCCCAGCGACGTCGCCGAGACACCGACCGAGACGGCCACCGACGACCCCGCGACCGGCCAGGAGGTGCGTGTCTCGCCGGCCGCGGGAGACTGGCTGCAGGACGTCGTCAACCGCTTCGGTCCCAACGACCTGGTGACCGGCTACGGCGCTCCCGACGAGGCCGGGCTCGCGCAGGCTCCCCGGGTCGCCGCGGCCGCCTTCCGGGCTGGTCGGGCGACCACCCGCGCGCTGCTGGGAGCCGACCCCGGAACCGTCGCCTTCGCTCCCGGCTCGGTCGACGCCGCCGAGCTGGCTGCTCTCGGCGGTCCGATCGACGATCGCCTCGCGGTGCTGTCGCCCGACCACCTGACCGAGCAGGGGCGAGAGCTGGGACCCGTGTTGGCGCTGCCGGGCAGCGACGGGCCGCAGCAGGTGCTGGTTGCCGATCCCAGCCTGGCCGCCGGAGGCCCGGCGCCGGATGATCCCCTGAGCGCTCTGCAGGTGCGGCAACGCCTGCTTGCCGAGACCGCGCTGCTGTCGCTCGGCGCTGAGGACGACCAGTCGCGTGGCGACGCGCCCCCGGCCGCGGCGTTCGTGCCCGCCCCGCAGTGGGATCCCGGCCTGTCGTGGCCGTCGGCCGACTTCTTCTCGGGGCTGCAGACCCCGTGGTTGCGGCCCGTGCCCCTCGACACGCTGCGCGCAGGTGCCGTGGCCACCGACAGCGATGTCGTGACCGGCGACGGCCCCCAGGATTCAGCCGGGGTCGTCGACGCCGCGGATGCGCTGGCGCTGACCGAGTCGTCCGCGCGGCTGGTCCATCGCGCACAGACGTTGGCGCGAATCCTCGGCGGCGACCCTGGCCTGGCCCGCTGGTACGACGCGGCGGCTGCGCTGGGCATGTCGTCGTATGCCAGCAACGACGCCGATCGCCGGCTGGAGGTGACCCGGGCCACCTCGGGGGCGCTCGCGGGGCAGCTGGGACAGGTGACGCTCGACGGCTCGTCGTTCGTCATCTTGTCAAGCTCGCGCGGCCGGTTCGGCGTCACCATCAGCAACGACCTCGATCGTCCGGTCACCGTGGGCGTACGGCTGCAAGCAACGTCAACCGAGCTACGTTTCGAGGCCGGGGACCCGGTGACTGTCGGCGCCGGGGAACGGGAGACCGTCACCGTCGATACCACCGTCGATGACAACCGGGTCACGACCGCCCAAGCCTTCCTGGTCACCCGAACGGGCCAGCGCTTCGGCAACCCGTTGGTGTTCAGCATCCGTACGAGCGACATCGGCGTCGTCGTCTGGGGAGTGCTCGCCGTGGCCGGCCTGATCTTCGTCGCCGCGCTCGTTCGTCGGATCGTCCGCCGCGTCCGCGGCAACGGAGGTGGCGACAGCGGAGGCGGCCCACGGGGCAGCAGTCCGAGGGCGGCAGCGTGACCGAGTCGGCCGACCGCCGGCTGCTGTCGGCCGGCGCGACGATGGCGGCCGGTACCGTCGTGTCGCGGCTGACCGGGTTCGTCCGAAGCGCACTGCTGCTGGCGGTGCTGGGCAAGTCGCTCGACGCCGACCTGTTCGCTACCGCCAACACGCTGCCCAACTCGTTGTACATCCTGGTCGCTGGCGGAGTCTTCAACGTGGTGCTCGTGCCGCAGCTGGTACGGGCGATGCGCTCGGACGACGACGGCGGCGAGGCCTTCGCGCAGCGCGTGCTCAGCCTCGGCATCCTGGTGCTCGTTGGCGCCACGGCGGTGCTGACGGCGTTGGTTCCGGTGCTCGCCCACGTGGTGTTCAGCGCCGACCTCTTCGGCCCCGAGCTCGCTGCGCAGCGCGGCTCGGCCTACGCCCTGATGTGGTGGTGCATGCCGCAGGTCTTCTTCTACGGCGTGTTCGTGCTGGTCGGTCAGGTGCTCAACGCACGCGAACGGTTCGGGCCGATGATGTGGGCTCCGATCGTCAACAACGTCGTCGCCTGCGCGTCTCTGGCCGCGTTCGCCGGCACTTGGGGGGCGTCCGACGACAGCGCTGGCTTCAGCACTGGCCAGGAGGCAGTTCTCGGCGGCGGCGCCACGCTCGGGATCGCGCTGCAGGCACTGGTTCTGGTCCCCTACGCTCGCGCGGCGGGCTTCCGGTTCCGGCTGCGGCTCGACCTGCGTGGCGTCGGCATGGGCCATACGCTGCGCCTCGGCGCGTGGACCGTCGGCTTCGTGGTGGCCAACCAGGTGTCCTTCGTGCTCGTGACGCGGCTGGCGACAGGTTCCTCGACGCAGGCAGCGCTGGAAGGCACGACCGCGAACGGGGTCGCGGTCTATCAGGGCGCGTTCCTGGTCACCCAGGTGCCGCACGCGATCATCACCGTGTCGCTGGTGACAGCCACGATGCCGTTGCTGTCACGGTTGGCAGCCGACCGGGAGACCGCGCGCGTGCGATCCGAGATCGCCAGCACCATGCGGCTGGTACTCGTCGCGATCGCGCCGGTCGCCACCGCCCTGGCCTGCCTGGGATCGGTGTTGGCGGCAGCCCTGTTCTCGTACGGCGCGCTGGACGGCGCCACGGCGCCGGTCGGGGACACCCTGGCGGCCTTCGCGCCGGGCCTGGCCCTGTTCACCGTCCACTACCTGATGCTGCGCGGGTTCTATGCCGACGAGGACACGCGCACGCCCTTCCTGCTGCAGCTGGTGGTGTCGGGCACCAACATCGCGGCCGCGCTGAGTCTCACAGTGGGCGCGCCCACGGACCAGGTCGCGACCCGACTCGCCCTGGCCTACGGGATCGCGTACCTCGTCGGTGCAGTCACCTCCCTGCTGGTGCTGTCGAGACGGTTGGGCGGACTGGTCGACCGCGACCTTGCGACGTACCTGCTGCGTCTGGCCGGTGCCTGCGCGGTGGCCGCCGCCGCGATGCTCGCCGGTCGCTGGCTGCTGGGCCTGGCTGGGCTCACCGGCGCGAGCACCGGGGCGGACGCCGGCGAGGTGGTCGCGGTGCTCGCCCTCGCCGGGGCGGCCGGGGTGCTGGGCTACCTGCTGGCTGCCCGGGCATTGGGTCTCGGCGAGGTGCGCAGCCTGGTCGGCGCGGTCATCCGCCGCTGACGGCTGCTCCCCGCTCGTGAACCTGCGCCGCTCGACCCGGCGTGGCATCTACCATGAGGCCACGCACGCCGATTCAGCAGTCACCAAACAGACGGGGAAGAGGTGCAGTCCGACACTCTCAGCCCCGGCGCCCAGCTGGCCGGGCGCTACCGCATCGAGGACCTGGTCGGCGAGACCGCCAGGTCCCAGACGTGGCGTGCCGTCGACCGCATCCTCAACCGCTCCGTGAGCGTCCAGGTCGTGCGCAGCGACGACGCGCCGGCACCCGCCTTCCTCACCGCCGCCCGGGCGGCCACGGTGGTCGAGGACCCAAGGTTCTTGCGGGTGCTCGACGCCGCCGCCGAGGACGGCTACGCCTACGTGGTGCGCGAGTGGGCGCGAGGCGTGTCGCTGGACACCGTGCTGCAGCAAGGCCCGCTGCCGGCTCCGCGCGCAGCCGAGCTGGTCCGCGAGGTTGCCGAGGCGATCGCTGCAGCACACCGGGCCGGCGTGCAGCACGGCAGGATCGACCCGGCCCGGATCATCGTCAAGCACAACGGTGCCGTACGCGTCCTCGGCCTCGCCACCGACAAGGCACTGCACGCCGGGCCCGCTAGCGACGCGCCGACGAGCCGTTCGGCAGGCGAGCCGCTGCGCCCGCCGACCACACTCGCAGCACCCGGCGTTCCGGAGGCCACCGCGGTCCATCCGCAGCCGATGGCCTCCGGGGGCGACCGGGCAGGTGGGCTCAGGACCGAGACCACCGACTTTGCTCCTGAGCTGGCCGACGTGACCGCACTGGGGCGGCTGCTCTATGCCTGCCTGGTCGCTCGGTGGCCTGGCGGCCGAGATCTCGGTCTGCCGGCCGCGCCAACCGAGCACGGCCGGTTGCTCCGGCCCCGTCAGGTGCGCGCAGGAGTCGACCGGTCGGTCGACGCGGTGTGCGACCGGATCCTCGGCAGCCCCCCTCGCCACCACGCCGAGCCGCTGCGCTCCGCGGCCGAGGTGGCCCGCGAGCTGCAACTGCTGATGCTCGCCGGCGAGGCCCCGCCAGGCCTGAGCGATGTCGACGACACCTCGCATGCTGGCTTGCCGCTCGCGCCCGACCCGGCGGGCCCACCCCCCGCCGTGCACCAGATCCCACCGCCACGCTCGGGGCCGGGCGCGTCGCCTCCCGAGCCACCCCCGCGATCCGACAGGCACACGGGCGCTCGTGGGCTGGTGTGGGTCGGCATCGCGTTGCTGGTGGCGATAGCGGCTGCGCTCGCCTTCGTGGTCGGGCGCGTCGGTTCTGGAGCTCTTCCGCTCCCGGGCGACGACGAGCAGGCGGCGACCCGCCCGCCCCGTACGGTCGTCCAGACGGCTCCGCTGGACATCAGCGCGGTGGCCGCGTTCGACCCGCAGGGCGTCGACGGCGAGCACGACGAGCAGGCCCCGCTCGCCGTCGACGGCGATCCTGCCAGCGTCTGGACGACCGTCGAGTACTACGACGGCTCCGGGCTGGGGACCAAGGACGGGGTGGGCCTGCTGGTCGACCTGGGCGGCGACGAAGAGGTCCGGCGGGTGGGCCTGACCCTCGTCGGCGGACCGACATCGGTCAGCGTGCTGGCCGCTGCCGACAGCGCGGCTCCGCCGACCTCGGTCGACGACCTGGCGACCGTCGCCGAGGCGACCGACATCGGCCAGCCCGGGGCATCAGAACAGGTGTCGCTGACCCTCGACAAGCCGGCTACCACCCGCTACGTCGTCGTCTGGCTGACGAAGCTGCCGCCGGTCAGCCCCGGTGTCTGGGTGGGATCGATCGGGGAGCTGGTCGTCGCCGGATGACGGGGCACCAGTGAGCGGGGGGTCGGCAGGGGGCGTCGACGACATGGCGACAGTCGACGACCGCACGCTGCTGAGCCGCCACGTCGCCGGTGACCCCGAGGCCTTCGGTGAACTTGTCCGCCGGCACCGGGATCGGCTGTGGGCCGTGGCGCTGCGCACCACGTCCGACACCGAGGAGGCCGCCGACGCGCTGCAAGATGCGCTGACCTCGGCCTTCCGCCGGGCCGAGACCTTCCGGGGCGACGCCGCGGTGACCACGTGGCTGCACCGCATCGTCGTCAACGCATGCCTCGACCTGGCCAGGCGGCGCAAGGTGCGCCACACCGAGCCCCTCCCCGACGACGACGACCAAGCGCCTCCGACCCGGCACGAGGTCGTGGCCGAGTCGGCCGAGCAGACGCAACGACAGGCGGCCGTGCTGGCAGCCCTGCGCACGTTGGCGCCCGAGCAGCGGGCCGCACTGGTGCTCGTCGACATGGAGGGCTACTCCGTGCACGAGGCAGCCCGGATGCTCGAGTGTGCCCCGGGGACGGTCAAGAGCCGCTGCTCACGCGGGCGGGTGCGGCTGCTGCCCCTGCTCGCGGCCTGGCGCGACGACCGCCCTGGCCGGAATCGGCTCGCGCCACCACCCGAGCCGGAACCCGGAGCGGCAGCAGTGCGTCCCACCCAGGCAGCCCGGTCGCGCCCTTCGCCCCGACCACCAGACAGCGCTCCCGACCGTCCGCAGGAGGTGCCCTGATGCCCGACGAGCCGACGCAGCTTCCTCTACGCCGGCACGTCCGCGCTGAGCAGGTCGCCGACCTGGACGCGGGCCTGCTGCCGGCGGCCGAGGCCGCGACCGTGGCTGCGCATCTGGGCGACTGTGTCGCGTGCCGCCAGCTGCGTACGGATGTCCGCGCTGACCTGGCGGCGCTGGGCAGGTTGCTGGCCGACACGGTCGCCGACCCGGTGCCCCCGATGCCGGCAGCGGTCGCCGAGCGGCTCGACGCCGCAATCAACGC
>JACCWP010000299.1 GCA_013697585.1 Nocardioidaceae bacterium
TCATCGCACGTCGACTGGTCGCGATCGTCGCCGCCGGCACACTCGCTTTGAGTGCCTTCGCTGGTACCGCGACAGCGACCGACAACGCCAGCCGGGAGAAGGAGCGGGTAGCAGCCTCCGCCAAGGAGAAGGAGCGCAGCACCAACCCCGGCGTCAGCAGGACCCGCGAGAAGGAGCGAGTCCTCCGCGAGAAGGAGCGCGTCGTCGGGCGCGAGAAGGAGCGAGTCCTCCGCGAGAAGGAGCGCGTCGTCGGGCGCGAGAAGGAGCGAGTCCTCCGCGAGAAGGAGCGAGTCGTCGGGCGCGAGAAGGAGCGCTCGATCATCCGGCGTGAGAAGGACTAACCCTCCGGGGGAACTGGCCCCAATGTCGACGTCCGGCTGCGTGTTTCGCGAGGGAGACGCAGCCGGATGTCAACGCCGAGCGTCCCGGCAATGCACGCGCCAGTGGCGGTCCCTCACAACCGCGCCAGGCGGAAGGGGGTCGGGTTAGCAGCTAACCGAGGGCATCGGTGCTGTTGTGCGCGACGATTCGTCGGCGCCACGGGCCAGCCCGACGCACGCGACCGGCCACACCGATGGGAATCGATCCCTGGCCAGGCGGGCGAGGATGTCCCGAGTTCCGTGGAACTTCGGTGGCGGCCCGGGTGAGCCTCAGGCCACGTTCACGGTGTGGTCGTTGCAGGTGGCGGGGACAGTCTGCGCGATCTCGCGTTCCAGCGCGGCACGCAGTCGGCGTCCAGCGCAGAGCCGGCGTGGTAGGCGGCCACCAGGTCCAGATCGGTCAGGTCAGCGGCCATCAACTTGGCCAACGCGGTCTCGGCGGCCTTGACGAACCTTCGCGAGACCACCGACTTGCCCGTCGCGGTCGCCGAGCACCCGTTCCGTCGCCATCTCGCCGAGCGGCTCTGAGGGGGAGAACAACTCGTATCCCGCCACGGCCGGCTCCCCCGAGCCGTCCGCCGCGCGGACTCGGCGTTCCAGGTCAACGCGATCATCGCCTGCTTCAACGACGGCACCTCGGCCAGCCCGTTCGTCGCAGCGGTCTTCGTCGGTAGGTCTTGCTGCCTTCTCATTCGTGTGTCTTTGGCGGAGCCCAACACCGACCTCACGGCAGGCGCTGAGCGCGGGACCGCCAATCAACTTCCACGAGAGCCGGGACAACCTCCAGGCGGGCCCCGTGCCCAGGTCGACCCTGCCCAGGTCAATCTGGGCAACGATGGATGTTGTCCCGCAGCTGCGGCGACGCCGGGCCGAGGGTCGTGAAGCTTCCCTCGTCCCGGCGTCGTTGCCCGGATATGTCAGCGGTTGTCGATATGAGCGTTGGTCTTGGCGATGTCGAGGGTCTCGACGATCTCGGTGCCCTCAAGCAACTCGATCCGCAGGCCGACGACGGTGATGCCCTGCGAGGTGCGCGCAACCACCCCAGGGGTGATCCGGGCGACGCCCGGAACAACAAGGCTCTCACCCGGTGACGGCAGCGGCCGCTCCTGACCGTCGACAGTCAGGCTGCCGAGGTGGGTACCGTCCGAGGTGCGGGTGTAACGGTCGCCGTTTCGAACCACGTTGGACTGGGCGCGAATCGCGGTGACGACGATCTGCTCGTCGCCGATCTCGACCCGGGCACTGCGGGCCCGGGTGCGTACCACGGCCTCGCCCTGGCCGAGCTGGTCGCCGAAGGCGCCCACGGTCGTCGCTCCAACCTTGAGGCCCGGTTGGGTAAAGGCGGCGGCGGCCTCGTTGCGCCACTCACCATCGGTTCCCCGACACGACACGCTCTTCTTCACCACGTTCCTGGTCTCGACCAGGCCGCTGCCGCGAACCGACTGCGCCCGGCCGCCGAGCAGGCCGCCAACAACCCCCCCGCTGATCGCGGTCTGGGCGCGACCGGCGCTCACCTTCGACCCGTCGGCGAGCTCGATGACCAGCCCGGTAGACGTCGCCTGTGCGCCACGACGCGTCACCGTCCCGCTCCGTTCATCGAACGTTGCCCTCAAGATCCCAGGAATGCTGATCGTCTGGCCAGGATCGATGTCAGCCGGGGCAGGCAGCTCGATCGGGACACCACCGACCTCGCCGCTCAGACCCGCCAGGCGGAAGCCATGGGCTCGGTGATATCCCTCGTCGTCGTGCCATGTGCGGGTGGTGACGACCAGCGCCTCCACGGTGAGCCCGCCCGCCACGTTGGCGACAGTGAGGTCGCCGATCTTGCTACGGGCGTGGCTGGTCACCACTCCCTGCTTGCTTGTTGTCCAGGTACGGGTCGCGATCCCGCTGGCCTGGCCCAACCCGACCAGGTCATCGTTGGCGACACCGCGGCTGCGGTCGATGCCGGCGTCTTTGGTGCACTTGAGCACCACCAGCGCAGTCTGCGACGACTGCACCGGAACCGTCTGTCCCCTTGCCTGTGTCCCGAACGCAAGGCCCTCCAGGGCGAACGGCGTCCGCACCGTTCCTGCCTTGCTCGGGCCGTCGGCGTCGCCGGCAGCAGAGGCCGGACCCGTTCCGAGCACGCTCGCCGCCAACGCCGCACTCGCGGTCACACCGGCGGTCAGGCCGGTTGCGGCACGCCGACGGCGAACTACGCCGCGAGCTTCAGATTCGCTTGCTGAGATGAACATATGCACTCCCTGTGTCAGGCGTGCCACAGTCGTGACCGCCAGCCGTGCAACCAGCTACCTCAACGAGGCAGTCCGGATAAATTGCACTACGGAGTTGTATAAATACATAGCGTGAGAGACTAGCCATACGAATGGCCCCCTGCGCGGGGGCTGATCGGGTCGTGATCGGTGGCCTGAGCAAGCCTTCAGCGGACCCCGCGGACGCGGAACTGCACACTGATCCGCGGCCCGACGGCTCGGGCGGTCTTGGGCACGGCGTGGTCCCAGGTGCGCTGACAAGAGCCGCCCATCACGATCAGGTCGCCGTGTCCGAGCGCGAAGCGCCGCGCGGGCCCGCCACCTCGTGGCCGGAGCGCGAGCTGCCGTACGGCGCCGAGCGAGACGATCGCGACCATCGTGTCGTCGTGCCGGCTGCGCCCGATCCGGTCACCGTGCCAGGCGACGCTGTCGCGCCCGTCTCGGTAGTAGCAGAGCCCGACCGTGCGGAACGGCTCGCCGAGCTCGGCCGCGTAGTGGGCGCTCAACGCCTCCCGCGCGTCGTCGAGCGCCGGATCGGGCAGCGGGGCCTGCTCGGCGTAGAAGCTGAGCAGCCTTGGTACCTCGACCTCCCGGTCGTACATCTGGCGTCGCTCCCCGCGCCAGGGCACCTCTCGCACCAACCGCTCGAACAGCAGATCGGCGCCCAGGACCCATCCCGGCCGCAGGTCGACCCACGCCCCGAGGTCGAGCGGGGTGCGCTCCACCGTGTCAAGAGGGCGCAGGGCGGCCTGGTCGGCGACATCGAGCAGTGAGTGCTGCAAGACGTTGACCATGCTCCTAGCGTACGCCTGCATCGAACAGGTGTTCTAGGCGCAAAGCGTCGCACCCGCGGCGAGGTCGCTCGTACCAGGTGCCGTGGGCACACGCCTCAGCGTGGCGTCTCGTAGACGAGCAGCTCGGTGCCGGCCCCTTCTTCACCGTCGTCGGGTGCCGCGAGCAGGCGCACCGTCGAGCCGTCGAGCTCGAGCGCGACCGGGTTGCGGGTGGCGACGTGGCCCGCCGCCGAGAAGTACGGGAACGGCAGCTCGTGCTCGATCTCGTCGGTCGCCAGGTCCGTCAGCGCAAGACCGCCGAGCTCGTAGGTACCGCCTCTGGCGTTGGGCAGCTCCGCGATGCCGCTGCAGATCTGCTGGCCGGCGTCCACGTACGCGCAGTCCTGGTAGTCGACCAGGTGGCTGGGGTTCGCGGTCCTCTCGATCAGGCCACCGCTCGGGCGCCACGTGAACAGGCGGCGCGACCCCCAGCTGACGCCGTGCACGCGCCCCGTCTCGTAGTCGCGCACCACACCGCCCACGTGGTCGTCGTAGCGAAACTCCCTGCGCACCTGGAACGTGCTGGCGTCGATCGTGTACACGATCGCCGAGCTGTCCGGCCGGTACTGAGCCACCGGCACCCACACCCGACGGCCGTCGAAGTCGATCCCGCCGGGGTGATACATGTTGGCGCGACCCAGCTCGATGTCGCGCAGCAGGTCGCCGTCGCGGGTCAGCACCAGCACGTGGCCGACGCCCTTGCCGGGCGAGCGGTCGTACCCGTTGCGAGGACGCGGATAGATCACCGGTGCCTTGATGATCTCGACCGTGGACATGAAGATCCGGTTTCGGACCAGCGCGAAACCTTGCGGGTGGTACGTCGGGAAGTCCAGCGCAACCCGATCGACAAGCTCCCACTCGTCGGCACGGTCCAGGCCTCGGAAGGCGCGGGTCAGCGGCTCGTCCAGCTGCTGCTGCAGTGCTTCGCCGGCGCCGGCCGGTGCGCCCGCGCCGGCCGGAACGCCTCCGCCCACGAACGTCCCGACAAGTACGGCGAGGCCGGCGAGGGTGGCGAGCCTTGGCGATGCGGACATGGGCGCTCCCGGATGAGGCGGCAGACAGGACACGGAAACCCTCCCCCATCGGGAGGAACACCGCACATCGGGAAGCGAGAGTCCGCGATGTGGCGCCTCCTGCGATGACCGTCGGGGCGACGAGCACGATCGCTGCGGTGGCGCCAGCAGGTCCGAGACCAAGCCCTCGCCGGCGTGGCCTTCCACCACGTCCTGGGCGAGCGCGGCCACGACCTGCGCGACCGCGACGACAAGGCAATCAGGTCGAAGAGCAGCTCCGGCGGTGTCGCCGCGCGGTGCGCCTCGTCCACCTGTCCGCCACATCCGGACGTGCCAGGAAGAGGTCGTCACGAAGGTCTGTGATGCACCGGACGGCCGCACTCGCGGCACCGTGCGGCAGACTGCTGGCCGGCTCGCCAGCGGCGGTCCGGGGCCCCTAGGACGTGCGGAAAACTGCACGGTTCCGCTGTCAGCTGCGACTTTGTGTGCGTTCGGTCTGAGACCGGAAGGACATTCGCAGGATTCTGGAAGGAACCGGGGAGTATCGCATCTAGCAACCGCTGAGTTCTTCTGACTCGCTTGACCGGATGTGACCGAATCTGACTAGACTGTGGCACCCTGCTCGCCGGCTGTTAGTAGGTCAGCCATGTCGGCGTAGGAGATGAAACGCCGCTTCGACTTCTTCGACGACGCGTCCGCCGGGTGGTCACGCATTCGACGGAGGACCTTTGGGTGGTCGGCAGGAGGCAGCCAGTCCGACAGCGGCCCACGGAACTCCTCGTATTGTGCGGGTGTCAGCCCGTGCGCCGTCGAGAGGTCGCTGACGTACGTGCTGTGACGCCAAGTGGTCCCATCGCCCTCCCAGACAAGGCTCCTGACAGCGTTGCCCTCCCCGCCGCCTAGGGCGAGGTACCAGGTTGCGCACTCCAGTCGCCCTGTGATGGAGAAGTCAGCTGCCTCTGGGTTGTCGGAGTCACGCATCTCGAGGACCTGCGTCCCGGTGGCCATCACGACCTCTTCCAGACGCCGAAGTTCCTCCTGTAGGTCTGCTGGCAGTGGTTGTTTCGGTGGATGCGTTCCAACGGTCACGAGTCCGCCAAGGTCATGGGTGTGTCTGCCTAGAGCAGAAAGGAACGGTGTGATGGCGCATAGCCATTCTTGGTGTTCTCGAGCGCAGTGCCCGAGGGTGAGCTGGTAGTGGCGAAGCTCGGCAAGCCCGGTCGTGTTCGTCAACCACAGTGCGTCCCAATAGTCCTTGTCTCGATCACGCCGAGTCGCTGGCGGAGACGCGGCCCCGAGTCGTCTCAGCCT
>JACCWP010000004.1 GCA_013697585.1 Nocardioidaceae bacterium
CGGTGCGGGTCTTGCCGGCCCCGGCCGGCGCGATCAGCACGTCGATCCGGTGCCCGGCCCCGAGGAGGTGCTCGACCGCGCGCTGCTGGTCGCCGTCCAGCCCGTACGCCGCGGAATGCTCGGCGGCGGTCGACTCGGGAACACCGGCTGCGCCGGCGGTCCGTCCGACGATCGCGGTAGTGAGGATGCGCCGCTCGATGGCGAGGTGGGTGCGGGTGGTCCAGCGGGTGTCGGAGGCGCGGTCGGTGACGCCGTCTCGGACCGTGCCGACCTCGACCGCCTCCGGGTCGGCCACCGCCTGGGCGGTCAGCATCTCGACCTGCTCGCGGACCCGGGCCGCCGAGGCGGCCCGGTTCGGCAGCTGCGCGGCGATCTCGGCGGCGAGGTCGGCGCGGGAGAACACCGCGCTGCGGGCCGCAACCGCCTGCAGCGCCCACTCGACGACGGCTGGGGAATGACCGAGCGGGGCCAGCGCCCGATCCATCGCATTCATCTGGTGGCTGTGCTGGCGCCGGGCCAGGCGGTCCGCGGCCGCCGCCGCAGCCACCGACTCCCACAGGCGGTGCGGCGTCCAGCCGTGCTGGTCGGCCTCGTCGGCCCACCGCTGCTGCAGGACCCCATGGTGGGAGTGGGTCTTGGCCGGTCGGGTCTTCAGCACCGACGTCTTGACCACCCGGGCCCGTTCGGCCGGCGTCAGTGGCCTGCCGAGGTCGTCCTCGAACCGGGCGATGACCGGTGCGGCGTCGGCGTCGATCGCCGCGGCCCGCTTGGACCACAGCCGGGTCAGCTCGGCGGAGATGCCGGCGATCTCGGCCTGCCCGTGCTGGTTCGGCCGCTCGAAGGCCACCGGGAGGACGGGGCCGAGGCGTCGGGTGAGCTCGGCGCTTAGCGCCGCCTGGTACAGCGTCCCGGCGGCCTTCTTGTGGTGGTAGATCTCGTGCCCGTCGATGCTGCGCCACAGCCCGTCGGCGCAGCGGACCTTGTTCAGCACCAGGGCGTGGGAGTGCAGCTGCGGATCCCCTGCCCGCGAGGTGCGGTGGTCGAAGATCGCCGCCGAGAACCCGGCCGTACCGGTCTGCTCGAGCCCGTCCCGGCCGATCCGGGACACCGCGGCGTGGGTCTCCAGGTAGTCCAGCCCGGCCCGCACCGCCGCCGCGTGTGCTGCGGCGACCTGGCGGGCGACGTCGGCGCCGCCGATCGCCCACAGCGCCGAGACCGACTTCGGCGCCGAGAAGCACAAGTCGAACCCGGTCACCCCGTCGCTCCGCCACTGCCGTCCCAGCCGATTGCCAGTGGTCGGGTGCAGCGCGCGGGCGAACAGCGCCTCCAACGCCGCCTCGCCGACCACCCCACCGCAGTCAAGGCCGAGCGAGTCGAGCCCGGACCCGTACCACCGGCCGGGCGCCTCACCCTCGGCCGCGTAGTAGTCGCCGGCACTCGTCGCGACCTCGAACTGGTAGTACCGCCACGACGCGGTCCCGATCTTCGCCGAGCTCAACACGCGCCGGACCGTAGCATTCTGGGAATGCACATGTCTGCACTCTTGCTGTGCTTGGGAAACTGACCGGACGGTCCCCTGTCGGCATTCACGAGAGCGCGGTCAATGACGGACATTCGCGGTTACTGACGGGCATTAAGGGTCCGGTGAGAAGCGGAAGTCTTGACGGTCTGAAGAAAGTCAGACATTTGAGGTCGGTCGGGAGTGTCGCAGGGTTCGAAGCCCCGCCCGTCGGCGACGGCCTCGTCCGTCGGGAGGCATTGCGGCTGTACCTTGAATGACCACTTGTAGCGCTCATGTGACACCCGATGGTTGTCATAACCGAAGCATCCTGGGATCGTGTCCGGGTGGACATCGGCGAACCGGCCAGCGTGGTGCTCTCCACGAGCACCCGCGCCGTGCTGCGCGCCCTCGCCGGAACGACCCAGCCGCTCACGGGCCGGGACGTGGCACGGGTGTCGTCGCTGAGCCAGAACGGGGCACACAAGGTGCTGGTGCAGCTGGTCGAGCACGGCCTGGTCCAGGCCGAGCCGGCCGGACGCGCGTTGCTGTACACGTTGCGCCGGCAGCATCTGCTGGTGGAGCCGCTGCTGGAGATCCTGAACGCCCGCGAGCGGCTCGTCGCTCGACTGGCCACCGCGGTCAGGGAGTGGCAGGTCGCGCCAGTTCACGTCAGCGTGTTCGGCTCCGCCGCCCGCGGAGACGGCGGGGTCAGCAGCGACATCGACGTCCTGGTGGTCCGTCCGGACGGCATCGACATGGACCACCCAGGCTGGCGGCAGCAGCTGGACGCCGTGGGCGCCGTGGTCCACGAGTGGACCGGCAATCGACTGTCGTGGCTCGAGTTCGGCACGGAGGAGGTCTCGGACGCGATCAGCGGCGGGGAGGCGATCGTGGCCGAGTGGCGACGTGACTCGATCGCGCTGGCGGGCGAGCCCGTCGACGAGCTGCTGCGCGAGGCGAGGCGGTGAGTCGCCAGCAGGCGTGCGGCCCTGCCGAGGCACGCGAGCGGCGTCAGTACGCCGAACAGCAGCTGGCCCTGGCCGAGCTCGGCGATCCATGGTCGACCCCGGCGGAACGCAAGGCCTCCGGCGGCTGTGCTGTGCTTGCCGGGATCGCGGCCGCCGACGCCGTCTGCTGCGGCCGGCTCGGCCGCCGTTCCCGCGGGCAGGACCACCGGGCGGCGCTGGACCTGCTGCGCCGGGTCGAGCCGGACGGTGGGCAGCTCGCGAAGGATCTGGAGACGGTCCTCGCCGACAAGGACGTCATGCAGTACGGCACCGCCCTGGTCACCGCCAGCCGGCATCGCAGGCTCCTGCGGGCGGTCCGCCGCCTCGTCGAGGCCGCCCGGGCCGTGGCCCAATCGGGCCCACCGCCCGGCCAGTGATGGACGACACGCCCGGAAGTACGACTTAGCCGAAGACTTTTCGGCGAGTTTTTCGTCCGTTGCCGTCCGGGCTCGTGCGCGCCAGTCCGTCCCCGTTGCTTCTCGTCCGGCCAGGCCCTTTTGGTGCGGAGACGCTCGGTAGACGAGGCCGATTCACCGCGGCATGCTGTTCGTGTTTCCAGTTCTCCACGTCCGACCGTGACCTACCGAATTGCCAGGGACTCGGATGCCGAGAACCACCGCTGCTGCAAAGGGGACGGGAGCCATGAGCCTGTTGAGCGTCGATGAGGCCGCCGCCCGGCTGGGCACGGGCCCACGGTTCGTCCGGCGGCTGATCGCCGAGCGCCGGATCAGCTTCGTCAAGCTCGGCCGCCATGTCCGGATCGACTCCCACGACCTGGACGCGTACGTCGCCGCCGGTCGGGTCGAGCTGCCCGACCGGCGGGTCGAGGCGGGCCGACCCTGATCCGGGACGGCGCCGCGCTAGCGCAAGGCAGTACCGATGCGTTCGTTCGCCAGCTCCTCGTCGCCGGCCAGGGCGCCTACGTAGGTGGAGACAAGCGTCTCGACGCTGTGGCCCATCCGGCGAGCAACGTCGCCGAGGGGGACCCCGGCCCGCAACCAGGTGGTGGCCGCCGCGTGGCGGCAGTCGTACACGCGCAACGGGCGGTGGCCGATCTCGCGGAGCGCCCGGCGCCAGGACCGCGCCCAGTTCGAGGCGGTTGGCCGCTTGCCTGAACGGGTGCGGAAGATGAACTCGTCATCGGTGAAGGCGTGCGCACCGATCCAGTCCCGGAGGACGGTCACGAGCTGCGGCGGCACGGGAACGGATCGAGGACCGGTCTTGGGTTCACCTGGTTCGTCGTGACCGACGTCGGCCTCGTGTACGTCGATGCGTCCCCAACCCTGTTCGGGAAGGTGCAGATGTCGCGGCCGGAGCATGACGACCTCCGCCGGGCGAAGTCCTCCGTAGTAGGCGACGGCGGTCATCGCCTGGTACGTGCGGCTGGCCGGCTGCTGGGTCGCGATGGCGGCGATGGCGGCCGCCATCGTGGCGGGATCAGGAAGCCGCCCGGTGTCCACGGCTCGGCGCACCCGGACGGACTTGCGCTGCGCGCGTCCTCGCGAGGCGGGCGGCCACGGATCGGCCGGCAGGATGTCCAGCTCGACGGCCCGGCGCACGCAGGCCTTCGCCGTCTTGCGGAACCGGCCCGCGGTCGACGCCCCCAACGGCGTGCCGTTCGCCCCCAGCCCGAGCCGTTGCTCGACGTCGGCCAGCTGCTGGCGATTGAGCTGGCCGAGCTGGAGGCACCAGCGCGCCAGCCAGCGTTCGCACGGGTCCTCGGTCGATACGAGTCCGGGAGGCAGGCTCCGCAGCAGGTAACCCCGCAGACCCTGCGGAGCGGGGGGTGCCGTTGGGTGCACGAGCAGCGGGACGAAGCGAGCCAGCGCCTCGACCGCGGATGCCCGGGTCCGGGGCTGCCACTCCGCCCACTGCTCGGCGAGCCAACGCCGAGCCCAGTCGTGCATCTGCACGTCCTCTGGCGCGGGCAGCCAGCTGGCCGGCTCGCCACCGACGTCGAAGGTTTGGCCGGTGCGCTGGGCCTGCATCAGCACGGACCGGTAGCGCTCCGCCTCGGCCCTGGTGCGAAACGACTTGCTGTGCTGGCGCCCGTCGAGCGACCAGCGCACGATCCACGGCCGCCGGTGCCGGGTGCTGGACCCTCGCCGCTGGACGCCGAACACCTTGACGTCCTGGATCGGCCGCCGGCCTTCTGTTGGGAGGAGCATGGGAGGGACACTACTTCCGACCGATGACAGTCCTCTGACCAGCACTTTTGCCGGGATAGAGCATCGGCCTCCGAAGCCGTGTGCGCAGGTTCGAATCCTGCCGGGGGCACTCATGCGGCTTGTGCCTTGCCGCCCCCTCACGCGGCGACCCGCGGCGGCCCCGGTGGATCAACGCACCCCGGCTCTCGAGCTGCGTGGACGAGTGCCCACGTCGAGGCAAACCCGGCAGTACAGGTCTGGCCGCTCCAGGCCATTGGTCAGTGCGGCGGTGGTGCGGTCGACCGCCGCACTCACCTCGGCGAGGTCGCAGAAAAGTTCGAGAGTGAGGCGCAGGTCGATGACCAGCTGGTGGCGGTCGCGCAGTACGACCCCCCGCGCCGTGCGCACGTCGTGGCGAGCCTCGAGGTCGGCACAGGCCACCGCGACGGCGCTGCCTGCGTCAACCCCGAGCCGCCCCTCCGAGCCCGATCCCGCCAGCCTCAGGACGCCCACCCGGCGGGCAGGAGCATGCGCGAACAGCCAGCGCAGACCCAGCACCAGCAGCAGGAACGACACACCGCCGAGCGCCCATGGCCACCATGGTCGATCCGTCAGCTCGAGTGCGGCGGCGCTGTCGACCTCGGCGGGCAACCAGCTCCACCAGCCGTAGAACCACCCGGCCGCGATGATCGCTCCGGCGATCACGGTGAGGCCGACCAGCAAGGTGACAACGCGGTCGAGCGACGTCGTGGTGCGAGTCATGCGCTCACCCTTTTCCTGTGTCCCGGACCTTGATCCGGGGTACGGCTTGCAACGGTCGCAACCGTTCCTCGAGCGCTGCTGCCACCCGCTCCTCGAGGGCGCGATCACGGCCGACCGACAGGCCACGGATGCGAACGCTAAGCGTGCTGGCCCTTGCCGTTGCGTGCGCGCTGTCGACGCCGTCGCAGTCTTCAGCGGTCGCCGCTGCCAGACGACCGAGGCCGCGATCGAGCAAGAAGACCCCGGTGTCGGCGCGCACGCGGGTGCCGAGGTAGCGACGCGGCCGCACGGCGACATAGGCCACCAGCAGCCCAAGCAGGGCCGCCACGACGGCGACGATCACCCACCAGTACTGGGGGCCTACCCCGTCGGTCCAGCCGAGCCCCTGCTCGATCCACGCCGGGCCGGTGATGGCCCCGATGTAGACCAGGACATCGTGGCCACCCACGCCCGCAAGACCGACCAGGATGAGGGACCACAAGACACCGAGGACTGCGACGCGTGCGAAGGCGCGAGGGTCCTTGGCCGCCGGCGGGGCCTGAGGGGAACCGCTACTCACTGGACCCTCCGCTCGGCATGGCTTGGGCGACGCTCGAATCGAGCCACGGTGACGTTGACCCCGGCGACCGACAACCCGGTGAGCTGCCCGACCTCGTGGGTGACCTCTGCACGTACGCGACGAGCCACCTCTCCGGCGCCGTGCGGCCACAGGACCGCGACATCCACAGTCACGCGGACGATGTCGCCGGCCACGGTGCTCGACACCCGCGGGTAGCTGCGGCCGACGAGCCGGTCCAACCCCGACCCGCTCCGGAGCACTCCGTCGACTTGCTCGGCCGCCCGCGTGGCGATCCGCTCGATCGCGCGACTCGCGATGTGCAAGCGGCCGCGCTGCTCCGGTCGGGCCGGATGCAAGGACGGGTCGCTCTCAGTCACGACGTCGCCCGCCCAGCAACGAGCTCAGATCGATCTCGCCATCAAACTGCCCGCCCAGCACATAGCCGACGGCGCCGAGGACCAGCGCGACCAGGAAGGCACTGAAACCGCCGATCGCCGCGGCAATCCCCAGCAACAGCCCAACGATGAGGCCGAGAGTGGACGTGGTCATGTTCTTCTCCTTGCTGCCGGGTGAAACCCGGCAAGTACGTAGGCACTCACAACTGCGAGAAGCGTCGCGCCCCGGGCGCGGAGCGGGGTAACGCAGAACGGACCCGATTGACAGCGGTCAACACCCGTCGGCGCAGTGCATGCCGGGAGCGCAGCGCCCGCAGCCACGAGTGCCGCAGCGGTTCGATCCGCTGCTCGGCGCGAACGCGTGCGGCGTCGATCTCGGCGAGCGCCCGGACGAACTCGTCCGGGTCACCGCCGCGATCTGGGTGCAGCCGGCGCGCGGCTCGTCGCCGGGCGGCGGCCCACTGCTCCAGACGCCGGGCCTCGCCTCTCGGGCGCGGCCTCACGTGCTGGCCACCGGCACCGAGTCGTGGGGCCCCAGCACGTCTTGGACGACGACGTCAACTGGCCGACCAGCGGCTGCGACGGCCGCTGCCCGTACGGCGTCAGCCGTACGGAGCAGGTCGGCCTCCCAGGCCAGCATGACGTGGACCTCGACGAGGTCGGCGCGCAGCTGGACGCCGACCACCCGGCGACCCGGCAGGTGTGTCGCGACCTCCCCGAAGCGTCCCGGGTGCATGGCCACGACGCCAGGCACGGCCGTCACGGCCGCGACGACCCGCTCGGCAAGCACGTCGTCTCCGACGTCGCCGGATTCCGACGCGCTGGGAACCGAAGCACTCACTGGACGCGCGGCGGCTGCTGCTCGTCGGTGTCCTCGTCATCCTGGTTGGGAAGGAAGATGTCGGCGATGGCCACATTGACCTCCGTGACCTGCAGCCCGGTCATGCGCTCCACCGAGCTGATGACGTTGCGACGAATACCCTCGGCAAGGTCGACGATCGAGACTCCGAAGTCGGCGACAAGCTCGACGTCGATAGCGGCTTGACGCTCGCCAACCTCGACCAGGACACCCTGCGAATGGTTGGTGCGGCTGCCGGGGATCCGCTCGCGGATTGCGCCGACAGCGCGCGCGGCACCGCCTCCGAGGGAGTGCACTCCAGCCACGTCGCGGGTCGCGATGCCCGCGATCTTGGCCACCACCGAGTCGGCGATCGAGGTGCGCCCTTGCTTGGTGACCAGAGCGTTGCTCGACTCGGGTGCGTTGCTCGACTCGGGTGCAGTGGTGGGCGCGGCCCCCTTGCCCGACTGCTGGTGGGCGCTTGGGCTGGTCGTGGTCACGTGAGGTCCTCTCGTAGGTGTTCGGGTCGGTACGCAGTGCAGACGTCTGCCGTGACTGGATCGTCACGGGTGAGCGGCCGTGATCCACGTCACAGCGCCCCGTCCCCGTCGTGCCGGCAGCCGACTAGGCTGCTTGCCGCGGCAAGCCGATGGTGTCGCCCGCGGTCGAAGGAGTGCGTAGCGGAGTGCTGGCCACCAGCAGCGAGGCCCGCGGCGGCGAGCAACTCTCGCTGCGCGCGGACGCATTGCTCGCCCGACGCAGCGCGCTCGGCGATCGGCAGGCCTTTGCGGAGCTGGTGCAACGTCACGGGGCGGCGCTGTACCGCTACTCCGTGCGGATGCTCGGTGGCGCCCATCACGCTGCGGAAGATGCCCTGCAAGAGGCGCTCACCAAGGCGTGGCTGCACTTGCCGTCGTTTCGAGGCGAAGCGTCAGTCAAGACCTGGCTCTTCCGCCTGGTGGCCAACGAGTGCCTGACAATGCGGCGTCGTCGCGGCCCTACTGCGGTTGACGACAAGGTCTTGGTCTCGATACCCGCCGACGCGCGCTCCGAACCGGACACGATGTCGCTGGCCACCGACCTCCGCGACGCCCTCGACGTCGCCCTGGGTGAGCTGCCGTGGCGCCAGCGTGCCAGCTGGATGCTCCGCGAGGTGGAGGGCCTGTCCTACGAGGAGATTGCCGAGATCCTCGGGACTAGCGTGGCCGTCGTACGCGGTCAGCTGCACCGGGCACGTGCCAACCTGGCGTTCAGGATGGAGGATTGGCGATGACATCCGAGCCGGGTGGTGACCTCCTCGATCCGGAGGGTCGCGCCATGCTGCGCTCGGCCGCCAGTGCGCTGAGTACCCACGTCGACGAGCGGTGGGTCGAGGTGGCCGATGCCCTCGTCTCGCGTGCCTTGACGACCAGCCGGCCGTCCCCGCCAGTGCGGGCCAGCGCCACCAGCGGATCTGTCCTGGTCACCGAGCAAGTCTTGGTCAGCCATCTGCGCGCCAGCATGGACCCCTTCCCCGAGTGCGAGACGGTCGCCATCACCATTGAGACCGACGGCGATTCCTGCACGGGCGCGGTCATCGCTCTCGCCGTCCGGTTCGGCACTGAGCTCATCCCCCTCGCAGACCGGGTGCGGGCGGTTGTCGAGGACCAGCTCGGGCGACTGCTGGGGCCCGTCGTCCCGCCAGTCACGGTATCGAGCGTGCACGTGCACGTTGACGACGTCACGCGTGGCGACCCCAAGCTCGATGTGCACGACTGATGGTCGGGCATAGCATCCAAGAGACGAGAGGACGGCCCATGCCGAAAGCGCGACCGAGCGACAAGCCGACCCAGAACACAGCCGACACGGCGGCCGACAACCAGCGACTCAAGCGCCGGCAGGCCAAGGCCGAGCAGGCCGCCGGTGCCGTCACATCCCTTCAAGGCCGAGTCGCCGAGGCGACACGCGCCGAGGAGCGGGCAGTCCGGACGCTGCAGGAGTCCCAGCAGCTGCTCACATCGGCGCGCAAGGACGTCAAGCGGCTCACCAAGCGGGTCGAGGCTCTCAAGCAGCAGGCGAGATCGCTGCGCAAGGAGCGCAAAGGATCGGCCAAGGACCTGTCTCGACAGCAGGACGATGCGCAACGACGCCTGGCCAAGCTGGCCAAGGCCAAGGCTGAGGCAGTGACCGACGAGGCGGTCGCTGAGCTCGACGCCGGTCGGGCCGCGAAGGCGGTGCGAACGGTCAAGGCGGCGGGCGCAGCCCCCGCCAGGTCCGCGGCAACGAAGACCGGCGTGCGAAAGTCCTCCTCCGCTGCCACGAAGTCCGCTGCCACGAAGTCCTCCGCTGCCAAGAAGGCCCCACCCAGGAAGGCCACGGCAAGGCGGGCGACAACCACCAGGGCCACTGGCACTCGAACCACCACGCGCTGAGGTCAGCAGCCACCTTCGACGATCGCGTCGCCGCGAGCCCGCGCGATCAACGAACGGGCCTGATCGACGTCGGGCAAGACCACACTGGCGCCACCGACCGAGCCCGTGCCACCGCGTACCGGGCAGATCTGCACCCGTTGCGGGTCGACCTGGAGCACGACCCGAGCCAACCGGTAGAGCTCCGCGGGTGGCAGATCGACGTGGACGTTGCGCATGAACGAGACCAGCAACCGCTCCAGCGCGCCCGGCCGCTGGGTGAGCTCCCGGACGCGGTGCAGCGTGCCGTTGAGCAGGTAGCCCTGGTCGCGGGAGCGGTCGAAGTCGCCGCCAGGAAGGGCGTGCCGCATCCGGGCGAACGCGATCGCTTCGACCCCATCGAGCTCGTTCATGCCACGGCGCACGGTCGCGACGGGTAGCGACCACGCGAACGGCGAGAACACGCGCACGCCTCCGACGGCCGAGACCATGTTCTGCACGCCCCAGAAGCTGGTGGTGAAGACGTAGTCAGGGGCCAGCCCCATCATGTCCGCCACGGCTCGGGCCATGAGCTGGGGACCGCCATAGACCATGGCGGCATTGATCTTGTTGCTCCCGTAGCCAGGAATCGGCACGTACGAGTCGCGCGGAATGCCAATGATGGTGGCGTCGCCGCTCCGCGCGTTGATACCAACCAGCTGGATGGCATCGGCCCGACTGCCGAGCACCGACTGGCCCGGACGAGCATCCGACCCGAGCGCGAGGATCCAGACAACGTCGGTCTCGGCGTCGACCGCCTGCGCACCCTCGACCCGCGCCAGCACTGCGTCGATCCGCGAAGTACCGCTGTCCGGCACCAGTACGAGTGTCAGCGCACAGATGATGCTCAGCAACACGGCCGCGGTCCTGCTCACCGGCTTCCCCCGGCTCCGTCGGCGTGACCGGCACCGCCAGGCTTGCCGGCACCGCCAGGCTTGCCGGCTCCGTCAGGCTTGCCGGCACCGCCAAGGCGGTGCGCTCTCGCGTACGAGCCTGGTGAGCCCCTGCTTCGCCGCAGGTCATAGCCGAACACCCGCCATCGGTGCTCCCGTTCCCGCGTGAGATAGAGGTCGCCGGTCACGGCGATCTCGACCCGCTCGCCGTCGACGCGGATCCCGAGCAGGACCAGCGTCACCGTGGCCGTGGCGCCGACCGCTTCGCCGCGTGGGGCGAAGGCGACCAGCTGAACCAGCCGGCGAGTCGGCACTACGTCGACCAGCCGGCGGCCGGCCCTCAGGTTGGTGAGCAGGCCGGCGTGCCGCTTGGCCCGGTCGGCGGCCCCGTGGGTGAAGGTACCGAACGCTGCTGGCACCTCCTCGCCCGCGGAGGGATAGTCGAGCCTGACGTAGGCCCGCTGCATCCAGGTGGTCACCGCCTGCCCCGCCTGATCGCCCAACACCTCCGTGCGCCGAGCCTCGGCGCCCGGCCACCTGCCCCACACCCGCCGGACCCGTGTCTGCGTGGGCGAGGCTGGTCTGCCGAGCTGTGGACGCGGCTCGTCGCGAGAGGCGACACGGCCGGGCGTGGTCGGCGGCGGCGCAGTGGTGGCAGGGGAGCTGGCGGTCGCGGGACCGGACTCCGCCCCGGTGCAACCGGCCACGAGGACCAGTCCGAACGCGGCCATCGTCAGTGCCCACCAGGACCCATGGGTGAGTCGACGGTGGGCGCGCACCGTCCACGACTACCACAGCGGCCCGGTTCTCGCCCCGCTCGGCCGCGCTTGCGAGAGGTGGATTGTCGACCAGACTCGTGTGCTAGGTGCAGTCCCGGCACCTCTGTAGCCGATCCGGGGGTTAGCCTGGGGACGGCACGCACGATGCGCGGTGCCGGTGCGCCCGGTGCCGCCGACATTCCAGACCGAATGAGGCGATCCACGACCGTGGCAGAGGCATCCCACGCGTCCCAACAGCCCACCGACTCCGACTCGCTCGCCCAGTTCGGTGCTAACGAGTGGCTCGTGGACGAGATGCACGAGCGCTACCAGGCCGACCCCGAATCGGTGGACCCGGCGTGGCTGAAGTTCTTTCGTCAACAGCAGCATGAATCCGAAGACAGCGCTGCTCGCGCCGCGTCGACCCATGCGGGCAAGCCGGCGGCTGAGCCCAAGACCGAGCCCGACACTGCGCGTGAGCCGGAGGGCGAGCCGCGCACCGCCGCACCCGCCGAGCAGCGCACGGAGTCGCAGCGAGCTGAGCGGCGCCCGGCGCCAAACAGCGAGGCGGACGGAGCGACCGTGCGGGCCAGCGGGTCGGGCGGCGACAGTGCCCCCACCACTGGCCGACCCCTGACCAAGGAGCCACCGAGACCGGTTCGGCCTGAGGTGTCGGACACGGCCGAACGCACGGCGCTGCGCGGTGCCGCCGCCCGCACCGTGACCAACATGGATGCCAGCCTGAGCGTCCCGACCGCGACCAGCGTGCGCGCCGTTCCCGTCAAGCTGCTGATCGACAACCGCATCGTGATCAACAACCACCTCGCCCGCGCCCGCGGGGGCAAGGTCTCGTACACGCACCTCATCGGTTACGCCTTGGTCAAGGCCCTGCGCGCGATGCCGGAGATGAACCGCGGATTCGAGCAGGTCGACGGCAAGCCCACGCTCGTCGCCCCACCGCACGTCAACCTCGGCCTCGCGATCGACGTGCCCAAGCCCGACGGCACGCGTCAGCTCTTGGTCCCGTCGATCAAGGCGGCGGAGGCGATGGACTTCGCCACCTTCTGGAGCGCGTACGAGGACGTCGTCCGCAAGGCGCGTGACGGCCAGCTCACCGTCGATGACTTCGTCGGGACGTCGATCTCGCTGACCAACCCCGGAACGATCGGCACCAACCACTCAGTACCGAGGCTGATGAAGGGCCAGGGCTGCATCATCGGGGTCGGGTCAATGGACTACCCGGCGGACTATCAGGGCGCTTCGGAGAAGACGCTCACCGACCTCGCCGTCAGCAAGACGATGACGCTGACGTCGACATATGACCATCGGATCGTGCAGGGCGCGCAGTCCGGCGAGTTCCTGCGCCGCATCCACGCGCTGCTCCTCGGCGAGGACGGGTTCTACGACGAGATCTTTGCCGCGCTGCGGATCCCCTACGAGCCGATCCGGTGGAGCCAAGACATCTCGGCCTCGCACGACGACGAGATCAACAAGCAGGCAAGGGTTCTCGAACTCATCCACGCGTACCGGGTACGCGGCCACATCATGGCCGACACCGACCCGCTGGAGTATCGCCAGCGCAGCCACCCGGACCTCGACGTCGGCACGCACAGCCTGACGCTGTGGGACCTCGACCGCGAGTTCGCCACCGGATCGTTCGGCGGCGAGCAACGGCGATTCATGAAGCTGCGCCACGTGCTCGGCATCCTGCGCGACTCCTACTGCCGCACGACCGGGATCGAATACATGCACATCCAAGATCCCGAACAGCGACGCTGGATCCAAGAGCGGGTCGAGCGCGGGCACGAGAAGCCGCCCGCAGAGGAACAGCTGCGGATCCTGCACAAGCTCAACCAGGCGGAAGCGTTCGAAACCTTCCTGCAGACCAAGTTCGTCGGTCAGAAGCGCTTCAGCCTCGAAGGCAGCGAGACCACCGTGCCGGTGCTCGACGAGCTGTGCGAGGCTGCCGCAGAGGCCGGCCTCGACGAGGTCTGCATCGGCATGGCTCATCGTGGCCGCCTCAACGTGCTGGTCAACATCGTCGGCAAGAGCCCGGCGCAGGTGTTCCGCGAGTTCGAGGGCAACATCGACCCGCGCACCGTGCAGGGTTCCGGTGACGTCAAGTACCACCTGGGCGCCGAGGGCCGCTACACCGCAGGTAACGGCTCGCAGATCAAGGTGTCGGTGGCCGCCAACCCGTCCCACCTCGAGGCTGTTGACCCGGTGCTCGAGGGGATCGCCCGGGCAAAACAGGACGTGCTCAACCGGGGCGCGGACTACCCCGTCATGCCGCTCCTGGTTCACGGTGACGCGGCATTCGCCGGTCAAGGCGTCGTCGCCGAGACGCTCAACCTGTCGCAGCTGCGCGGATACCGCACCGGTGGCACCGTCCACGTGGTGGTCAACAACCAGGTGGGCTTCACGACTTCACCTGCGTCGTCGCGCTCATCGTTGTACTGCACCGACGTCGCGAGGATGGTCCAGGCGCCAATCTTTCACGTCAACGGTGACGACCCCGAGGCGTGCATCCGCGTTGCCAGGCTGGCGTTCGAGTATCGACAGGCGTTCAACAAGGACGTCGTGATCGACCTGGTCTGCTATCGCAAGCGCGGCCACAACGAGGGTGACGACCCAAGCTTCACCCAGCCCTTGATGTACGACCTGATCGAGAACAAGCGGTCGGTGCGCAAGCTCTACACCGAGGCACTGGTCGGTCGCGGCGACATCACGCTCGACGAGGCTGAGCGAGCCCTGCGCGACTACCAGGATCAGCTCGAGGGCATGTTCTCGGAGGCACGCGAAGCCAGTAACAAGTCCTACGAGACGACACCCGAGTATCCCGTTAAACCCGAGCTGGACCGGCTGCGCACGGCCATCACTGAAGAGTCGCTCAAGACCATCGCCGACGCCTACGCCAGCCCGCCGCCCGACTTCACCGTGCATCCCAAGGTGATTACGCAGCTGCAACGGCGCGCCACCGCTATCGCCGAAGGCCCGATCGACTGGGCAACCGCAGAAGTCATCGCCTTCGGCGCGCTGCTCATGGATGGCCGGCCGGTGCGGATGTCTGGGCAGGACTCCCGGCGCGGCACGTTCGTGCAACGGTTCGCGACCATGATCGATCGGCGCACGGGCGCTGAGTGGACGCCGCTGGCCCTGCTGGCCGAGGACCAGGCACAGCTGTACATGTACGACTCACTGCTGTCGGAGTACGCAGTGATGGGGTTCGAGTACGGCTACTCGGTCGCCCGCCCCGAGTGCCTCGTGCTGTGGGAGGCGCAGTTCGGCGACTTCCTCAACGGCGCGCAGACAATCATTGACGAGTACATCTCCTCCGGCGAGTCGAAGTGGCAGCAGAAGTCCGGCGTCGTGCTGCTGCTGCCCCACGCATACGACGGCCAGGGACCGGACCACTCGTCGGCCCGGATCGAACGGTTCCTGGAGACCGCCGCCGACGATGCGTTCCGGGTCGCGCAGCCGAGCTCTCCTGCCAACTACTTCCACCTGCTGCGACTTCAGTCGCTGGGGGGCAAGCACAAGCCGCTGATCGTCTTCACCCCGAAGTCGATGTTGCGCAACAAGGCAGCGGTGTCGCGGCCGGCCGACTTCACCGATGGGCGGTTCCGCCCCGTGCTCGCCGACGAGACGGTCGACCCGCGTCGCGTCGGCCGGTTGCTGCTGTGCTCCGGCAAGATCGCGTGGGACCTGCGCGCCGAGCGGCACAAGCGCCAAGGTGACCAGCCCGCGACCGCGATCGCGGCCGTGGAGCAGCTGTATCCGCGACCGGTCGAAGAGCTCCGCGAGCTGCTGGCTGCGTACCCCGACCTGCACGACATCCGCTGGGTGCAGGACGAGCCGGCCAACATGGGCCCGTGGCCGCACTTCGCGCTGCACCTGCCCGACGAGCTGGCAGATGTGCTCGACGGCAGGAGAATCAGCCGGATCTCCCGGCCCGAGTCGTCGTCGCCTGCCGTCGGTCAGGTGGCCCGGCACGGCGAGGAGCAACGGTCGCTGCTCGACCAGGCGTTCGCTGACTGAGGGGTCCATGTGTACGACACCGACCGCGGCATCGAAGAGCTCGCCCGCCGGCGCGGCGGCGAGGATGTCGATCTCGGCTGGCTCGCCGAGCAGCTGCGCGAGTTCGTTGACCTGCACCCCGAGTTCGAGGCCGCCGTCGACCGCCTTGCCACCTGGCTCGCCCGCGTCGACGACGACTGACCCGCGATCAGCGGCTCGCGGTTGCACGATCAGCGGCTCGTGGTCATGTCGATGATCTCCGCCGCCCGCTCCAGCTCGTGGGCGTTCACCGTGTGCCCCATCCCGGGGTAGACCTCGAGCCTCACGGAGGCGCCCCGACGCGAGAGCACGTCGACGGTGTCGCGTACCCGCTCGACTGGGACGTGCGGGTCAGGGTCACTCGTGCCGCAAAAGACCGGCGTGCCGGCGAAAGCCGCCGGGCCTTCCCACATCGTCCCCGGCGGACCGATCGCACCTCCTGTGAGCAGCACCAGTCCGCCGTACCGACCGGGTTGGCGCAGCGCATACTCGACCGCCAGACAGGCCCCCTGGCTGAAACCGAACAGCACCACGCGTGATCGCTCGACTCCGGCGTCAGCGATCACCGTGCCCACCAGGCTGAGGGCACGCCGGAGCGCGGGCTGATTGGCCTCGATGGGCGCGAGGAACGACTGCGGGTACCACGTGCCTCCGGGTGCAGCCGGGGCCAGCCAGCTGACCGGCAGGTTGGGCAGCGCATCGACCAGGGACCACATGGACGCCGGGTCGGCGCCTCGCCCGTGCAGCAAGACGACGACGACAGGTGCCGGTCCGTCGCCAGGATCACGCCGCTGCACCGACTCACCCATCACGCACCATCCTGACCTCCGGTCGTCCGAAGCGGGGCTCATCCTTGTTCGTACCGTCCTCAACGAAACCATGCTTGCGATAGAAGGCGCGGGCTCGGGCGTTCGCCTCGAAGACCCACAGGTAAGCCGGGGCGTCACCAATCGCGGCCCGCACCAGGCATGAACCGAGACCACTGCCCCAGAACCGAGAACGGACGTAGCACGCATACATCTCGAGACCCGGCAGATCGTCGTCCCGCCCAGGCCCGGCGGACGAGAAGCCGACGACCTGGCCGGACTGCAAGGCGACCCACCGCTCGTCCGCATGGCGCGACAACTGCTCGCGCCAGCGTGCAATCCGTCCCGCGAGGTCGTCGGTCGAGCGGCGCAGCACGTCGGGATCGACGATGGCTGCGTACGCCTCGCGCCAGCACTCGGCATGGCAGCGCGCCCCTGACTCGGCGTCGGCGGGCGTAGCCCGTCGCAGGACCGGGGCCATCATCATCACAACCTCCACCGCTGACCGCGCAACCACCAGCCGCTGACCGCCCAACCACCAGCCGCTGACCGCGGTCAGGGGGTGGTGAGCACGATCTTGCCGAACACGTCGCCGGCGGCGATCGCCGCCAGGCCTTCCGGGGCTCTCTCCATCGGCAGCGTCCGGTCGATCAGCGGGGCCACCCCGCTGAGCACCAGGAAGGCCGCCAGCCCGCGGAGCTCCTCGCGGGTGCCCATCGTCGATCCCTGGATGCGCAGCTGGAGGAAGAAGACCCGGTTGAGCTCTCCGACCTCGGGGGTGACGCCCGAGGTCGCGCCGGCGATGACCAGCGTGCCGCCCGGTCGCAGCGACTTGATCGAGTGCGACCAGGTGGCGGCGCCGACGGTCTCGATCACCGCGTCGACCCGGTGGGGCAGCCGGCTCCCGGTCTCGAACACCTCGTGCGCGCCGATCTGCTCCGCGCGTGCGCGCTTGCCGTCGTCCCGGCTGGTGGCAAAGACCCGCAGTCCTGCCGCCCGCGCCAAGACGATCGCCGCGGTCGCCACCCCACCCCCTGCACCCTGCACGAGCACGCTGTCCCCAGGCCGCAGGCGCGACTGCGTGAACAGCATCCGGTACGCCGTCAGCCACGCGGTGGGCAGGCAGGCGGCCTCCTCGAACGACAAGCCGTCCGGCTTGGCCAGGACGTTGCGACTCGGGACCCGTACGAGCTCTGCGAACGTGCCCTGGTGGCGCTCGGACAGCAACGACCGCTTCGGGTCGAGTGTCTCGTCGCCGGTCCAGGAGGGGTCGCTGATCACCGAGTGCACGACCACCTCGCTACCGTCGTCGGCGACTCCGGCCGCGTCGCATCCCAAGATCATCGGGAGCCGCTCATCAGGAAGGCCGACGCCCTGCAGTGACCAGTAGTCGTGGTGGTTGATCGAGGCCGCCCGGACCTGGACCGTCGTCCACCCGGCGGGCGCTTCGGGTTCGGGGCGCTCTCCCACCACCAGACCCGCCAACGGCTCGTCGGTGCTGGTCCGGTCGGCATAGACGGCGAACATGCCGCGACCCTAATCCGAGCAGGGCGGGTCGGCGCTAGGGTGGGCTGGCCGACGAGCCTTCCGGCCGGCGCCACGACGGGAGGGACCTGCCCAGTGATGGAGACCAGGTCGTCACGCCCGACCGAGCAGGCCGAGGTCACGCTGACGGTGCCCGCCGACAGCCGCTATCTGTCAGTCGTACGCACAGCAGCCGCCGGCCTCGGCGCGCGGCTCGACTTCACCCTCGACGACATCGAGGACCTACGGATCGCAGTCGACGAGGCCTGCGTGCTGCTGCTCAAGCAGGCGCGCCCCGAGTCCCAGGTCAGGTGCGAGTTCACCGTCGAGGGACTCGGGCTAGGGGTGCGGGCGAGCGCGCCTTGCCACCGACCCAAGGTGCCCCCGCGCGACGGCTTCTCGTGGACGGTGCTGTCCGCGCTCACCACCACTTTGGCGATGGAGGTTCAAGATGGTGAGCTCGTGATCAGCCTCACCCGCAGCCGAGGGGGTGACGATCTGCTGTGAGCACGCAACCGTTGAGCTTGTCGATGCTCGAAGACGACGTACGTGAGCTGACCGGGGCCGCGTTCCGGCGACTGCAAGCCCTGCCCGACGACGACCCGGCACGACCCGACCTACGCGCCGACCTAGTCGCTTTGAACCTGCCGCTGGTCGAGCACCTGGCCCGCCGGTTCCGCAACCGGGGCGAACCGTACGACGACCTGGTCCAGGTCGGCACCATCGGGCTGATCAAGGCGGTGGACAGGTTCGACCTGGGGCGTGAGGTGGAGTTCTCGACCTACGCCACACCCACGATCGTCGGGGAGATCAAGCGCTGGTTCCGCGACAAGGGCTGGTCGATCCGCGTCCCACGACGGCTGCAGGAGCTGCGGCTCTCGCTGGCGTCGGCGACCAGCGAGCTCACGCAGGAGCTCGGTCGCTCCCCCACGGTCAAGGAGCTCGCGCACCGGCTGGCGATCGGGGAGGACGAGATCCTCGAGGGTCTCGAGTCGGCCAACGCCTACAGCACGGTGTCGTTGGACGCCCCCGAGTCGACGGCGTGGGACGGTGCCAGCGTCGGCGACGCCCTCGGCGAGTACGACGACGCACTGGCCACCGTCGAGTTCCGGGAGTCGCTGCGTCCACTGCTCGAGGCGCTGGCGCCCCGGGAGCGCCGGATCGTGGTGCTGCGCTTTTTTCGCCAGATGACCCAGACTCAGATCGCGGCCGACGTCGGGATGTCCCAGATGCACGTCTCGCGGTTGCTTGCCCGCTCGCTCGCGACACTGCGCGAGGGTCTCACCGGCGACGACTGACCAGTCGGTCCAGTCGGTCGACCTCAGTCAGCCAGAGCTCGTGTGGCGGCTGGGCGAAGAACGAGGGCGAGCACTGCCAGCGCCCAGCCGGCCAAGCCAACCGCCCACCACGGGAGGGAATCGCGGGTCGACACCGCCACGCCCAGCAGCAGCAGCTGCGCGACGACGACTGGTCCGCGGGACCAGCCGAGCACCCGCCAGACGCCGCTGGCGGCGTAGCCGAGCCCGAGCGCACACGCCATGAAGAACAGTGCGGTCGACACGCCGAGGCCGATTCGGCCCGGGGTCACAGCCAGCAGCTCGCCGGCGGCCACCGAGAGCAGGGCCAGCGCCTCGACCGCCACCAGGCAGGCCGCCAACCGCAGCCCAGCACCCGTGCAATTCGGTCGGTCGGGATGCTCGCTGGTGCCGGCGCTCACCCGGCGCAGGCTACGTCGCCGGTGAGCCGCTGCGACGCCGTGTGACCGACTCGACACGAAGGTGCCGGGCGATTCGGGTTGTGTGAGCGTCGGACTCTTGCCAGCATGTGATGTGTCGGCAACGTGAAAGCGTTCACAAGAACGCGCACCTGGACGCCGCCCCCGCTGATCGTCCCGACACACATCCAGCTAAGCATCCGACAGACACCACCCGACAAGGAGCCGCTCCCGTGGACTGGCGACACCGTTCCGCATGCCTCGACGAGGATCCGGAGCTGTTCTTCCCGATCGGCAACACCGGTCCCGCCCTCCTGCAGATCGAGGAGGCCAAGGCGGTGTGTCGGCGGTGCGACGTGCGGGAGCAGTGCCTCACGTGGGCGCTCGAGTCCGGCCAGGACCACGGTGTGTGGGGTGGCCTCAGCGAGGACGAGCGGCGGTCCCTCAAGCGGCGCAACGCCCGCGCACGGCTGCGTACTGCCTGACGGCAACGCCGTACCTGCACTGCCGCACGTCGCGTGCCACTCTCAGGCTCAGGCTGGTCGACGTCGTCGCCGTCCGACTCCTGACTCCGACCGATCATGTGCTGCACCACGGGGGATGACCGGCTGCCGTACGCCGTCATGGCGATCCTGCCCGCGGACTGGTCGACGAGACCGCTCGGCACCGCTTCCTCGGCAGGCTCAGCGCGACGACGTGCCGCACGGAGTCTCAGCGGAGCGACCTGCACAGCGAGCCGCCGGAGCAGACCGAGTGGCCGAACCCGCTGCGACGAACACCCGAGCCGACCTGTTGCTCGCCAGCATCGAACACCACCGGGTCGAGGACCCGTGGCTGTACGGCGCCGCCATGACGCGTGCCAACACGTCCGGTTTGAGGTAGCGTGCCCGGCGCTTGAGCACCGGCGAGCGGTGCTCGGCAGCACCAACCCAGACCCCGGAGGTGCGTCGTGCCCAGTCCGACCGATCCACGCTCGAACGAGGGGCGAAACCACCGACGGCGCCGGGCCAGCACCGCCACCTGGGTGCTCGTGGGCGGGCTGCTGGCGGTGCCGATGGTGGTCCCGCTGCTGGTCCCGATCTACGCACGCGAAACCCCTGAGCTCGGCGGAATGCCGTTCTTCTTCTGGTTCCAGTTCGCCCTGATCCCGGTGGCGGCGATCTTTACCACCCTCGCGTTCCGGGTGGTCGTCTCCGTTGAGGGCAGTCCCGGCGAGATCGAGGAGCAGCACCAATGACCGACATCGATGTGGTGGCCCTCGGTGTCTTCATCTTCTTCTTCGTGCTGGTCACCGTGCTGGGCTTCGTCGCCGCGCGCTGGCGCCGGGGGGAATCGTTGGACAGCCTCGACGAGTGGGGGCTCGGCGGCCGCGGATTCGGGACGTTCGTCTCGTGGTTCCTGATCGGCGGTGACATCTACACCGCCTACACCTTCATCGCCGTGCCGGCACTGCTCTATGCCGGCAGCGCGATCGGCTTCTTCGCGGTGCCGTACACGATCGTCGTCTACCCGATCATCTTCATCTTCCTGCCCCGGCTCTGGTCGGTCTCGCACCGGCACGGCTACGTCACGCCCGCCGACTTCGTGCAGGGCCGCTATGGCTCCCGCGGGCTCTCGTTGGCGGTCGCGGCCACCGGGCTGCTGGCGACCATGCCCTACATCGCACTCCAGCTGGTGGGCATCCAGGTCGTGCTCCAGGTGATGGGGCTCGGCGGCGGCGAGGACGCGTCGCTGCTGGAGAAGGACCTGCCGCTGCTGATCGCGTTCGCCATCCTGGCGGCCTACACCTACACCTCAGGCCTGCGGGCACCGGCACTGATTGCCTTCGTCAAGGACACGCTGATCTACATCGTGATCCTCGTCGCGGTGATCTACCTGCCGATCCACCTCGGTGGCTGGGACGAGATCTTTGGCGCGGCCGAGACCAAGATCGACGCGGGCAACAAGGACCTCGGTGCGCCGATCCTGGCGTTGTTCCCGGGCGAGACCGCGTACTGGGGATATGCCACATTGGCCTTGGGCTCGGCGTTCGCGCTGTTCATGTACCCGCACTCGGTCACGGCCGTGCTGTCGACCGGCAGCCGCAACGTGATCCGGCGCAACGCCTCACTGCTGCCGGCGTACTCGTTCCTGCTGGGCCTGCTCGCGCTGCTCGGCTATGTCGCCATCGCCGCCGACGTCGACGTGACCGACCCCAACCAGGCGATCCCGCAGCTGTTCGAGAACGAGTTCCCCAGCTGGTTCACGGGAGTCGCGTTCGCCGCCATCGGCATCGGTGCGTTGGTGCCCGCGGCGATCATGTCGATCGCGGCGGCCAACCTGTGGACGCGCAACGTCTACAAGGCCTTCATCAACCCCGCTGCCAGCGACAGGCAGGAGGCTCAACAGAGCAAGGTCGTGTCGCTGGTAGTCAAGCTGGGCGCGCTCGCCTTCGTGCTCTTCCTGCCCACCGAGTTCGCGATCTACCTGCAGCTGCTGGGAGGCGTCTGGATCCTGCAGACCCTGCCGGCATTGGTGATCGGGCTCTACACCCGGTGGCTGCACCGCTGGGCGTTGCTTGCCGGTTGGGGAGTCGGAATGGTCTACGGCACCTGGGTGGCGTACCAGCAGCCAAGCGCCACCGACCCGACGGTGGATCACTGGGGCAGCCCGCTCGCGCTGCCGCCGTTCGCCGACGAGACCAAGATCTACATCGGGTTGACCGCGCTCGTGCTCAACCTTCTGGTGGCGGTCGCGATCACCTTCGTGCTGCGCGCGATGGGCACTGCGGAGGGCGACGACGAGACGACGCCCGACGACTACCACGCCGATGCCGACGACCCGCGGGTGTCGCGGGTGCCGGCGGGGCAAGGAGCCGATACCCGCGGCGGATAGGGTCCGGCGCATGCCGACCCAGCAGGGCCACGGTGGCGACCTCGCGGTCGCGCCGGCGCACGGCGTCGAACGCGTCTGCCACGACCCGCAGATGTCGGGGCCGCGCTCGAGCGCGCATCCGCGTCGCGCGGGTCCTTACCTCGCCAACGTGCTCACCGACCCCGAGGCCGCCGACGAGCGCACGACGAAGGCGATCTGACATGACCGGCAGCGTGCTGCCGGAGGCAGTCCGCGTGCGCCGGGCCGACCCCGCGACCCTCACGGCCGCCGGCGAGCTGACCGCGGCCGCCTACGCCGCGGACGGCTTCGTCGGCGACGACTACGTGGAGACGCTGCGCGACGCGGCCACCAGAGACCGTGAGGCCGAAGTGTGGGTCGCGACCGACGCCGTCGGCTCCGTGCTGGGGTGCGTCACGTACTGCCCACCGGGCTCGCCGTGGCGCGAGGTGGCGGCAGACGACTCCGAGGGCGAGTTTCGGATGCTGGCCGTGGCCACGACCGCCCGCCACCGCGGGGTCGCCCGCCTGTTGGTGCAGCACTGCCTCGAGCGCAGCCGGGCGCTGGGCCAACACCGGCTGGTCCTGTGCAGCGAGCGCCGGATGGCCGCGGCGCACCGGCTCTATGTGAGGCTCGGGTTCGTCCGGCTGCCCGAGCGCGACTGGGCGCCAGCTCCCGGTGTCGATCTGCTCGCGTACAGCGTGGACCTGCGGTGACCTGGCCGCCGGGCAGACTCGCGAACGGCGAGATCGCCAGCGTCGGGATCGGCCAGCAGGAACGCCTGCTCATCGGGGGGGTTGCCGGACCTTCGGCCGGGGCCACGAGCGCAGCCGGCTGACTCGCCTTCGGCCGCGCCGGATACCTGATCCCGACCGGCGGGCGCTCAGGGTGCGGGTGCGTAGCGCAGGTGCAGGACTCCGGTGTCGAGGGCTGTGCTGGAGAGCAGCACAAGGGGGTGGGTGGCGGTGTCCTCGAAGAGTCTCCGACCCGAGCCGACCGCGATCGGATGCACGAGCAACGCCAGCTCGTCGAGCAGGCCGTTCGCGAGCAGCCAGCGCACGGTGGTGGCGCTGCCCGACATCGTGACGTCGCCGTCGGTGCTGTCCTTGACTCCCTGCACCTTGGCGGCAACGTCGCCGGACAGAACGGTGGTGTTCTGCCACGTCGGGTCGTCGAGCGTAGTGGACAGGACGTACTTCGGGATCGTGTTGATGAACTCCGAGAACGGGACTTCCGGTCCCTGTCCAGGCCAGTACTCAGACCACTCACCGTAGAGTCTTCGCCCCATCAGGAACGCGGTGGTGGTCGCCATTCCCTCGCCGATGATGGCGCCCATCGCATCGTCGTAGTATGGGAAGCGCCACTTGTCCGGCGACTCCACGACGCCATCGAGAGAGATGAAGAAGTTCGACACGATCTTGCCCATGGCGCTGATCCTCGGGTGCGGTGAACCAGTCACAACCTAGACCGTGCGGGACCGCAGAAGTCATCGCCGAGCTTTCGGGAGGCGAGCTCGCGCCAGCCGTGGTGAGCAGGTCCGCTGCTCCGGTCGGAGTGTGATCAGGCGGAGGGATGAGCGCGGAGCCAGGTTGCCCCCCGCCGTGTCGATGCGCGGGACAACCAGGCCTCCTCGACCAGCTCGGCCAGCTCCTGGTGGGTGAGCTCGCCGATGCGGCTGGCCCGCAGCAGGACCGAAGGATGGCCGTCGAAGTGTGCGGTGCTGAAGAACGGAGACCCGTCGTCCTGGACCAGGGCTTGCTTGTCCCCTTCGGAGGCCACCCAGAAGACGATCACGTCGCGGTAGCGATCTCCGGTGTCTGGGTCGATCGCGTCGGGTCTGGGATTGCGGAAGAAGACGAACGACTTCCCGCCCACCTGGTAGACCGGGTTGTCAGTGGTCCCGGACGCGACCGTCACGTGGGGCATGGCCAGAGCCAGCTCATGGACATCCTCGGTCCGAGCCGTCCGGCTCTTCGGTACCGACACGCAGCAAGCGTATGCGGCCATTCGGCCATGCCGCTGGTCAGCGTGACCATCCCCGAACGAGCCGGGAATCGTGATCTGCAGAAGGCCGCGAGCCAACAGGGTGGGAGCCGGCGACCGGCAACGGCGGCCACTGCGAGCCTCGACGAGAGCTGCATCGTCTCCGCGGAATCGGCTGACTACCGGGTGAGCACGTGGATCCGGGCCTAACCTGGCGTGACCAGAGCCAGGAGAGCATCGATGAGTCGAGTGTGGTCAGCGGCAGCGGCGACAGTGTTGGTGGTGCCGGCGGTCGTGGCCGCCGGCGCGGGCCCGGTGGCCGCAGCGGCGTACACCTGCGGTGGCGAGACGGCGACCCTCGTCGGGACCGCGGAGGCGGACACCCTTGTCGGTACGGCTGGCGCCGATGTGATCGTGGGACTCGGCGCCAAGGACAGCGTCGAGGGCCTTGCCGGAGCGGACCGGCTGTGTGGCGGGCGAGGCGTCGACACGATCGGTGCCGGGGGTGGCGACGACACCGTGTGGGGCGGTGCGGACGGCCGGGCCGTCTTTGTCGAGGGTGACTTCATCGAGGGCGGACCGGGCGACGACACCTTGCACGGCGGCCTCGACCCGGACGAGAGCGGGGGCCTGCAGACCAACGAGGACGTCGTCGTCTACGACGACGCGCCCCGCGGCGTTCGGGTCACCCTCGGCGAGCCCACAGTCACGGGCCAGGGCACCGACACGATTGACGGCTTCTACTCCGTCGTGGGCAGCGAGCACGACGACGACATCACCGCCGGCGCCGAGACCGACGTGGTCAAGGGGCTCGGTGGCGCCGACACGATGAGGATCGACTCCAACGAGGGGGAAGTCTTCGGTGGCGCCGGCAACGACCAGGTACGGCTCGGCAAGTTCGTCTTCGGCAACCGCGGCGACGACACCATCATCAATGCGCGAGCAGACGTTTTCGGCGGGCAGGGCGACGACCTCTTGCTCGGACGCCCGCACCGAGATGAGCTCTACGGCGGCAGCGGGGACGACGTGCTTCGCGGACGTGGCGGTCCCGACGACCTCCTGGAAGAGGCGGGAACGAACCGGATCGTCGGCGGCGACGGTGCCGACTCCCTGAGGGGCGGCCACGGCCGGGATGTCCTGGTCGGTGGCGACGGAGACGACCAGCTCGACCCCGGGGACTACGTGCCCCCCTTGGGCCAGCGAGAGCGCGTTGCCGACGACGTGGTTCTCGGCGGCGATCGGACCGACACCGTGACCTACCTGGACACGTACCGAACCAACGGTGTGAGGGTCGACCTCCGCTCGGGTATCGCAACCCGGGTCGGACGCGATCGCCTCGCGAGCGTCGAGAACGCCACTGGCGGGCACCGCGGCGACGATCTTCTCGGCGACCGAGGGCCCAACGTCCTCACCGGCAACGGCGGCGACGACCACATCGTCGGCAGGGGTGGTGCCGACACTGCGATCGGTGTCGACGGCACCGACCGGTGCGACGCTGAGACCGAGCTGTCCTGCGAGTCGTAGCAGCCGTCACACGTCCGCGCCCAGTCCCGGCTGCGCGGGGCACTCATGTCGATGACAGGCGGGCACGGGTCTGACAACCTGCCCCGGTGGTTGCATCCTCGTCATGGGAGAGGACACCGCGCGAAAGCATCGAGCTGGAGTGCTCGCGGCGCGGCAAGGATGCCGTCGTCGCAGGTTGTGTCGAGCTGCTGGAGGGCCGCGACGCGGACGCCGAGCTGATCGTTGGGCTGGGAGGCCCGTCCGCCCGGTGGGCGGTAACCGGTGACGTTGCCGGTCCCGAGTACTGGCTTCGCGTGTGGGCCGCCCGCGGGCTGCTCTGGGCCTGGGACGACGTGGCACTTGCGTCCCTGCTGACGGCACTCGACGACGAGGCGTGGCGGGTTCGCGAGATGGCCCTCAAGGTGGTCGCGCGGCACCGCCTCGACGACGCGTTGCCGGCAGTTGCCGACCTGCAGCGCGACCCGGTTCCGCGGGTTCGTGCTGCCGCGGCACGCGCGCTCGCGCGCCTCACGACCGCCGGCGCGTGAGGCCACCTGGCCCCTCGCCCCACACCGCTGGACCGAAGTCGGCTGGCCCGACTCGCTCTAGCGGGCGAACCAGAGCCAGACCGAGCAGACCGAGCAGACGCAGAAGTCGTGTGCTCTCGGGGTCGCGCATGACGACGTACGTGTCGTCGGGGTCGTTGTGCTCGCGCACCTAGACGGCGCCGAGGCCGAGCAGTGCTCCCACCCGTCTTCGCACCACTCACCGCAGCCGGGACAGGAACCGATCCCGCCCGACCGCGACCCTGGTGATGTCCCCGTGCGCGATGACCTTGCCTCCGGCGTCGTGAGCCACGACCTCGAAGCGCAGCAGCCGTCCGTCGGTGTGGGACAGCACCGCGGAGACGTCGATGGCAGCGCCGACTGGCGTCGGGTGCAGGTGCTCGAGCGACATTCGGGTGCCGACGCTGGTCGTGTCGTCTGGGAGCCCGGACGCCAGCGCCTCGACCGTGGCCGCTTCGCACCAGGCGAGCAACCGCGGGGTGGCCAATGCCGGCACGTCGCCGCTGCCGAGCGCGGCCGCGGTGTCGTGGTCGGTGACGACGTGGCGCCGGGCGGCTCGGGTGCCGGGGTCAGGAAGGGCCATCAGGGCTGCGAGACTAGTGCGGCTCGCAAGCAACTCACTGCTCAGACGAGGAGGTCCGCGATGGGCAAGACCGGCCGCAAGCGCCGCGCGCGACGCAAGAACAAGGCCAACCACGGCAAGCGTCCCAACGCCTGACCCGTCTCACCCCGCGATTGCGGGGAAACGCCGTGTCGTACGAGCGCCGGGGCACCCAGAACCCCGCAACTGCGAAGCACGGGTGTGGGTGGCGCGGTCAGAACGGGCCAACGCCGCCGGTGCCGCCGAGTGGGCCCTGATAGCGGGTCTCAGTCACCCGGGTCTCGGCCTTTCGACCGGTCGGGTCGCTGACCGACACCACCTCACGGATGGACAGCAGCACCCTCTCGCGCAGCAGCTGGGGAGCCGGCTCGGTGCACGAGCGAGCCACGAGCTGGCGCACCAGCAGGTCGAGCTCGTGGTGGTGCAGGCACGGGGCACATTCGTCGAGGTGGTGCTGGATCTCGGAGCGGGACGCGTCGTCCAGCTCGCGGTCGATGAACAGGTAGAGGTTGGCCAGGACCTCGCCGCAGTTGGTGTCGTGGTGGTTGCCGCAGCTCACGAGGCGTCACCCGCTCCCGTACCCGCGACGCTGGGCGTCATCCCACGGTCGTGGGCGTAGTCGCTCAGCAGGTCGCGCAGCTGGCGGCGGCCACGGTGCAACCGCGACATCACGGTGCCTATCGGGGTGCCCATGATGTTGGCTATCTCCTTGTAGGCGAAGCCTTCGACGTCGGCGAGGTATACCGCGTAGCGGAAGTCCTCTGGAAGCTGGGCCAATGCATCCTTGACGTCGGAGTCGGGCAGGTGCTCCAGCGCCTCGACCTCGGCCGACTTGAGGCCCGCGGCGGTGTGCCCGGCGACGGCCGCCATCTGCCAGTCCTCCAGCTCCTCGGTGGGCTGCTGGACCGGCTGTCGCTGCCGCTTGCGGTAGGAGTTGATGTAGGTGTTGGTGAGGATCCGGTAGAGCCACGCCTTGAGGTTGGTGCCGTCGCGGTACTGGTGGAACGCGGCGAACGCCTTGGCAAAGCTCTCCTGTACGAGGTCTTCGGCGTCGGCGCGGTTGCGGGTCATCCGCAGCGCCGCCGAGTAGAGCTGGTCCAGATACGGCAGCGCGTCGCGCTCGAAGCGCGCAGCGCGTTGCTCGTCGGACTCGGACTCAGGCTCGGACACCGGCGCGGGCGTCTCAGGCTGGCCGGCCTCGGCTGGGATGGTCGGGAGGTCGTTCATCGCTGCCCAGCGTACTGGCGCCGCCGACCCGCGCCGACTGCCACCGGCGCCCCCGTGCGCGGCAACCTGTCCCTCGGGCCACGCCGCGGCCGCGAATTCGGAGGTCGCCATGGTGGTGAGCACGTCTCGTCACAACCGCGCGGCTATGGGCTATGTTCCCGCCCGCCGGTGACATCGGTGCACTCGTCGACGGCCGGCCGCCAGCGTCTAGCGTCAGCCGTCTCCAACGCCCAGTCACTGACCACTTCGACCACCGCGTCGAGTGCCGCGTCGCGCGCCTGAGCTCCGCCGTCGCGGGCGCGGATGCCGAACGCGTGGTCGGCACCTGGGACTATCACCAACCGACGCCTCGGTGAACGGAGCGTGGCCAGCTCGCCCGGGGAACCGAACGGGTCGCGGTCGCCGTTCACGACCAGCGTCGGGAGCCCCGTGCCGAGCAGCTCGTCGGCTCGCGAGCGGTCGGTCCGCCCCGGTGGGTGCAGCGGGAACGCCAGCGCGAGCACGCCGACCGCGCCCAGTGTTCGCGCCGTACGGCAGCCGACCCTGGCCCCGGCGCTGCGACCCCCGACGATCAGCGGTGTCCGAGGGCGTTGCTGGTCGCAGACCGCGAGGAAGGCCTCGTCCAGGCGCTCGGGAGCGACTGCAACCCTGCGCCCGGCCACCCGCCACGGCTGCTCGACGAGCACCACCGTGACGCCGCGTCGCGGTAGCCGCTGGGCGAGGCATTGCAGGTCGGGCGCCTCGATTCCGCCGCCGGCGCCGTGGCCGAGCACCAGGGTGACTCGCGGCTGCCAGGCCTGGTGCCGGTGGTAGCGAGCCTCGCCCTGCGGGGTCGAGACGATGCGCAGCCGGGGGATCAGAGCAGCGTCTCCTGCTCGGCGTCGTCTGGTGCGGCGGGCAGGTCGGGCTCGACAGCCACTGGCTCGACCAGCTGCACGCCGTTGTTGTGCACGGAGTTGACCTCGCGCGAGACCGGATAGGCCTCCAGCGTGCCCGCACCCGAGGGCAGTGCCGGGTCGAGCAGGGCGAGCGGCCCGGCGCCGTCGGCACCGAGTGCGGGGTCGAGCCACGCCCCCCACCCGTCGGGCGGGACCAGCAGTGGCATCCGGTCGTGGATCCGGCCAAGGTCGTCCTCGGCGGTCGTGGTGAGCACCGTGCAGGTCCAGCGGAACGCATCCGGGGCGTCGCGGTCGATGCGCTCGTCGCGCCAGATCTCGTACAGCCCGGCAAAGGCCAGCACGCCACCATCGCGACGGTGGATGAAGAAGGGCTGCTTGACGGGCTTGCCCTTGGCGTCGCGCCGCTCGGAGGCGTACCACTCGTAGAAACCGTCGGCGGGCAGCAGGCAACGCCGCTTGGCGAACGCGCGCTTGAATGCGGGCTTGTCGGTGACGGTCTCGGTGCGGGCGTTGATCAGCCGGCTGCCGATCGACGGGTCCTTGGCCCACGATGGGACCAGCCCCCACTGGCAGACCGTGAGCTGGCGGACATCCGGGGCGTTGCGCTGGCCGTGCGGGTGACGGGTCACGATGGCCGGCACCGGCTTGGTCGGCGCAACGTTGTAGTCGGCCTCGAGCCGCGCCCGCACGTCAACGCGGCGGTCGACGTGGTCGACCTCGAACTCCTCGATCAGGTCGTCCGGCGACCGGCTCGCCGCGTAGCGCCCGCACATGCCCGCAGCGTACGGAACGGCGCCCACCCTGGTGCTCGTCGAGTGGCGCAGGTGTGGGCGGGGAACCGCGGGCCAGCCCCGGCAGCGCGCCACTCGACTGCCGGATGGTGCGGCCGCCATGGCGACCACGACGTGGCCGTACGATCCCGTGCCGATGACCCTTTCGCGCACACTGGCGGCCGACCTGCCCGCCCAGGTGGACGCGCCCGTGCGGGTGCAGGGCTGGCTGCACCGGCGGCGGCGGTTGTCGGCGGTCGCGTTCGCCGTGGTCCGCGATCGCTCGGGTCTGGTGCAGGTGGTCGTCAAGTCCCCGGACACCCGCGCGCTGCTTGACGCTCTCGGCGAGGAGACCGTCGTCGAAGTGCGTGGCCAGTGCGTCGCCAACCCGCAGGCCCCAGGCGGTGTCGAGGTCGTCGACCCCGAGATCGAGCCGCTCGGCGAGCCGTCGGCCACCCCGCCCGTCGAGCTGTGGCGGCCCGAGCTGTCGGTGTCGCTGCCGACCCTGCTCGACCAGGCGGCGACAACCTGGCGGCACCCGGCTCGGCAGGCAGTCTGGCAGCTTGCGGCGGCGTCGTTGCGCGGCTTCCGGGACACGCTGTCGGCGCGTGGGTTCACCGAGGTGCAGACCCCCAAGATCGTGGCCGGGTCGACCGAGTCGGGCGCCACTGTGTTCACCCTCGACTACTTCGGCCGGCCGGCCTACCTCGCCCAGTCGCCGCAGTTCTACAAGCAGACGCTGGTCGGGGTCTTCGAGCGGGTCTTCGAGGTCGGGCCGGTGTTCCGCGCCGAGCCGCACGACACGGTGCGACATCTGGCCGAGTACGTCTCGCTCGACGCCGAGATGGGTTTCGTGCGGGACCACCGCGACGTGCTCGAGACGCTGCGCGACACCGTCGCCGGCATGGTCGAGGCCGTGCACGCGTACGCCCCGCGCGAGGTGCAGCTGACCGGCGCCGAGCTGCCCGAGGTTCCCGCCGAGATCCCGGTGCTGCACTTTCGCGACGCGCTGCACCTGGTCGGCGCCGACCCCGACGAGCCCGACCTGGCGCCCGAGCACGAGCGGCTGCTGGGCGAGTGGGGGCGCCGCGAGCACGGCAGTGACTTCGTCGCCATCGAGGGCTATCCGATGGTGAAGCGCCCGTTCTATACCCATCCCGACCCGGACGAGCCGCGCTGGTCCCGGTCGTTCGACCTGCTCTTTCGTGGCCTCGAGCTCGTGACCGGGGGTCAGCGGCTGCACCGGCACAGCGACTACCTGGCGGCGCTGCAGGGCCGCGGCGAGCCGCTGGCACCGTACGCGACGTACGTGGACACCTTCCGGTACGGCGTCCCCCCACACGGCGGGTTCGCCATCGGGCTCGAGCGGTGGACCGCACGGCTGCTCGGCGCCGACAACGTCCGCACGGCGACCCTGTTCCCGCGCGACCTGCACCGGCTCGCACCGTGAGCACTCGGTCGCAGGGTCGCTAGCCGGCTGCTGAGACGGTATGAATAGCCCATGAGTTTCGTGCGCACACTCGCCCGCCCCATGCTCGCTTCGATGTTCGTCATGGGCGGTGTCGAGGAGATCAAGAACGCTGCCGCCCTCGCCCCGGCGGCCAAGTCGGTGACCGACAAGGTGACTCCGCTCATCACCTCGCGAATGCCTCCCTCGGTGCCGCTGCCGACCGACACCGTGGGCTGGGTGCGGTTCACCGGCGTGGTCAAGGTGGGCGCAGGGTTGGCGCTGGCCACCGGCCGGTTCCCGCGGATTGCGGCGCTGGCGCTGGCCGCGAGCCTCGCGCCGACGACGATCGCGGGACACCCGTTCTGGCAGGAGACCGACGCCGAGGCCACGGCGACCCAACGCCGGCACTTCTTCAAGAACCTGTCGATGACCGGCGGCTTGCTCATTGCGGCCGTCGACATCGAGCCGAGCGCCCGGGAACGGGTGGAGCTTGCCGCCCGCCGCGTCAAGCGTCGGGTCAGCCCCTCCTGACGGTCCAACCGCAGGCAGCTCCCCCGCCCCAGTGGTGGCCCGCTCCCACGCCGACCGGCCCTGTCGACGCGGTCGTGTCCCTGCCGGGCAGCAAGTCGCTGACCAATCGCGGCCTCGTACTGGCCGCGCTCGCCGACGGACCCTCCACTCTCGTCCGACCGCTGCGCGCGCGAGACACCGAGCTCATGACCGGCGCTCTGCGCGCGCTGGGCACACAGGTGGACGACGCGGGCACCGAGTGGCAGGTGAGGCCGGCACCGTTGCGGGGCCCTGCCTGCGTCGACTGCGGGCTGGCAGGCACCGTGATGAGGTTCGCACCCGCAGTGGCGGCGTTGGCCGACGGCGCTGTGCACATCGACGGGGATCCCCGGGCGCGGGCACGACCGATGGGACAGACGATCGACACGCTGCGGGGACTCGGAGTCAGCGTCGACGACGGGGGGCGCCGGGCCCTGCCGTTCACTGTCCGCGGCACCGGTGCGGTCAGCGGCGGAGTGGTCGAGCTGGACGCGTCGACATCGAGCCAGTTCGTGTCGGCACTGCTGCTGGCGGGGCCGCGCTATCGAGACGGCGTCGACGTCAGGCACCGGGGCAAGCCCGTGCCTTCTCAACCACACCTGGCGATGTCGGTGTCGCAGCTGCGGCTGCGGGGAGTGGCAGTCGACGACAGCGAACCGAACCGGTGGGTCGTCTCCCCCGGCCCGATCCAGGCTCTCGACTGTGTGGTTGAGCCCGACCTGTCCAACGCAGCACCCTTCCTCGCGGCCGCCCTCGTCACCGGGGGCCGGGTCCGCGTACGCGACTGGCCAAGCCACACCGACCAGGCCGGTGACCAGCTGCGCCACCTGTTGGTGGCGTTCGGCGCCGACGTGGTCCGGCTCGAGAGTGACGTGGTGGTGACCGGACCCCGATCGCTCGACGGGGTCAGCCTCGACCTGCACGAGGTGGGTGAGCTCACGCCGGTGGTGGCAGCGCTGTGCGCGCTCGCCACCGCACCCTCACAGCTGAGCGGCATCGCCCACCTGCGCGGGCACGAGACAGACCGGCTCGCCGCAGTTGCCCGCGAGGTCGACCGGTTGGGTGGCGCGGTCACCGAACAGCCTGACGGGCTGCGGATCGATCCGCAGCCGCTGCACGCCGGGCGCTGGCACACCTACGACGACCACCGGATGGCGCATGCCGGTGCAGTCATCGGGCTGGTCGTTCCCGGCGTCCAGGTGGCTGACGTCGCCACCACCGGCAAGACGTTTCCAGGGTTCGCCGATGTCTGGCTCCGGGCGGTCGGATGAGCCGGTGGGACGAGAACGCACAGTACGAGCGTCCGCGGCGCCGCACCCGGCCGCGCACCAAGGATCGGCCGAGCCACGCCGACTCCGAAGCCGCGTTGGTCATGACGATCGACCGGGGTCGCTACACGTTGCTGGCCGGCGAGGACGACGACACGCGGACGGTGCTGGCGATGAAGTCGCGCCCGCTCGGACGCAAGGCAGTCGTGGTCGGCGATCGGGTACGAGTCGTGGGCGACATGTCCGGCCGCGAGGGCACCCTGGCCAGGATCGTGGAGGTCGACGACCGGGTCACGACGCTGCGCCGCACGGCCGACGACGACGACCCGGTGGAGCGAGTCATCGTCGCCAATGCCGACCAGCTCGTGGTCGTCACCGCGCTCGCAGATCCGCCGCCGCGGCCCCGCCTGGTGGACAGGTGCCTGGTCGCTGCGTTCGACGCCGGAATGGATCCCCTGCTGTGCTTGACGAAGGCTGACCTTGCCTGTCCCAACGAGCTGCTGGAGGCGTACCGACCCCTTGGGGTCGAGGCGGTCGCCACCGAGCGCGGCGGTGACGTGACGGAGCTGCGAGGTCGGCTCGCCGACCGCGTCAGCGTGCTGGTCGGTCACTCCGGCGTGGGCAAGTCGACATTGGTCAACGCGCTCGTGCCAGGGGCGCGTCGCGGCATCGGCGTCGTCAACGCGTTCACCGGGCGCGGGCGGCACACCTCGTCCTCGGCGGTGGCGCTGCCGCTGCCCGGAGGAGGATGGATCGTGGACACCCCGGGCATCCGCTCGTTCGGGCTGGCGCACGTCGACGCCGACGGCCTGTTGCGCGCGTTCCCCGACCTGTCGGAGGCGTCGGTCCGGTGCTCGCGCGGGTGTACGCACGGCAGCGATGCCCCCGAGTGCGGGCTCGACCTCGCCGTGACAGCGGGCCGGGTCGAGGCCGTACGCGTGGTGTCGTTCCGCCGGCTGCTGGCGAGCCGGGAGGGCGAACGCGACTGATCCGTGGCGAACGTCCGCCGGCCCTCGCCGTGGAACTGGCGGAAGGCGGTCGGGCCTTGCGGCGTGTCGCTCCCGTGTCTGCGCCAGTTTCGCGGAACGGCCGGGCGGGGGCCTCGTCAGTCGGCGGAGTAGTCGGCGTCGCCGGGGTTCCACACGGCCTGGGAGCCGAGTTCACCGACGCGGTACGACTGCACGCCGATCGCCACCGCCCCCACGACCAGCACCACGGAAAGGACGACGGTGAGCGCCCCGCGCCCGGCCAGCAGCGCGGCCGCGACAGCGACCACCGCGTAGCCCGCCACCATCAGCAGCAGCTGCTTGCCGAGCTCCTCGTGCCGCTCGATCAGCTCCTGCGCCGGACCCTCCAGGCCGAGCGCCTCCTCGAACGCCTCGCCGGCCTGCACGGATACGAACGTCGCGCCGGCCGCGGCCACCGCCACCAGGGCCAACGGCCAGCGCGCCCAGTTCCGCAGCGGAGGTACGGCGTACACGATGCCCAGCAGCGATGCCAGGGGGATCAACACCACCGCGGCGTGCACGGTGAGCGGGTGCAGCGGGAGTCCGTTGACGGTGTCGGGCAGCACGGACCTGACCCAACCCTGCGAACACCGGCGGGCGCAACCTGCCCGGCGGTGCTAGCACCTGCGGATAGCCTCGGTCCATGGCCAGCCCGCACACCGACGACCTGCGCCTCGCGCACGTGCTGGCCGACGACGCCGACTCGCTCACGATGGAGCGCTTCCGTGCCGTTGACCTGCATGTGTCGGCGAAGCCGGACACCACGTTGGTCACCGACGCCGACAAGACCTGCGAGCAGCTGCTGCGGGGGACCCTCGGCCGGGCACGTCCGCGCGACGCGGTGCTCGGCGAGGAGGACGGTGCGTCCGGCTGGGGGCGCAGGCAGTGGGTCATCGATCCCATCGATGGCACCGCCAGCTTTGTCCGCGGGGTGCCGGTCTGGGGCACGTTGATCGCGCTGATGGACGGCGACGAGGTGGTCGTCGGCTGCGTGTCCGCCCCCGCGCTGGGGCGCCGCTGGTGGGCGTCTCGTGGCGGCGGGGCCTGGCACGGCAAGTCGTTGATGGCGGCGAAACCGTGCCGTGTGTCCGATGTGGCCACCGTCGAGGATGCGTCGTTCTCGTACTCGAACCTGACCGGCTGGGAGCAGATTGGTCGCCTCGACGACGTGCTCGCCCTGTGCCGCAGGTGCTGGCGGTCCCGGGCCTATGGAGACTTCTGGTCGCACATGCTGGTCGCCGAGGGAGCGGTCGACATCGCCGCAGAACCGTCGCTTGCGCTGCACGACATGGCGGCGCTCGACGTGATCGTCACCGAGGCCGGCGGCCGGTTCGGCTCGCTGGCCGGCCGGCCAGGCCCGCTCGGCGCCAACGCGCTGGCCACCAACGGCTCGTTGCACGACGCCGCGATGGCGTTCCTCGGCCACTTCCCCGACGACGACGGTGACGGTGGCGGTGGCCGTGACGGTGGCGGTGGCGGTGGTGGTGGTGGTGGCGGCAGCCTGCACGACCTGTCGAGGCGACGCCGGCAGCCTCCCGGCTGAGTCCGGGTGGGGCCCTAGCGCCTGTCGAGCAGCTCTTGGGGCGTCGCCCGACGACCTGTCCAGCGGCGGAGCAGCCACGGAGTCAAGGTGACGGCCGCGAGGTCGAACCACCCGTAGCCCCCGGCGGCACCGGACGGCGGGTTGCCGATCGCGACAGTCCCGGTGGGGTCGTACGGCTGCCACTGCCAGGTGCCGACGGCGGTGCCGAGCAGCTCGAGGTAGGTGACGACCACGGCGGCGCCGACGTACAACGGGCGCGACGGGCCGAGCGCCAGGAACCCCGCCAGGCAGCCGAACCAGAAGAGCCCGAGCACGTCGAGCCGATCGGCCAGCGTGACACCCCAGGCGGCGTAGGCACCACCGAGCGCGAGCACGGTGACAGCGCACCCGGTCAGGTGCCGTTGCACGTACGCGGACCGGCCGAGCCACAGGGCGGCGAGATAGACCAGCCCGTGCCCCGGCGGGACGTATGCCGGGACGTTGTCGAAGCGGTAGGTGTAGACCTCGAGCAGCGGCGAGCAGGTGTACTCGACGGCGGTGGCGAACACGACCACGACCGCCGTCTGAACCCGTACCGGCACCGACTCGCGGTGCAGGGCGACGCCCAGCAGCGCCCAGGTCGCCAACCCCAGCACGCCCTGCGCGGCACGGGTGCCACCGGCATCGAGCGCGAGCACCAGGCTGATCCAGCCCAGGACCGCGAGCGCGAGGGCGGTCGGCGGCAGCGGGCGAGCGGGCACGGCACCATTCTCGCAACCACTCGGGCTCCCACCAGCAGCGCGTGCACTGGTGGCCGTCAGGGGCTCGGCGCAATACTCTGCGACCGGAACGCTGGCAGGAGGACCTCGTGAAGATCAAAGACGTGCTCGAGTCCAAGGGGGGCGCTGCGGTCGTGACCATCGGTCCGGCGGCGACGCTGGCTGAGCTCATCGACGCCCTGGCCGAGCACAACGTCGGCGCCCTGGTGGTCAGCGACGACGGTGAGACCGTCTCGGGCATCGTGTCCGAGCGCGACGTGGTCCGTCGCCTGGCGACCGGCCCGGAGGCCCTCGCGCTCACCGTCGCCGACGTGATGACCGCGCAGGTGCACGTGTGCGAGCCCGCCGACAGCGTCGACGACCTGATGCGCCTGATGACGCTGCGCCGGGTGCGGCACGTCCCGGTCGTCGTCGACGGCCGCCTGACCGGCCTGGTAAGCATCGGCGACGCCGTCAAGGCACGGATCGGCGAGCTGGAGTTCGAGCGTGACCAGCTCAACCAGTACGTCGCCGGTGGCGGCTGATCGCCCGAGCGTCATCGACCATCGCCTCGGGCCGGCTCCACGGGCCGGCGACGTCGACACCCACCGAGACCGGGACGCGCATCGACTCGTCCCCCACCTCGAGCGGCACCGCGAGCGCCGTCTGCAGCCGCGCGGCCACCAGCTCGGCCTCCCTTGCGTGGTGCAGGTCCGTGCAGACCACCGCGAACTCGTCGTCGGCCAGGCGTCCGACCGGGTCGGAGGCTCGTACGGAGCGACGGAGCCGGCCGACGAGACCGGCGCGTACCCGGTCACGGTCCCGACACCCTGCCCACCCGTCGACCGCACCGAGCGCAGTGCAGTCCACGTGCAGCAGGGCAACCTGGTGGCCGGAGTGCTGCCGCGCCAGCAACGCATCGGCGAGCTGCTCGGTCAGCGTCGCCTCGGTGGCCAGCCCAGTCGCCGGATCGTGCTGCCCCCTCGGGAACGACTCCGCTCCGTCCATAGGTCTCACCGTCACCGATGCAGACTGTCCGGTTCAAGGCGGCACAGTGGAATCCGACCGATCGGACGAGAGGCCCGCACGCTAGGTAAATCCGATGTCACGAACCGTCACAGAAGTAGGGTGATCGACCGCCGAGCCGAGGGAGGCGACCGATGACGGCCGGACCGCTGAGTGACCTGCTGGTCGTGGATCTGTCCCGCGCGTTGGCAGGTCCGCACGCGACCCAGATGCTCGGTGATCTCGGCGCGCGGGTCATCAAGGTCGAGGTTCCTGGCGACGGCGACGACTCGCGCGGGTGGGGCCCGCCGTTCGTGTGGCCAGCCGGCGTCGACGAGACGGCCGGCATCGCTGCGGGTCGCGAGTCGACGTACTTCTTGTCCACCAACCGCAACAAGGAGTCGGTCGTCCTCGATCTCAAGTCGGCGGCCGACCGCGACGTCTTGCTGGCCCTGGTCAACCATGCCGACGTGCTCGTCGAGAACTTCCGCACCGGCGTCCTCGACCGACTGGGACTGGGCACGAAGAGCCTGCAGGACGCCAACCCAGGCCTGGTCGTGCTGTCTATCACCGGGTTCGGGCACGACGGACCCGAGTCCGCCCGCTCGGGCTACGACCAGATCGCGCAGGGCGAGGCGGGGCTGATGTCCATCACGGGCGCAGGGCCGGACGATCCGCAGAAGGTCGGCACCCCGATCGGCGACATGCTCGCCGGGATGTTCGGTGCGTACGGCGTGCTCGCTGCCCTGCACGAGCGCCGGCGCACCGGTGTGGGCAGCGTCGTGCGTACGTCGCTCCTGGCGGCGCTGATCGGCGTGCACGCCTACCACGGCACCCGGTGGACGGTGGCCGGGCAGGTGCCGCACGCCCAGGGCAACCATCACCCCTCGATCGCGCCGTACGGAGCGTTTCGCTGCGCTGACGGGATGGTGCAGATCTCGCTTGGGAGCGAGGCCCTGTGGCGGCGGTTCTGCACCGGCTTCGACCTCGACGCGGAGGAAGCGGGCTTCGCCTCGAACTCCGACCGGGTCGCTCGCCGACACGAGCTGGTGCAGCGGGTGGAGGCGGCCTTTGCCGACTGGAAGACCGACCCCCTGCTGGCTCGGTTGGACGAGGTCGGCGTGCCGGCCGGCAGGATCCGCACCATGGACGAGGTCTATGCCTGGGAGCAGGTGCACGCGCAGGGCCTGCTGGTCGACGTCGACCACGCGACGCTGGGACAGCTGCGGCTGCCCGGTCCGCCGCTGCGGTTCTTTGCACCTGACGGCACCGAGGTGACCCGCACCGACCACAGTCCCCCACCGGTTCTCGACGCCGACGGCGCCGACCTGCGCCGGTGGGTCGCCGACGGTTGCCCCTGACCCCTCAGCCCCCCCTCCCCCCGGGGGTAGCGGGAGTGACGGGGCGCTCCCAGATGAGCTCCAGCCCAGCGTCGTCGTCCTGCTGCTGGCCGACCTGGCGAAACCCGGCGCGGGTCACCAGCGCCACCGACGGGGCGTTGTCCGGGCGGATGCTCGCCCGCAGCAGCCGCGCGCCGTGGCGCACCGCCCACTCCCACATCCCCTCGGCCGCTTCGGTCGCGTAGCCGCGCCCACGACGGTGCGCCGCCACCTGGTAGCCGATCTCCACCATGCCGCGCTCGTCGGGCGGGGCGTGGAAGTTCGCGTAGCCGATCGCGAGCCTGCCCACCGCGGTGTCGGCGCGGAGCACCAGCATCCGCAGCAGCCACGGCTCCTGGCCGGGGTCGTGTGCCAGCTGCTGCACCCGCATCGCCACCACCCCGCGATTGGCCGACAACACGTCGTCGGGGTCGTTGAAGCCGAGGTCGTGAACCGGCCGCCCGTCGGCGTACGCCTCCAGCCACTCTCGACGCAGCAGCACCAGGTCGAGCCGTGGGGTGCGGATCGGATCGAAGAGATCGCGGGTGGCACGGTCGGGCACGGCACCATGCGTACCAGCGCCCCGTCGGTTGCGCGCGACGCCGCGCAACGCGGTGGCCGGACAGGGTGCGTAGCGTGACCCGCGCACCGCAGCGTCCGCACAACACCATCTCTCGAGAGGCTCGCCCGTGCTCACCGCTCCACCGACCGATGACCGAGCCTGGCTGTCGCCCGACGACTGCCGCATCGACGACTTGGCGACGGTGATCGACCAGACCACCGACCCGGCCGACTACCCCTACGCCGCCGACATCGTCGAGGGCATCCCGAGCTATGACTGCACGGTCTTGCGGCCGACCCTGGCAACCCAGGGCGGTCGTCAGTCGGTCCAGACCGAGCTCGTACGCGCGCTGAGCGACGGTCCCGGACTGGTCGTGTTCAAACGGGCGTACGAGGACCGTGCGTTGGTCGAGCGGACCACGGTCGCCTTCGAGGAGATGATCGCCGACCAGCGCGCGAGCGGGACGACCACCGGCGACCACTTCGCCACGCCAGGCGCCAACGACCGGGTCTGGAACGCGCTGCAGAAGCTGGCGGTCCGCGACCCCGACGTGTTCGCCGCCTACTACGCCAACGACGTGCTGGCGCTGGTGTCGACGGCGTGGCTCGGCCCGGCGTACCAGGTCACCTCGCAGGTCAACGTCGTCAACCCCGGTGGGGAGGCGCAGAGTCCGCACCGGGACTACCACCTGGGGTTCATGAGCGACGAGCACGCCGCGCGCTACCCGACCCACGTGCACCGGCTGTCACCCGCACTGACCCTGCAAGGCGCGGTCGCCCACTGCGACATGCCGATCGAGACCGGGCCAACGATGTACCTGCCGCACTCGCACAAGTACTTGCCCGGCTACCTCGCCTGGCGCCGGCCGGAGTTCCTAACCTACTTCGCCGAGCACCTGGTGCAGCTGCCGCTCGAAACCGGCGACGCTGCCTTCTTCAACCCTGCGCTGGTTCACGGCGCAGGCCACAACCGCACGCCCGACGTCCGCCGGATGGCCAACCTGGTCCAGGTGTCGTCGGCGTTCGGCCGTGCGATGGAGGCAGTCGATCGGCGCGCCATGGCGGTCGCGCTCTTCCCGACGCTGGTGCGGCTGCGCGCGCAGGGGGTGTCCGACGAACCGTTGCGGCGCGCGGTCGAGACCGCCGCCGAGGGGTACGCCTTCCCGACGAATCTCGACCTCGACCAGCCGGTCGAGGGCACGGCAACCGAGACACAGGCCGCCCTGTTGTGGCGGGCGGTGGTCGAGGGCTGGGACGAGACCGCCTTGGGAGCCGAGCTGGACGCGTACGAGAGCAGGCGGTTCACCGGTTGACCGCGGCGCGCGTCAGTCGTGGGCGCCGAACACGATCTGGTCCCAGTCGATGACCGAGCCGGTCACCACCCCGCTGCGGTCGGACAGCAAGAACACCACGAAGTCGGCGATCTCGTCGACCTGTCCCAGCTTGCCCATCGGCAGGGACCGGGAGGCCGCATGCTGCCAGCCTTCGTCGGCCCCGTGCGCCTCGCGCTGGATCGTGTCCTCACCCTCGGTCTCGGTCCAGCCGATGTCGACGCCGTTCACCCGGATCCGGTCCCAGCGGTGCGTGTGGGCGACGTTGCGGGTCAGCCCGGCGAGACCGGCCTTGGCGGCGACGTAGGGCGCGAGAAACGGTTGCCCGCCCAGCTCGGATGACGAGATGACATTGACGATCGTGCCCGGCGCGCCGCGCCGAACGAGGTCGGCGACCACCGCCTGCATGGCAAAGAACGGCCCGCGCAGGTTGACGGCCACGTGCTGGTCGAACAGCTCGGGCGTCGTGTCGAGCAGGGTTCCGCGGGAGGTCAGCCCGGCAGCATTGACCAGACAGTCCACCCGGCCGTACTCGTCGACCGCCGCCGCGACCGCGCCCCGCACCTGCCCGACGTCGGCCACGTCTGCCTGCACGTACATCGCCGCCGCGCCACCTGCGCGTAGCTCGTCGACCAGTGACGCACCCGGTTGCCGACGACGTGCGGTCACGACGACGGTCGCGCCTTCGCGCATCGCCGCCCGTGCCACGCCGGCGCCCACACCGAGCGTGCCGCCACTGACGAGCACCACCTTGTCCTGCAGCAATGTCGTCACGCAGGGACGCTACGCTGGCCGCCCGGCTCAGGCGGCACCGGCCAGCGTGAGCGCGACCCCGGCGAGAGCGCACACGCCAAGGGTGCGCAACACCGACCAGCCGCGGGCAAGGATCAGGACGAAGCCGAGCGCGGTGATCGCGAGTGCCGCCCACTGCACGCCACCGGTCGGCACCACCAAGGCGAGTGGCCCCGCGGTGATGCGCTCGGTGTCTGCGAACAGGGTGTAGACGGCAAATATCACAGCCAGGTTGGCGATCACGCCGACCACCGCAGCGGTGATCCCGGTCAGCGCTGCCGCGATGGTCCGGTTGTGCCGCAGCCGCTCGACGTATGGCGCCCCGAGCAGGATGAACAGGAAGCAGGGCACGAACGTCACCCAGGTCGTCAGCAGCGACCCAAGCAGTGCGGCCGCCCAGGGGTCCATGCCGCCCGGGTCGCGGTAGGCGCCGAGGAACGCGACGAACTGCACCACCATGATCAGCGGTCCGGGCGTCGTCTCGGCCAGCGCCAGGCCTCGCACCATCTCGCCGGGAGTGAGCCACCCGTACACCTGCACCGCTTGCTGAGCCACGAACGCGAGCACTGCGTACGCACCACCGAACGTGACCAGTGCGGTTCCCGAGAAGAACAACCCCTGGTCGACGAACACGCTGTCGCGACCGAGCAGGACCGCTACCACGCCGATCGGCGCGAGCCAGAGCACCAGGCCGATGGCCAGCGTGAGGGCGCCGTGGCGCAGCGACGGCTTCTCGGTGTGCAGAGCGTCGTCGCTGACCAGTGGCTCCGGACCGGCGTCAGCCTTGACCTGCTTGGGTTCGGTCAGCGCCGGCCGGTAGCGGCCGAACAGCCAGCCGATGACGCCGGCACCGAGCACCACGACCGGGAAGGGGACCGCGAAGACGCTCAGCAAGACGAAGGAGGTGACCGCGAGTCCCACGAGCGCGGGGTGCTGGAGGCCCCGCCTGCCGACCCGGATCAGGGCCTGCACGACAATCGCGATGACCGCGGGCGCAAGCCCGAGGAACACCGCCTCGACCGCATCGGTCTCGCCGTACGCGACATAGACGCCCGACAGCACCAGCAGCGCGACCACTCCCGGGAGCACGAACAACGTGCCGGCGACGAGTGCCCCGCGCAGGCCGCCCAGCAGCCAGCCCACGTACGTCGCCAGCTGTTGGGCCTCCGGCCCCGGCAGCAGCGAGCAGTAGCTGAGCGCGAAAAGGAACCTGCGTTGACCGATCCAGCGCTTCTCGTCGACGAGCATCCGCTGCATGACCGCGATCTGGCCCGCGGGACCACCGAAGGTCTGCAGCGAGATCGCGAACCACGCGCGCGTGGCCTCACCGAAAGGCACCACGTCGCCACGACGTCCGGGCTCGGACGTCTGCTTGGACGACTGCTCCGGGGGCGGCGTCACCCGCGCAATGCTGTCGAAGCGTTCGCGCCAATGTCAATCGACGCGCTAGAGCTTGAGCAAGCCGGCCCACGGTGACGCCTTTGCCGCAGCCGATGTTCCCGGAAAGGTGTGCGTCGCGTACCCGTTGCGGCTACAGTGGAAAACTACTCACAGTATCCAGTCATGAACAAGGAGTAATCGAGGGTCGACATGCGCAGACGCAGAGGGTCCCGCAAAGATCGCGCAGGAATCGCCGATGACGTTCACCCCGACGTGGTGGTGCTGACGCTGAGCGCGGAGGCAGCCGACCTGTTGGCCGCGTCGATCGCCGCTGGCGATGCGGACGTCGCCAACCAACTCTGCGACATCACAAGTGCAATCGCCGCCTCGCAGGCTGCGAGCGCGTTGCGTGCTTCGGCGACGCAAAGCCGACGTCAGTTCCTGCACGGAACCTGGTTCGGCACGGCGCAGGTTGCATCTGTTGCCGCGCCCCAGCTGGCCACAGCGCACGCCACTGCACGGCCGGCGGTCTCCTCGGCCGAGGAGACCGCTCTGCACGCCCAGACCGCTGTCACCATGGCTCAGGCCGCTCTGCCCTCGGCGAAGGCTCCCAGCACCGGGACGGCTATCGGCGCGGCGACGGCTCCTGACCAAGGTCTGCTGCCCACGGCGCGACCGGACCACACCGGCATGTCGCCGTCTGATGAGGCGGCGGCCGTTGTCGCCGAGGCAGAGGCGATCGCTGAGGCTGCAGTCAACACAGCAGCCGTCGACACCGCGCACGCGGCGGAGACCGCTCGGTTCATCCGAGCCGTGGCAACGGCCGTAGCCGCTGAGGTTGCCGCAGAGACTGCTGCACAGACAGCCGACGCAATTGACGCCCAGGCCCAGCTGAACGCCTCCCGCGTTGCCGACGCCGCGACGCGGGCTGCTTCTAAGGTCAGTGCCTCGATCCTGCCTGGCGGCGAGATTCAGGCGGCACTCACCGCGCTCGAGGTCGCCACCACGGTGAACACCGCAGCCGTGGCCAAGGCTCACGAGACGTCGCGGGCGGCATCTTCAGTCGCGCAAGCCGTCCTCGCGGCAGCCGCTGCCGCCGCGTCGACCGCCTCAAACACCGAGCAGGCGATCGCACTGGAAGTAGTCGGGGCGGCGGTCCGAGCCAGGGACGTGGCCAGCCTTGCCGCACGACAGCTGGTCGTCGACGCCACCGCGACGAAAAGCCTTGCTCTTCCAGCCCGCTAGGTGGTGAGCGGCGTACCCCACCGTCCAGCCATGCGTTCGGCCCCCGGCGTTGGGACTGACCGCCGGCGCGGTCCCAGCCAGGGTGGACGCCACCGTCAGGCCGGCCTGCTCGAGGTGGTCGCCGAAGCCGTCGACCGCGGCTGGTCGACCAGGCGGGCCTGCGCACTGCTCGGTCGGATCCGGACCGGGCCGCCGGTTGCGCACCCGCCGCCTTCGCGGCAACCCTGACCGGCTGTGCGACGCAAGCCCGGGAAGCCGGCCGGTGCACGGGCTGCTCGCCGCCGAGCTCGACGTCGAGTTGGCCCGGGTCCGCACCGAGTACCACGCCGTGCGGCTGCACGCCGGGATCGGCGTCGTCACCCCCGACGACGAGCATCACGGCCGCGGTGACGCGTTGCGCCAGGCCCGCCGCGACGCCATGACCCGGGCACGGGCGGCCCGGATCGCCTACCGTCGAACCACGAGCAAGGATCCATCATGATCGCGCGCCGATCCTGGTCGAGCATTTCCGCCGCCACACACCGGAGTCATACACACCTCAGGAGGTCACGTATGGCCGCCTGGGTGGCCGAGCGGCCCGGGGCACACGGCGTCGGCTGCAAGGGGTGCTGCCGCGACCCCGACGGCGTTGAGCGCTCGACCGGCATCTTCAGGTCGAGGCGCCAGGCACCGATTGCCGTGGCGTCCTACGTCTCCAACCTCGACAGGCACTTCCTCTCGTTCTTCGCCAGCCGTCCAATGGCCGAGATCACCCCGTCGCTGGTGCAGGATTGGGTCACTGCGGCCGCCGCCGGTGGGCTCTCCCCGAGTCCGCTCGTCAAGTACCAGGCGATGTTGCACTCGATCCTCGAGCGGGCAGTCCGAGACCGGCTCGTCGGCTTCGCAGTCCGGATGCATCAACTCCGCCACGCGCACGCCTCGTGGCTGCTCGCGGGAGGCTCAGACCTCAAAAGCGTGATGGAGCAGATGAGGCACGCCCAGATTCAGGCCACGCAGAAATACCCGCACGCACTCCCCGAAGCCGACCACAAGAACATCGACGCGCTTGATCACATCACGACTCAGCGCTTGTGCAACGAGGGGAAGATTGCGCTTTGACCTCTGTATTCATCTTCATCTCCGGCGCGACGCTCCTGATATACAGCGCTGAGAAGTTGATCGGCTATCTCGTCGGGGCCGCGAGCGGCCTCAAAGTCTCCCTGTTCCTGCTCGCCATCATCTTCACGGGCATCGAGTTCGACGACATCTTCCTGGGAGTCGCGTTGAACCTCGAGGACCTCAGCGGCGTCGCACTGGGCACCGTCTTCGGCACGGCGATCTCGCTGACCGGGGTCGTGCTCGCGGTCGCCGCGATCCTCACGCCGGTGAGGGTGCACATCCCGCGCGACTACATCGCCCTCCTGGCCGCCGCACCACTGGTGATGATCGTGTTCACGTTGACGGCCCCGCTCACCATCGTTGACGGCGTCGTGCTCGTCGCCCTGTTCGTGCTGTTCATCGCCTACATCGCCGTCCGGGAGTCCCGCAGGGAGATACCGGTCTTTCGCAACGCCGAGGTCTACGCGGGGATGGTCGAGCCGGACCGCGGACGAGACGAGCTCACGGACGAGGTGCCGAGGAAGTCCTTCGCCGACGAGATGCCGTTCGCCGAGGCGCGCCGGCTTCCCGGCTGGGCCGGACTGGCGTTGGCGGTGCTTGCACTCACCGGCCTCATCATCGGTGCCGCGACCACGGGCATCGGAGTCGAGGGAATCCTGGAGGCCTACGGGATCGAGGGCACACTGTTCGGTGCCACGATCGTCACCGCCGTACTGACCATCGAGGACATCTTCCTGACCGTGGAACCCATCCGGAGGGGTGCGCCGGAGATCGGGATCGGCAACGTCATCGGGAGCGTCGTCTTCTCGGTCACGGGGAAGCTCGGCACCATCATCCTGGCGGGCGGCGCGATCGTGGTCGGCCCGGACGTGCTCACGTGGCATCTGATCGCGCTCATCGTGGTGACCGGCCTCGCGGTGTACTTCCTCTACACGGGCCGATTGCAGCGGTGGCATGGCTGTGTGCTGCTCGCGCTGTACGTCGCCTACTGGGTCCTGAGCTTCGTCGCGTTCGGGGGAGCCCCGATCGAGATGGACTGACTCAGCCGCGGTGTGGACGCGGGACGAGAGCCTCCTCGTCCCGTCTCGTCCCCGCGTTGGCCGCCTCCACCACCTCGGCCACGATCGCGTGGTCGGGCGAGAGATGGCAGACCGGATCGGTACGGGCGGCGTCGCCGGTGAGCTGGAACGCCTGGCAGCGGCACCCGCCGAAGTCGAGTTCGCGGCGGTCACAGGTCCGGCAGGGGTCCTTCATCCAGCTGGTGCCGCGGAAAGCGGTGAACATCGGGGAGCCGTCCCAGATCCGTTCCAGGGAGTCCTCCCGCACGCTCGCGCGGGGCAGCGGCAGGGTCTGCGCGGCCGGGCAGGGCAGCGCGTCGCCGTTGGGGGCCACGGTTAGCTGGCGTGCGGCCCACCCGCCCATGCAGGGCTTGGGGTACTCACTGTAGTAGTCGGGCAGGACGTGTACGACCTCCATTCGGCCCGCCAAGTGCTCGCGCGCGGCGCGGACGATCTCCTCGGCCACCGCGAGCTGTTCCCGACTCGGCAGCAGCGCCGTGCGGTTGCGCCACGCCCAGCCGTAGTACTGGGTGTTGGCCAGCTCGATCCGGTCGGCGTCAAGCTCCTCGACCAGGGCGATGATCTCGGCGACTCGGTCGATGTTCTGCCGGTGCAACACGACGTTGATCGTCAGCGGCCAGCCCAGGTCCTTCACCACGGCTGCCGCCTCGAGCTTGCGCTCGAACGACGGGATGCCGGCGATCCGGTCGGAGGTGACGGGCTCGTCGGCCTGCACGCTGATCTGCACGTGGTCGAGCCCGGCCTCCTTCAGCCCCTCCGCGCGGCTGCGCGAGAGCCCGATCGCACTCGTCACCAGGTTCGTGTACATGCCCAGCTCGGCGGCCGTGCGCACCAGGTCGACCAGGTCCCGGCGCAGCATCGGCTCGCCGCCGGAGAGGTGGCACTGCAGCACACCCATCTGCGCGGCCTCGGTGAACACGCGCTGCCACTCGGCGGTGCTCATCTCGTCGTTGTAGGCGGCGAGCTCGAGCGGGTTGGAGCAGTAGGCACACGCCAGCGGGCACCGGTAGGTGAGCTCGGCCAGCAGCCCGAAGGGCCTGTTCATCCTGGCATCACGGTCCATCGTCGATCTCCACACACCGATTGGCGACGAGCCGGGCCAGAAAGGTCGCCACCTCGTCGTCGACCACGCGGTCGTACCGCCCCTGCAGCTCCGCGGCGACGTCGGACACGGTCCGCTGCCCGTCGCAGAGCCCGAGGATGTCTGCGCCGGTCGGGTTGAGCACGATCACCGACTCCGGCCCCAACAGCACGTACCGCTCCCGGGTCCGGTCGAACCGCATCCGTACGTGACGCGACAACGCCGGGTGGCCCGACGGCGGGACGGCCGGTGGCGTCGGCCGGGGGGTCGCCGCGGGGTCGGCGGCCGCGCCGTCATTCGGCACGGGGCTAATCTCCATGGGCCTTGTCGATCGCATCCATCATCGACCAGAGGACGTCGCACTTGAACGACAGCGCGGCCACCGCGGCGTCGCGGTCCAGCGGGGTCCGGCAGTACTGCGTCACCACCTCGAGGGCGTGCTCGGAGTCGCGGGGCGCCTGCTCCAGGCGGGCCCGGAAGTAGGCCAGCCCGTCCGGGGCGATCCAGGTGTAGTGCTGCTCGAACGCGGCGAGCCGCTCGGCCATCAGATCCGGGGCGAACAGCTCGGTCAGCGACGACGCGACCGCCTCCACCCAGGGCCGGGTCCGGGCGAAGGTGACGTAGGCGTCCACGGCGAAGCGCACCCCGGGGACGAGATGGCGGTGGTCGGAGATCTCCTCGCGGGTCAGACCGCAGGCCTCGCCCAGGCGCAGCCACGCCTCGATGCCGCCCTGGCCGGG
>JACCWP010000031.1 GCA_013697585.1 Nocardioidaceae bacterium
CCTCGCAGACAGTCCCGTTTCGGTGGCAGGTCGCCGCGATGCACGAGTAGCGATAGCTGTGCAGCGTTGTGACGGTTGGCACGCCGAGCCGCTTGGCGGTGCGGAAGACCGCAGGCGACAGCAAGGGAAAGGGGGTGTGAACGTGGACGACGTCAGGACGAAAGTCCTTGATGTGCGCAGCGACCTCGCGGCACGCCTCGACGTTCCACACGGCTTTGGCGCCGGCGCGTACCCGTCCGAGCCCCAGCTCGTCCGTGGGTGCCAGCGCGTAGGTGCGGACGGCGTGACCGGCGCCGATGAGCAACTCGGCTTCGTGGGCCAGCACCTCCATCGCCCCGCCGAGGCTGCCATGGTGGTTGTGCAACTGCAGGATCCGCATTCCCGCCCATCCCGGTCGGCCGTTGGTGGGGACAAGTATGCGATGTGCTGGCCGACGTCACAGCAGCGGCATGAAGGCCAAGCCGTAGCGCTCCTCGCCGTTGATCCGGCGACTGTCCGAACCGATCCACAGGCCCTCGGTGGTCGCCAGGAAGTCCTTGCCACCCAGCCGGGCAGGCTTGTTCGGGTCCCACGGCAGGGCCATGCCCGTTTCCGGGTCGATCGCGCCGACGCCCTTGCGCGCGTCGCAGATAGCGAGATCCGCTTCCGGGCACTTGCTGGCGAACCCCCGGGTGTTGTCCAGCCAGGAGAAGTGTCCCTGTGCGTAGACCGCAGCACCGGTCACGGCGGTCGACCAGACGCTGTCACCACCCGTGTAGTTGATCCACTCCGGCGTGGTGTCGTCCGCTAGGTCGAAGTAGCCGACGGCGTCGCAGACAGTCCTGTTGCGGTCCGACGCGGTTTCCACGATCTGGCCGGTCGCTGTTACGGCGAAGTGCGTACCGTCCGGTGAGTAGTCAACGCCCTGCAGGTTCGCCACTCGGCGCGGGTTGTCCGTGGCGCAACGCTCGGCGAGCGGTTCGTAGTACCAGTCATTGAGCGTCGCCTCGTTCGCGCCGAGGTCCGCAACGAAGAACTTGCTGCGTGGCTCACCGGCCACGGTAAGGAAGTTGCCGGTAGCGATCAGCTGCGTTCCGGCGGGGTTGACGGCGAAGTCAAAGATGGTCACCCCGCCGCGCGTGTTGGGAACGGGGTCGCTGATGCCCAGATCGATATATCGGGTGTCCCGGCCGGTGTCCGGGTCGAGCGCCATCAGCTTGCGGGCATTCTTGCCGGCAACGATGAGCCGGCCGTCGACCAGCTTGATCTCCTCGATCCGTCCGCCGTTGAAGCCAGCGTCGAACAAGGGATCCACCGCCCCAGTGAGCGGGTTGAGCTTGGCGAGCGCCGGCGTTGACACGCCGTTGACGGTACTGAACGCGCCGCCGATGTAGACCGCGTTCGCGGTGGCCTCGATTGCCCAAACGTTGCCGTCGACCACGGGCGCGAAGGCCCGCCTGAGCTCCTGGGTGTCGGCGTCCAGGGCCACGACGTTGTCACGGTCGAACTGCTGACCACCGTTGGCAGGGGAGTTTGCCACAGCATCGAACAGCCCACCCGCGTAGAGCGTGCCATCGGCCTGCGCAATGGCGTCAACGTGCAGGGCGGTGGTGTCCACGGGATCGGTGTCGACCAGGACCGGCGTGTTGTTGGCCGGGTTGTCGCTCACGACGTCGGGCTGCTCCATGGACGCACCCGAGGGAGCCGGCAGAGCAACGAGCAGTCCAGCCCCCATGAGGGCAGCGAGCAGTCGGGACGAGCGAGTCATGAAGAGATCCCCTTGGCAGCAGACGCTGTGACGAACACGGAAAGTGTAGGTCATTGCTGTCGAGAACTGGTAACAACATGGACAAACCGACAGGAGGTCACCGGCCGACCGCGTTGCGTAACCGCAGGTGCCTCACTGGTGCGTTGCCGTCGCGGATCAACGCCAGTTCGCTGCGCACGATGACCTATCCTTGTGGGTATCGGTCGCCCACCCAGTGCAGAAGCGAAGTGATGACGTGCACCGGCGCGACCTGCTTTTGGTTGCCTCGTCTGTCGTGCTCAGCGCCTGCACAGGAGGAGATCGCGCACAACTAGGCGGGCGACCGACCAGGGCTGAGTCCACCGTCCCCGGCGCGTTCGACTCGGCGACACAGCTGCCTTTGGTAGCAGCGCGCCGCGCGGACGACCTGTGCGGGGCCTACCTGCTGAACACGAAGACGTTCTATGAGCCCACGGTCTACGGATACACCGCCGCGGTGGTGGGATTGCTCCAGGAACTGGGCGTCCGTACCGTCCGGGAACGCGTGGCGACCGGCGAGTCGCCAGGAGCGCGTCAACAGCGATACGCGATGAACGAGCTGCTGTCCACCGGAGTGCGCTGGCACGCCACCGTGGCGACGTTGGAGGACTGGCCCGACGCGGCCGGCGTCACGGCCGAGGTGATGAACTTCCTCAGCACCGTCTACGGACCGCCGACCGGCGGGAATCTCTCCGCGCTGCTGCACTCCTTCGGGGGATGCAACGAAGTCGACGGGCCGGTCGTCGACGACCGGCGTGACCCCCAGTGGGCACCGCACGCGCGCATCATGCAAGCGGCGCTGTGGCAACGGGCCAAGGCAAGCCCCTTCACCCGCAGCATCCCGGTCGCCGGGCCATCACTGCGCACCGACGTCACCGTGGATCGGGCAGCGGAGCTTGGCGACCTCAGTGCTATCTGTGACTGGGGCAACGTCCACCTGTACAACCGCGGGACCAGCCCGACCCGCGGGATCGACAGGCAGCTGGAGATCATGCGCTCGTGTTATCCGGATGTCGGTCGCTGGGTGGTGAGTGAGACCGGGTACAACGACTCCCCGCAGACGGACGCTGGACGCACGGTGCCCGAGGAAGCTGCGGCGACATACGCCGTGCGAGGGATCTGCGACTACTTCCTCCGCGACGCCATCTATGGGCGGTTCGAGCTCCTCGACGATCCGGACAGAATCGACTTCACGAGCCAGACCCGGATCGACGCCACAGCGCAACGACAGGCACACTTCGGCCTCGTCGCAATGACCGAGGACTCGGTGTCCACTGCGGGCCCGGACACCTGGCGCAAGAAGCCGGAGTTCTATGCCACACAGCAGCTGCTCGCCCTGCTCTCTGATCGCGGCGACCCCTTCGTACCGGATGGACTGCGCCTCGAGGTCGTCGGCGACAACCGGGACGTCCAGCAGCTGCTCCTGCAGAAGCGCGACGGCCGGCACTACCTGGCGCTGTGGCGTGACGTCGAGGTCGCCACCACCTACCCGGAAGGCGCGCTGATCGACGTGCGACCGGTACGGCTCACCGTCCGCGTCTCGCCCCGGCGACCCGTCGCCGTCTACGCCCCTGCGCAACGGGCGGCCCCGATCGCCACAACGTCGGCCACGGGGGCGGCCGTGGTCGATCTGGCAGGTGACCTGCTGATACTGGAAATCGGCTGACCAGCCGACTGGGCTGCTGCCCACGCGATCGATACAGTTCCTGCCGCGGACGGAGCAGTCCGCAGCATGCCAGAAACGCTGTGGCGGCGAACGGAGGACGGGCGTAGTGCTGCCTGACGTCTATCTGATCGGTGCGCCGAAGGCGGGCACCACGTCCCTGGCCCGGTGGTTGTCGACGCATCCGGACGTGTACGTCTCGGT
>JACCWP010000051.1 GCA_013697585.1 Nocardioidaceae bacterium
GCGCCACGGACGACCTGGACTGGGACGCCTGGTTCAGCAACTACGGCAGCTGCCTCGACCTCTTCGCGCCCGGTGACTACGTCACCTCTGCGTGGAAGAAGAGCGACACGGCGAAGAAGACGATCAGCGGGACGTCGATGGCCTCGCCGCACGTGGCGGGTGTCGCGGCGCTCTACCTCGAGCAGAATTCGGCTGCGACACCGACCCAGGTGCGCGACGCGATCGTGAACGGGTCCACGAAGAACACGCTCACGCTCTGGGACAGCCCCGGCTCACCGAACCGGTTGCTGTTCTCGCGGATCAGCTGACGACCAGCGCATGCTGCCCGGCCTCGCTCCCCCCCGGAGCGGCGCCGGGCTGGCGTGTCCCACCGCGGGAAGGTACTGCTTGCGTCCCGATTCGCAGAACTGTGCCGAAACTCCTGTGCAGCAAGTGCCGGAGCGATACGTTCCGCGAGCCGTATCTGCCGCTTCGTTCAGGAGCGCGGGCATGAAGCCGGAGAGAAGGCACATGGCAGGAGCACGGACACACTGGTGGCGCGCTGGGCCGCTCACCATCGGCTTGGCGCTGGCGGTTTCACCTGTGTCGGGCGTCCACGCCAGCACGGAGGACGTCACGCGCGCGCCGCTCCTCGGCGTCGGGGGCGCCGACTCCGTGGCGGGTCGCTACGTCGTCGTGCTGGAGAACGGCTCGAGCGACCAGCGCGTCCAAGACGTGGCAGCCGCTGCAGCGGCCGCGGGGGGCACGGTTCGGTTCACCTACCGGTCGGCGCTCAAGGGCTTTTCCGCCGCGTTGCCGGCGGCTGCGCTCGAGGCTGTGCGTACGTCAGCAGGGGTGAGCTACGTCGAGGCCGACGCGCGAGTCACCACGACCGGTGTCCAACCCAACCCGCCGTCGTGGGGACTGCACCGCGTCGATCAGCGGGACCTGCCGCTCGACACCACCTACAACTACGTCGACAGCGCTGGGTCAGGCGTCGACATCTACGTCATCGATACCGGGATCCGCTTCTCGCACAACGACTTCGGTGGTCGGGCGACGTCCGGCATCGACCTGGTCGACGGCGGCACCGCGGATGACTGCAACGGGCACGGCACCCACGTCGCCGGCACTGCAGGAGGCTCCAGCTACGGCGTGGCCAAGCAGGCGAACCTGATCGCGGTGCGCGTCTTCGGCTGCAGTGGTGGAGCGGCGTTCGAGACCACCATCGCCGCCGTCGACTGGGTGACCGACGTCCACAGTGGGCCGTCCGTGGCGAACATGAGCCTCAGCGGTGGCAACTTCCAGGCCATGAACGACGCGACGACCAACTCGATCAACGCCGGCGTCGTGCATGCCGTGGCCGCCGGCAATTCCAGCGCCGACGCGTGCTCGTACTCACCGGCATCCACCCCGAAGGCCATCACGCTCGGCGCGTCGACCATCACCGACCGCCGCGCGGGCTTCTCGAACTACGGGGCGTGCGTCGACCTGTTTGCGCCCGGCGATGGCATCACGTCGGCCTGGTGGACCAGTGACAGCGCGACCGCCATCCTCAGCGGCACCTCGATGGCGTCGCCGCACGCGGCGGGCGTGGCTGCGCTCTACCTCGGCGAGAACCCGGGCGCCGGCACGGGCCAGGTTGCCAGGAAGCTCAAGCGGAAGTCGTCCAAGTACAAGCTCAGCAACATCGGTACCGGCTCGCCGAACAAGCTGCTGTACTCCCGGGTCGACCTCTACTGAACGACCTCTGAACGACCTCTGATCGACCACGCTCCCGCCTCGACCCCCGGGTCGGGGCGGGAGCACCCTTCTCGGGACCGCCGACGTTCAGACGCTGCGCAGCACCGCCACGACCCGGCCGAGGATCGATGCGTCGTCACCGGGGATCGGCTCGTACGCGGCGTTGTGCGGCAGCAGCCAGACGTGCCCGTCGCGCCGCTTGTACGTCTTGACGGTCGCCTCGCCGTCGATCATCGCGGCGACGATCTCGCCGTTCTCGGCCACCGGCTGCTGGCGGATCACGACCCAGTCGCCGTCGCAGATGGCCGCGTCGATCATCGAGTCGCCGGCCACCTTGAGCAGGAACAGCTGGCCGTCGCCGACCACCTGCTTCGGGAGGGCGAACACGTCCTCGACCGCCTGCTCGGCGAGCACCGGCCCACCGGCGGCGATGCGGCCCACGACCGGCACGTACGTCGCTGCCGGTCGCGCGTCGTTCATGCCGGTCTCGTCGTACGCGCCGAGCGTCGTGTTCGGCTCGGGAGCGGCCCGGATCTCGACCGCGCGGGGACGGTTGGCGTCGCGCCGGAGCAGGCCCTTGGCCTGCAGCTGGCGCAACTGGTGCGACACGCTCGAGACCGACGTGAGGCCGACGGCCTCGCCGATCTCGCGCATCGACGGCGGGTAGCCCCGGCGTTCCACGGAGTCGCGGATGACGTCGAGCACGAGCCGCTGCCGCGGGGTGAGCCCGCTGCCGTCGGGCTTGCC